>JAYROM010000199.1:0-7399 GCA_041911695.1 Aeromonadaceae bacterium
ATGCCACCGGTAACTGGATCAAGGTGGTCCAGCGTCTGCCGGTGCGTATCGAGCTGGATCCGGCGGAACTCGCCAAGCGTCCGCTGCAGGTCGGGCTGTCGATGGTCGCGACCGTCGATACCACCCATCCGGGTGAGGGTAATACCTTAGCTGATCGCAATGTCGACAGCGGCAAGACCCAGGGCTGAGGAGTCAGGCATGCAACAGGCCAATTTACAGCCGCTGCCGGTGTCGTCTGCTGCGACACCTGCCACACCGGCTGAACCAGGCCCCCTGCAAGGGGGGCAACTGGTGCTGGGGGCGATCATGCTGGCGATGGCCAACTTTCTGGCCGTGCTGGATACCACCATCGCCAACGTGTCGGTCTCCAATATTGCCGGCAGTCTGGGCACCTCGACCAGTCAGGGCACCTACGTCATCACCTCTTATGCGGTGGCCGAGGTGATCTCGGTGCCGCTGACCGGCTGGCTGGCCTCGCGCTTCGGGGCCATCCGCGTGTTCGCCACCTGCTTCATACTGTTCGGGGTGTTCTCCATCCTGTGCGGCATGGCTAACAGCATGAATATTCTGGTGCTGTTCCGTGTGTTCCTCGGCTTATGCGGCGGCCCGCTGATGCCGTTGTCGCAAACCCTGATGCTGCGCATCTTCCCCAAGGACAAGGGCCATGCAGCGATTGGCTTGTGGAGTATGACCACGCTGGTGGCGCCCATCATGGGGCCGATCCTGGGCGGGATTTTGTGTGACCAATACAGCTGGCCCTACATCTTCTACGTCAAGGCACCGTTCGCCATCATTGCCGGCTTGATGTGCTGGAAGTTGCTGCAGCGCTACCAAGGGGTGGTGCGCAAGTTGCCGATCGACAAGATCGGGCTGGGCTTGCTGATCATCTGGGTCGCCGCGCTGCAGATCATGCTCGACGAGGGCAAGGTCCACGACTGGTTCGCCTCGACTCGCATCACCGTGCTGGCGATTGTCGCCGCGATCGGCTTTGTCGCCTTCCTGATCTGGGAGCTGACCGAGCGTAACCCGGTGGTTGATCTGCGCGTGTTCCGTCATCAGGGCTATCGCACCAGTATGTTGACGCTGTCGCTTGGCTTTGGCGCCTTCTTCGGCATCACGGTACTGACACCGCTGTGGTTGCAGATCTATATGGGCTACACCGCGACCATTGCCGGTTATTCGACCGCGATGATGGGGGTGCTGGCGGTGTTCCTCGCGCCGTTGATTGCCAATCTGGCGACCAAAATCGATCCGCGACCCATGGTGTTTGCCGGGGTGTTGTGGTTAGGCCTGTGGACCCTGTATCGCAGCCACGCCAACATGGATATGACCTTCTGGCAGATCAGTATGCCGATGTTCTTCCAGGGGATTGGCATGCCGCTGTTCTTCGTGCCGCTGACCGGGATTGCGCTCGGTGCCGTACTGCCACGGGAGATGGATTCGGCCGCCGGGTTGATGAACTTTATCCGTACCCTGTCCGGCGCGTTTGCCACCTCGATGGTCAACACTGGCTGGGAGCACGAGACCCGTTATGTGCGGGCTGAACTGGCCGGGCTGACCGATTCGACCGGCCATGCCACGCAGGCCATGCAGCAGGGCGGGGCGACGCTGGATCAGGCGCGCGGCTCGATGGAGTGGATGCTACAAGGGCAGAGCGTGATGGTGGCGACCAACAAGATCTTTATGATCATTGCCGTGTTGTTCGTGCTGGCCGCCTTTGCTATCTGGCTGGCACCGCGCCCCTCGCGGGCGGTGGATACCTCGGCGGTCCATTAGTTTTCCTGTGTCTGTTGTTTACATGTTCTCTCGTTTGTTTCCCCGCTTCGGCGGGGTTTTTTCTGCCCAATGACAGGATGAAGAGCAGCGAAATGTTAAAATAGTCAATAATTAAAAAGTCTTACCTATGCATTTTTCAAAAATGTCATACATAGCCTGGTAGTGACAATAATAGCCAGCGATGTTGGCTTGTAACCACGAGTCTTGGTCAATACCGGACCAATCTATGTCGTAGCCACAATTGATAATCATATGTTCAAACAGAATGCGTTGCGCACGGCCATTCCCTTCACGGAATGGATGGATGACATTCAAATCGGCATAACATTCTGCCACTGCTTTGACCAAGGCTTGCCGCGACAACGAGGTAAATGCCTGTCCATAAGCAATGTTGGAAAATATTTTGTCAGCTTCGATGTGAATGCGCTGACAGGAACAAAAACGGGTATCACCTTTGGAGATATCAATTTGGCGCAACTGGCCAGCCCAGGCGTACAGGTCCCCGAACAGGGCTTTATGAATCTTGGCAAAGTAGTTCAGATTATAGGGTGGTGGATTAAACTCGATTTCATTGGCACACAGCGAGGTGATTTCCCGTTCCGCTTCTTCAAGTGCCTGCTCGTCTTGAATGTTGAGCAGATTAATCAGTAAGCCACTCTCGGGGTAACAGTAGGGATCCTGCAGGGTGCCATACTTGTCGCGGCGCATCAGGCAGCTTTCGTCCGGTACTTGTTGAGCAAAGTTTCTTTGCTGGTTGCTGTTGTCGGTATGCTGCAGGGCATCATGCCCTCCAGTCGTAAGCTGGCGGCATAGTTGCGAGCCCGCACTTTGGCCGTAAATGATTGTTTTTCTTCTAGTGTCGGTTTGTTCATCGGCGGCATCTACTTGTAACAGGTGTGTCGATTATAAAATCAGATGTACAGGATGACTACCCGTACCCGGCATAGCGAGAATAATATGTCATCGTTTGATGACAGAGATCGCTGCTCTCTGCATGATGCGACAAGGGCGTTGTCACCGCGATGTCGGCCATCTGTCAGGTCGCTGACGCGGTCAAATCGGATGAAGGCGGGCATGCTGAGGGCTGTCAGGTCAGGAGAACATCAATGATCATTCGCAAACTTCGTTTACAGCGGGGCTGGTCGCAAGAGCAACTGGCTGAGTTCAGTGGTCTGAGTATTCGGACCATCCAGCGCATTGAGCGTGGGCAACGCGCCGGGCTGGATACATTGAAGTCGCTGGCCGCGGTGTTTGAGGTTCCCCTGGCATCATTGCAGCCCGAGGAGACTACCATGAGCCAACCGTCAACCTTATCGTCATCGACCAACCCGTCAGCCGATCCTCAACCCTCCGCTCAGCCGGCGCCCAAGATCACCCCGGAAGAGGAGCAGGCGATTGCCGCAGTACGGGATATCAAGGGTTTTTACTCCCATTTGACCTCCTATGTTTGTGTCATCACCCTGCTATGGGTGATTAACTGGCTCACTGGCGCTGACTACTACTGGGCCAAATGGCCGACACTGGGCTGGGGCATCGGGATCGTCTCGCACGCGCTGTCGGTGTGGGAGGTGTTCAACTTCTTCGGCCCGGAATGGGAAAAACGCCAAGTTGAAAAGCGGCTGGGACGCAAGTTGTAAGGCCAGTTCGCAGCAAGGTGAGATAAAAAAGCCGGGCATGTTGCCCGGCTAGTGACGCTTTGAGTAAGGTGTCTATTTGAACTGCTTGGCATTTTCAGCGGCAGTTTGGCTCAAATAGAAATCACCGGCCCAGGTAGTAAAGCTGCCGTTGAGGCTGTCTACGGTGTCGGCACCGATCTTTATCTGGTTATAGGCGTTGTACCAATCCCAGGGGGTATCGCTCAATGGCTGCAACATAATCAGCGAACCAGCCGCCTCATTGATCAGCCAGTTATTGAGCCCAGCACCGGCCAGTCCATTATTGACTAGCTGGATTGGCACTATGTTCCAGGTGCTCCAAGTGTTGTCACCGGTAATAGATGCCATGTTGGTCAACCAGTACCAAGTGCGCGGCGTCCCATCGCTGGCATAGCGCCAACTATCGGTCAGCAGCTTACCGTCATAGTTGGAGAGGCCGGGCAGGTTGGAGGCGTTGATCTGATCCACCGTCACCCCTTGCTGACGCAAGGTGGCAATCTTATCGGGCAGGTCGGTGACATTCTGGCTACCCCATTCGGCAAAGCGGTGGCCTGTGACAAACCCGTTGCTGTCGGTGAAGTAGATTTTGACGTCCTGACCGATGTCATCGCTGTTGGCGGTGAAAGGATAACCATCAAGATGGTAGTGCTTCCAGGTCGCATACTCGGTGCTTTCTGTTGGCGAGACCTCGATGTGCTCGCCTGTCCACTCTTGGAACAGTAGACCGTCCGGGTTCTCCGTGTTGGTCAATTTCACATTATTTGTCTCATCCAGCACATAGCGTTTGCCACTGGATTTGGTGATCGCCTGACCATCTTTTACACTATGGCTGACCGTGAGTTCGTACCAGTAACTAGATCGTTCAAAGTCCTGATACCAGTTGTAATCGGCATACTCCTCGAACAGGTCATCTTTGGGGCTGGCCCAGATCGGTTTTTTAAACCCATCAACGGTTGAACCATCGTCACAAGTGACGTGGCTGAGCACCGTATTGATTGAGTCATCATGATCCCAGTCATCCTCCTCGGTCACCGTCTTGCAACCGTTGTCCGTGGTGGTGGTGGTGGTCTGCGCATAGCCCTTGAGATCCAATGAAGGGTCAGGCTGGTGGGTCACGATATCAAACCAGTTGCTGGCGACCGGTGTCTGCGGTGCATCGACATTTTTCGGTGCGGCAACCTCTTCAAAGTGTTCATAGATGGGCTCGTCATTCTCAAGGGTGACGGTCCAGTGTTGCACCAAATCAACGGTCGACAGATCTCCGGCTTTGACCATGGCGGCTAAGTCACTGCCGTCATAGTAACGACCGGCATTGACCGGGCTGCCGACCTCGGCGGTACCCGAATCTTCATCCATATATTCCCAGTAGTCCGACGCCGTGTCGGTTTCGGTACCTATCTGCAGATCCTGGCCGTGGTAGTTGAATACGCCATCCTTGTTGACGTCCTTTTTCCAGTGCGAGGTGCGGGTATAGGTGTTATCCGCGAGGACGGTCTTGTCTGTGGTGTACTGGCTATAGACCAAGGGGGCACCATTAAGCTGTTCGGCACTGCCGGTGGCGGCATCACCGGTCCAGTAGGTGTTGGTGCCTTCGACATGCACCGTCTTGTGCCCATCAATGAACCTGCTCTTGGTTTTGGTTTCCACCAAGTGCAGATGCAGTACCTCTTTGGTAAACGGTTCGATTTCATCATGGATCTTGTCGGTGACGGTGATCTCGTCGGCTCTCCAGCGTAACGGATCGTTTGGCAACTGATCCTTGTTATCGCCGACCTTATCGCCATCGGTATCCACCCACTCTGTTGCATCGGTGGGGAAGGTATCACTGTTGTCGCCGACCTTGTCGCCGTCGGTATCGGCCCACTCCTTGGCGTCTGCCGGGAAGGCATCACTGTTATCGCCGACCTTATCGCCATCGGTATCGACCGACTCCGTCGCATCGGTGGGGAAGGCATCACTGTTGTCACCGACCTTGTCACCGTCGGTATCCGCCCACTCCTTGGCGTTATCTGGGAAGGCATCTTCGCTATCGGCGACGCCGTCACGGTCGCGGTCGACAATGGTGACGGCGTTGCCTTGGCTATCTGTCGTGACGTTGATGGTATCTGGATCGGTAGTGTCATCTAGCGGATGTTCGGACAAATAGGCCTGCAGGGCCTGCCCGACAGCGGTGGTCTTTTCAATCAGGGCTGTCGGGTCATCCGGCAGGGTTTCCGGCAGGGTATCGGTCAGGTTGACCGCATACACCTGCAAGGTGGTCTGGTTGCTGGCAATAAAATCACCCAGCAGCCCGACGTTATCCACCCCCAGATCGCTCGCCACCGCGCTGGTGGCTGCGGCGCGGGTGAGGCTCGGATCTTGCTGCATTTTCAGGTCGACCAGGGTCGAGAGCGGAGTGACGACCGATACGCCGGCCGGTGCGGACATGGTGTAGTCACGCGTTACTGTACCGCGCTCCAGATCCACGGTCTCATTGGCAATCGCCTTGACCAGCAGCCGATATTGGCCAGGATTGGTCACGGCACTGACATCCAGTGTCGCCTTGCCGTCGGTGCCGGTACGGGCGTTTGGTTCATTCGTGGTATCAGGCAGGCCGTCGCCGTTGACGTCGAGCCAGACCAGTGCATTTTGCAGATAGCCATCAATGGCTGTCGCTGTCATTGATGTGACCGCTTTATCTCCACCGCCGCCACCACCACAGCCGCTTAATGCGGCACTCACGGCCAAGGTCACAAGACTGACAATTCCAGGGTGTTTCATGAACGTGCTCCTTGTTTATTCGCGGACGCATCACGGGCATGCAAGGCACGACATGAGCATGAGAACGCGACAGGCCCTCCGACCAGTTACAATAAAAATTGTAAATAAAATGTAAGAAAACATGGGTTATTGTGAATTTAGTGTGACGAAGATCATTTTTTATCGCAGGTAAATACTTACGTTTGCGTTGAGTGATATTTGAACGAAAATGGGTAGGTCGAAACAGGGGGTGGCCGGTTATCGTTGGCAAGAGGGGGGGGGGCGAAACAGCAAACGTTTGGGGTAAAACGCAGAATATCAATAAAGAGGAATACACAGGCTGCACAAAAAAAGAAGCCGGGAATCCCCGGCCAGTCATTCTTTTTTAGTTCTTGTGGTTATTCACCCGTGCGTGTCTTCGCATGTCCGCCAAAGTGCGGTTGTGCATCTGCCAGTGCGGCTGATGGGTCTGCAACGTCCTTCGACCGATAAGTGCAAAGAAACGTAAAGACGCAGTATGATAGCGCGCGGAACCGACAAGCCCAAGGCGCCTTACAATTTATTCGCCAGATTTGGGCTTTTGTTCATGAAAAGCCGAGTTCGTCAGCACGTTATACTGAAGGAATAAAAAAAACCGGAGCACATTGGCTCCGGTTTTGGTTTTCGTCCGACACCTGTCAGGCGTGTTCGCCGATCGGCAGCACGGCACGGCCGTACTTTTCGTTCAGGACTTCAGCCATCGCCAAGTAGATCGCTGAGGCGCCACAGAAGATACCTTCAAAACCGGCCAGGGTGCCCAAGCTTTCGCTACCCAGGAAGGTGTGGGCGGCCAGCAGGAAGAACAGGATCACCAGCGAACCGAATACCACCTGCAGCGCCTTCGGGCCCTTCAGCGTGCCGAAGAACATGAACAGGGTGAAGATACCCCACATCAGCAGGTAGCTACCCATTGCCGGTGCGGTGGCGGCGTCACCCCAACCCCACTTCGGCATCAGGATAAGCAGCACCAGGCTGATCCAGAAGAAACCGTAAGAGGTGAAAGCGGTCACACCGAAGGTGTTACCCTTGCGGTATTCAAGAATGCCCGCTACAACCTGGGCCAGACCACCGTAAGCCAGGCCCATGGCCAGGATCATGGTGTTCAGAGGGAAGAAACCGGCATTGTGCAGGTTGAGCAGCACAGTGGTCATACCGAAGCCCATCAGGCCGAGCGGGGCCGGGTTGGCCAA
>JAYROM010000200.1:0-9110 GCA_041911695.1 Aeromonadaceae bacterium
CCTGGAACGCATCAGTACCAATCAGGTTGCTGGCCACCTGGCCGGTGATCGCCACCACCGGCACCGAGTCGAGCAGCGCGTCGG
This sequence comes from Aeromonadaceae bacterium, assembly GCA_041911695.1. GTDB lineage: Bacteria > Pseudomonadota > Gammaproteobacteria > Enterobacterales > Aeromonadaceae > Pseudaeromonas. The sequence goes on from JAYROM010000200.1 coordinate 85, forward strand.
CCAGGCCAGTGACCAGATTGGTCGCCCCCGGGCCGGAGGTGGCGATACACACCCCGACCTGGCCGCTGCTGCGTGCGTAACCGATGGCGGCCATGGCGGCGCCCTGTTCGTGCCGGCACAGCTGATGCGGAATACCGCCGTCATACAGTGCGTCGTAGACCGGCATGATGGCCCCGCCCGGATAACCAAACACCTGCGTCACCCCCTGCTGGTGCAGGGCACTGACAATGTACTGAGCTCCATTCATAACCACTTCCTGCTATCGGGTCCGATCGATGGCTGAAAAAAAACCCCCGGGGTGTGAGCCGCGGGGGTTGTGTCTGCCGTGTGGATGTCATGCGTCATCGTGCACCAGCGAACCGCGCCCCGGGTGGCGGAATAATCACCACCACCAGGCCGACGATAATAATGCTGATAATCACAGTTAGTTGCGTCATGGCAATCCGAAGAATCGGGTTCAAAATTGGCCGCTCTGGCGGCCGCGTGCTCTACAACTAGCACGCCTGTTTTTTGATTGCAAACCTATTTTGCGTGACAAAGCGCCAAAATCCGTCAGCTGACAGGCTGATTTTCGGCATTAAACTCTACAACTCGCACAACCGCCAGAGTGAAACACTGCAAAGAGGATGTTTCATGTCATTAGCTGTCGTTTTCAGCCGGGCCTGTCTGGGTATCGATGCACCGCTCATCCGGGTCGAGGTGCATATCACCAACGGTCTGCCCGCCTTTTCCATCGTCGGCCTGCCGGAAGCCTCGGTCAAAGAGGCGCGCGAGCGGGTGCGCAGTGCCCTGCTCACCGGCCAGTTCACCTTTCCGGCGGCACGTATCACCGTCAATCTGGCACCGGCCGATCTGCCCAAAGAGGGGGGCCGCTTCGATGTCGCCATCGCCCTCGGCATTCTGGCCGCCTCGCGCCAGATCCCGGCCGAGGCGCTGGAGGGTTGCGAGTTTCTGGGCGAGCTGGCCTTAGGTGGCGAGCTACGCGGGGTGATCGGCGCCCTGCCAGCGGTACTCGCCGCGCGCACTGCCGGCCGCCGCCTGCTCCTCCCCGCCGATAACGCCAGCGAGGGCGGGCTGATCGACGGCGCCGAAGTCTATACCTGCGACCATCTGCTTACCCTGACCGCCTGGCTGCTCGGACAGACAACCCTGCCGCGCGCCACCCCGCCCGCCGACCTGAGCCTATCAACCGACGGGCCGGATCTGCAGGATGTGATCGGCCAGCAGACCGGCAAACGGGCGCTGGAGATCGCCGCCAGCGGCCAGCACCATCTGTTGTTGCTTGGCCCACCCGGAACTGGCAAAAGCATGTTGGCGAGCCGGCTGCCCGGCATCTTGCCGCCGCTCAGCCAGGAGGAGGCCCAAGCCTCCGCCGCCATCCATTCGATCAGCGGTCAGCAGCGCGACTGGGCACGCTGGTATCAACGGCCATTCCGTGCCCCGCACCACAGCGCCTCGACGGTGGCCCTGGTCGGCGGCGGCTCGCACCCCAAACCCGGTGAAATCTCGCTCGCCCACCATGGCCTGCTGTTTCTCGACGAGTTGCCAGAGTTCGAGCGCAAAGTGCTCGACTCCCTGCGCGAGCCGCTGGAGACCGGGCAAATCACCATCTCGCGCGCCGCACGCAAGGTCGAATTCCCTGCCGGCTTTCAGCTGATTGGCGCCATGAACCCCAGCCCATGCGGCCACAGTGACGGCCCGCATCAGCGCGCCTCGAATGAGCAGATCCAGCGCTATCTGAGCCGGTTGTCCGGCCCGTTTCTTGACCGCTTTGATTTGACAGTGGAGATCCCGTTGCTGCCGCCCGGCAGTCTGTCGACGACACCGGCGCGCGGCGAGCCGAGTGCGGTGGTCGCCGCCCGCGTGCAACGCACCCGTGACCGCCAACTGGCGCGCAGTGGTAAGCTGAATGCCGCCCTCAGCAGCCGCGAAATCGAGCAGGTATGCGCACTCGGCCAGCGTGATGCGCAATTTCTGGAAGAGGCAATCACCCGGTTGGGCCTGTCGTTGCGGGCCTGGCACAAGATCCTGCGCGTGGCGCGCACCCTGGCGGATATGGCCGAGGCGCCGCAAATTCAGCGCCCGCATCTGGCCGAGGCGCTGCTCTATCGGGCCATGGATCGCCTGCTACAGCGCCTGCAACGTCCCGGCGTCTAAGCCGGATCATGGCTCAGCGCGTTCGGCCCTGCTATCATGCGCGCACTTTTTTTAGCCGGTGGCCCGACCTTCCATGCCGAGATGTTTTAGCCAGACCCTGCGTGGCGTGACCAGCTTGTTGCTGATGCTCAGCAATACCCTGTTCTGGTTCGTGCCGATCTGCTGCCTGGCGATCACCAAACTGCCCGCCTGGCCGGCCTCACGGCGCTGGTGCAGCCGCTGGCTGGACTGGTGTGCCAGTGGCTGGATCAGTGTCAATAACCTGATCCAGCACGGGTTGCGCCTGGGGCGCGTGCAGGTGGTCGGAGTGGACAAACTGTCGCAGAAAGAATGGTATATGGTGATCGCGAATCATCAGTCCTGGGTCGACATCCTGGTACTGCAGCGCGTGCTTAACCACCGCATCCCGTTCCTCAAGTTTTTTTTGAAGAAAGAGCTGATCTGGGTGCCCCTGCTGGGGCTCGCCTGGTGGGCACTCGACTTTCCGTTCATGCGTCGCTATTCAGCGCGGGTTCTGCAGCGTCATCCGCATCTGCGCGGTCAGGACATCGAGACCACCCGCCGGGCCTGCGCGAAGTTTCGCGACATGCCGGTCAGCATCATGAACTTTGTCGAAGGCACGCGCTACACCGCGGCCAAACACCGCAACCAAGGCTCGCCATTCAGCCATTTGCTGAAACCGCGCGCCGGCGGCATCGCCTTTACCCTCGGGGCCATGGGCGATCAGCTGCACCGGTTGCTTGACGTCACCATCTGCTATCCACAAGGCGCCCCCAGCTTCTGGGATTTCTTGTGCGGCAAGGTGCGCGATATCCGCGTTCACGTCGACATACTGCCCATTGGCGAGGAGCTGAAGGGTGACTACTTCAACAATGCGTCGTTCCAGCACAGCTTCCAGCAGTGGCTGAATGATCGGTGGCGTGCCAAAGATCATCAGTTGCAGACGTGGCTGAGCCGGGAATCGTCCTGAGTGCAGAACAGAAACTTATGCTGTCCTTTCTTCCTGCGCCCCTGGTGGCTTTTGTAAGCGTTGTCATGACCGTGCTCAACACGGCGATTGTCTCGCTGCTGATTTTTACCGTGTCGCTGTTCAAGCTGGCGCTGCCGATACCGCCGCTACGCCGCGCACTGACCCGCCTTAATAACTGCTTCATGCAGGGCTGGTTGGTCGGCAATGCCTGGATACTACGACTGGCCAACCGCGTGGAGTGGGAGATCACCGATCTGACCACCCTCAACCCACATGGCTGGCACCTGATCGTCTGCAACCATGTCAGCTGGACCGATATCGTCATCCTCGGCGATCTGTTCCGCCGCCGACTGCCGTCGCCCAAGTTCTTCCTCAAGTATGAGCTGCTGTACGTGCCATTTGTCGGCCTGGCCTGCTGGGGGCTGGATATGCCGTTCATGCGCCGCTATGACCGCCACTATCTGCTCAAACACCCGGAGCTGCGCGGCAAGGATGTCGAGACCACCCGCAAGGCCTGCGCGCGCTTTAGCGATGCGCCGACCACGGTGATCAACTTTGTCGAGGGCACCCGGTTTACTGCGGAGAAGGCCCGCGAGGCGCGCTCGCCGTATCAGCATCTGATGCAACCCAAGGCCGCCGGCCTGTCGCTGGCACTGGCCGGGATGGGCGAGCAGTTCGAGAAGATCATCAATGTCACGCTGGATTATCCGGACAGCCCGGTCGAGCCGTTCCGCGATCTGCTCTGCGGCCGGATGCGCCGCATCCGCGTGCGTATCGAGGAGATTGCCATCACCCCGGACCTGCGCGGTGACTACGTCAACGACAAGCAGTTCAAACGCCAGTTCCAGCTGTGGCTGAATGGGGTGTGGCAGGAAAAAGACCAGCATCTGGCGGCAATGCGTGGCGAGATGGCCCCCGCCGCCGTCGTCAACGATTAGTCGCGCGGCCGACCCATCACCGGATAACGGGTAGCCCGCGCGCTACCCGTTCTGTTCTCTGCCGCCCGCGTTAGCGGCGTTCTGCGGCACACAACGCCTGCCAGGCCACCAGCAACTGAGGCCAGCGCGCTTCGGAGTAGACCGCAATGCCCGCTGCGCGCAGCAGGCGGGTGGTCATCCCCTCGCCCGGTATGCGCCGTCCGGCAAAATGGCCATCGTAAATCACCCCGCTACCGCACGACGGACTGCCCTCCTTGAGCAGGGCAATACGGATATCGTGCTGCCGGCATGGCGCCAGCGCCTGTTCAGCGCCGCGGGCAAACGCCGCAGTGACCTCCTCGCCATGCACGGTCAGGATGCGACCATCCGGCTGGCACTCCGCCGGTGGTCGCGGTACCGGCAAGCCCCCCGCTACCTCGGGGCAACAGGGAACCACCCACCCGGCTTGTTGCCAGGCCAACAATTCGGCGAACGGCAGCGGTTTGCTGGCGCCGTCGTAACGCACCGCCTGACCGAGCAGGCAGCCACTGACCAGGATCTTCGGCATCGGATGCGCCCCCTCTTCTACACTGCAACCACGCAATGAAAACGGGGAGCCGTGGCTCCCCGTCAATATTGACTGTTATCGGCTGTTATCGGCTATGCCGCTACCGGCTCAGTCTTTCTTGTCGAGCAGGAACTGTACCAGCGCCTTGTACTCGTCAAAGCTCTTCAGCGATTCGGTCTTGATCAGGTACTTGCCGTTAACCACGGTCGACGGTACGCCGGTGATGCCCAGGGTTTCCATATTGCGGTCATACTGTGCCACTTCACCGGTCACCGCAAAGCTGTCCACCGCGCCGTCATAGTCGCTGGCCTTGGCCCCAGCCTTCTCGAACATCGCCTTGATGTCGTCACGGCTCTGCGGCAGCTTGCGCTCTTCCTGCAGGGTGCGGAACGCCACCGGGCTGAACGCCTCTTCAACGTTCAGCAGCTTGGCCACCGCATAGGCACGCTGCATTTCCGGCCCCATCTTGCCCCCGAGGAACTTCACCGGCGAACGCTTGAAGGTGACATCCTTGGACAGCGACGCCTTCAGCTCACCGATCACCGGTTCAAACTGGTAGCAGTGCGGACAAAAATAGGAGAAAAACTCAGTCACTTCCGGCTTGGCCGAGGCGGCCTGGCGAACTACGGTGTAGTTCTCGCCTTCCTTGAACAGCGGCGCGGCGTGGACAAGGGAGGTCATCAGAAGACCCGCCAACAACATCATCATTTTCTTCATGGTGATTCCTGTTCTGCTACTAAAAGGAGACCGGCCAACGCGGCGCGGACATGGACGAAGGCGACAGACTATAGCGCTCAGCCCCAAGGCGTCAATGACAGGGCCGGCATGTCGAGCTGACGACGTTGCCCCTGTAGCAATTGAATCTGTTGCAGCCAGAAACTGTCGCTGTCAAACCAGGGAAAGGCACGCGGGAAGGCCGGGTCAGTCCAGCGCTGCTGGATCCAGGCCAGCCAGCTGACCATGCGTAGTGCCCGCAGCGGTTCAATCAGCGCCAGCTGGCGGCGATCGAAGTCGCAGAAGGTTTCGTAACCCTCGAGCAGGGTGTCGAGCTGCAGACGCTGTTCGTCGTGGTCACCGGAGAGCAGCATCCACAAATCCTGAATCGCCGGCCCCATGCAGCAGTCATCCAGATCGACCAGTAGCGGGCCATCGCGCCACAACAGGTTGCCGGGATGGCAATCGCCATGCAGCGCCAGCGCATGCCAGGGTTGCGACAGGGGCGCCTGTAGCGCCTCGCCCAGGGAGGCCAGGGTCTGGCGCATCTCGCCATCCAGCGCCTGCGGCCAGGGGGCGGTAGTCAGCAAGCGCTGCAACGCCGGTTGCAGGCGTTCAGCCGGACGGAAGCCGCCACGCACTGGCAGCGCGTAGCCGGCCACCCGCGCATGCCAGGCACCGAGTTGATGACCCACCGCCGCCAACTGGTCGAGGTTATCGACCTCCAGTGCCCGCCCGCCCAGACTCGGCCACACCGCGAACAGATAGCCGGCATGCTGATGCAGGCTGCGGCCGTTGATCCGCCACGGTGTCGCCACCGCTACCTCCTCCTCGGCCAGATGAAACGCCAGATCGTGCTCGGCCTGGATCTGGGTCGCATTCCAACGCTCGGGGCGGTAGAACTTGACCACGGCGCGCTGTCCATCCTCCAGTCGGAACTGGTAGACCCGGTTCTCATAGCTGTTGAGCGCGGTCAACCCTGAGTCGACGGTCAACCCGAGCTCGGCCAACGCATCGAGGATCAGATCCGGGCTCAGCGCATGAAAGTCAAAGCGGGGCGTGGTCACGGGGATTAATCCTTGATAATGCCGCGGGCACGCAGCAGCGCGGTCTTGAAGTCATCGACCGCATCCTTGGCCAGCCCTGGGATCATCTCGTCCGCCGGCTTGCTACGCATCTTCAGCTGATAGATCAGCGCCTCATCACCGATGTCACTCAACGGGCCGCTAAAGCCGGCTTCACTGGCCACCTTGCCGAGAAAGGCCATCAGGCTCAGATCCTGATCCGCCAGCCACTCCTGCTGTAACAATTCGAGCAACTCTTCAATGCGGTGACACTGCATACTTCACTTCTCCTGTTTGAGTCCCGGCGACCACCACCTGGTTGCGGCCGCTGTTTTTGGCACGATACAAGGCCTCGTCGGCGAATGCCACCAGTTCCCCGGCCGCCAGCTTGCCATCCGGCACCAGGGTCACCAGGCCAATACTGCAGGTGACCCACGGATCGATGGCCGAACCTTGATGCGGGATCGCCTGCTCGGCCAACGCCTGACGGATGCGTTGTGCCAACTGCCAAGCCCCCGCCTGACTGGTAAACGGCAGCAACAATACGAACTCCTCACCGCCGTAGCGCGCCGCCAGATCCGATTCGCGCTGCAGCACCTGGCGCAAGATCTGCGCTAACTGTTGCAGACAGATATCTCCCTGCTGATGGCCATAGGTATCGTTGTACTGTTTGAAATAGTCGACATCGAGCAACAGCAACGACAGTGGCGAGACGGCGCGACTGCAGCGTCCCCAGGCCAGCTCGAGCTGGGTATCAAAGCAGGCGCGGTTGGCAAGACCCGTCAGGCCATCCTGTTGTGAAATCAGGCGCAGTGCATCACTGGTGCGGCGCAAGCGGCGCGCCATATCGGCATGCGCATAACGGTGATACAGGTCGGCCTCCTGCCAGCGCAGCACATGGCGACGCACCAACATGGCAAACAGCAGACAGAACAGCACCACCGCCATCAGGATATTGCGGATACCCGATGCCTCGCTAAGCAGCTCCAACTCGGTGACCAGGCAGATGGGCACCGCAGTCCCATAAAAACAGCGCACATTGTTCATCAGCAGGATGCCGCTCGCCGCCAGATACATGCAGCTAAGCAGTACCAGCAGTAGCCGTTCAGCATCCGGCAATGAGTGCATGAAAAACAGCAACCCCAGACACCAGACGATGGCACTGCAGGTGGCACCGATAAAATACTCATGCTCCAGCTGACGCACACCGATACCGCTACGCCGGCGTTGGCGCCATACCAGATGCAGGGTCCGGCAGGCCAGCACAGCGAGCATGCTCAACCCCCAGGCCTGCCACAGCGCGGGGGAGACAAATCCAGCCGTGGTCCAGGCGGCAAACAGCGCAATCATCAGCAACGCCGGCAGCGCATAGCGCCCAGCGGCATACAGATAAGCCAACTGGCTCTTGCGGATGCGCAGCAGAATACGGTCATCCTGCATCATGATGGCAGCGACTCCCAGCGCGACACCCGCTGCCACAGATGCGCGCAATCTACCTCGGCGGTCGGCAGATGACGGCCCAGCCAGGCAAACCCGGCGCGCAGCAGGGTATCGGAGCGGCCGGCCAGCCGACAGGCGATGACGATGGCCTTGACCTGGCGACGCGATACCTTGACCGCCTGGCCACTGCGAAAGCCGGGCTGACGGCGGATGTTATCCAGCGTGGGCAGTGCCAGCGCAATCGCCAGCAGACAGAACTGGCGCATCCCCTGCTCGCGGGCCGGCAGCAGCAGGGTGAACGACAAGGCGGCGCGCAGATAGCCATGCGTGATACCAAGCAACGGCGTCAGCAGCTCGGCGCGACACGAGGCAGTCGCGTGGGCCAGACTGGCGGCCTCCAGACCGGCCGCCTGCAGCGCCTCGGCAGGCAACCAGCACACCCCGCGCGCGGCATCCTCGCCGATATCTTTCAGAATATTGGTCAGTTGCAACCCTTCACCAAACGCCACCGCCAGCGGAAACAGCTGGTCACGGCGGGCAACCAGCGCCGGACAATACAGGCAGAACAGCTCGGTCAGCAGCTCGCCGACCACCCCGGCCACCGCATAGCAGTACCTATCAAGGTCGTGTTGGGTCTGCGGCGCGCTGGCCAGCTGTTGGGCGGCCATGCCCTGGCTCATGATGGTGACACCACGGCGCAATACCTGCTGCACCGCGGGCGGATAACTGGCAAAACGCGCCAACACCGCCGGGATATCGGCCACCAGCGCCCGTTCGGCAGCCGGGGTCTGCGGCCCGAGTAGCGCCAGCAGTTGATCGGTCCAGCCCGCCGCCGTGGCGGGGTCGGTCAACACCTCGACCCAGCGCTGCAGATGCGTCTGCTTGCTGGCGCAGTCCATCTGCGCATCATCCTCGATGGTGTCGACAATCCGGCACAACAGGTAGGCATGCCCCACCCAGTCCGCCAGCGTGGCCGGTAACAGGGGAATGGTCAGGGCAAACGAGCGCGACACCTGCTGTAAATGCAGCATTTGTCGCTCCAGGGTGAGCATCATGGCAGCGCCTCCGCAAACGGGGCGATAGTTTATCACCTCCCTGCCACCCCCGCGGTAGCTGTGCTGGCATATTGCGCAAAAAACGCAGGTTTTTCGTCAAGATATGCGGCATCCGGCCAGGGCGCACCGCCAACCCCACCA
>JAYROM010000201.1:0-2243 GCA_041911695.1 Aeromonadaceae bacterium
AACACCCAATGGGTATGTATATATTTGCACGACAGCTGGTATAGCATCCACCACTGCTCCAGCAGTATGGCCAACGTCTGGCGCACTGGTTTCTGGTGCCGCAATATTTACTGCCACCCCGATATATGCTCCAGCAAGTCACCTAGTTGTTCCACAGGCGGTAAATATCGTCACAGGTGAACCAGCATGAGTGGCCCCTATCTAACACCAGCCTTAGCTATTCAGTGTGATAGTGATGTCGGAGCTAGTCCGTATGTCGCCATAGCATGGAACTTGGCAAGCTCTGATGTTCCAGATTGGATTGATAAGGTCTATGTCGGCCGGATCATGGGCAAGGTTCGCGTTGATGGCAGCCCAGCGCAACGGGACATTGTGGTGGTATCGGCGCAGACCGAAGGCGCTGCAGTGCTGGCTTCGGCGGTTCCTGATGCAACCACTGGGTCATTTGACATCAGCTGGCAAAGCTACACTGGGTCCGTGCTGGCCATGCTGCTGGATGATCTCGGTGCCGAGTGGGCGCCTGATACCACCTACCAGCAGGGTGCCGTCGTTCATCCGCGAACTTGGAATGGCTGGCAGTATGAGTGCGTCTCCGGCGGGACCGGGCCAACCGATGAGCCAGATTGGTGGGCGGGCGAAGGTGTTACCGCCATCATCGGCTCGGCGACGTTCCGGGCGCGCCAGTACATCCCGGCCCAGGTGCATGGCCTGATCCAGCCGATTGTTGAGGAGCACTGATGGCCTATTCGGTTCCGGCGGCCAGCGCCGTCGATTTTGCGGTCACCCGGCGCCCTACTCGGTTGCATGCCCTGCCGGGATTGTCTGGCACCATGCTGATGGATGGCCCGCTGGTGCCGCCGGAGGCACCGCGTCTGCGCCGCCGGGCGCTGGCGGCCTGGGTGCCGGCTGGTGAGCGGGCCGCAGTCGGCAGCGTTGGCATGACCGGTCTGGCCGAGCGGGATGTGCGGCGCGGTGAGCAACTGCAGTTGGCTGCCCCGCATGGTGCGGCCGGTGCCAGCCGGTGGATGGCTGCGACCAAAGCCGATCTGCGGCAGGGGGAGCAACTGCAGCTGGCCGGGGTGGTTCTGCAATTGCCCGAGGTAGCTGGCTGGTCGGCCAGCGCACAGCGCGACGGTAGGCTGTCGGTCCGCTGGACGGCCGTCAGCATTGTCCCGGCCATCGCAGGCCGCGAGCAGCTGCAGATCCTGCTGGCTCGGGATCGGCGAGGACTCGACGCCAGCTGGACGGTGAACGTTCGCGATCGGCCATTTGACCCGCGCTACGACCTGACACCGCCCCTGCATCAGTTGCCAGTCGTTGGGCAGGGCATTCAGTTTGCTGATGGCTATGCAGCGCCAGAGGCCGCCCGCGTTGAATTCAGCTTCAATCACGACACAACCCCACGGTCTATCTATCCGCGCAACAGTGCGCCACATATCGCCCCTCTGGGCCAGCTGGCCGAGCGCGACGGCGTGAACCGTGGCCGTTGGGGCGCTGGTTCCTGGTACTCCCACGGCGGTTATCCAAGCTGGGGTGATGACTCCGGCGGCCAGCTCGGCCAACTCGATCCACCACCGGCCCCTATGGAGGCACCGTACCACGTCATGAACTCAATTCAGTGTTTTGCCATCGTGGGGGATGAGCGAGTCGCCATCGCCCCGGACAACATCAAGATCAGTCTGCTCATCGAGGGATACGCCTGGGAAATGACCGGCGAACTGCACGGCCGAACGTCGGTGAACTATCTGCGACCAGGGGCTGATGGCCCGTGCCATATCGAGCTGCAGATGAATGGCCACACCTGGTTGTTTGCCATCAAGAGCTACCGCAAGACCGCCTCACTGGCCTCTGAGACCTACAGCTTCCAGGCCCAATCGCGCAGCATGTTGCTGGACGGCGATCAGTCCGACAAGCTGACAGTCACGCTACCATCTGCGGTTGGTGCGTGGCAGTTGGTGGAGCAATTGCTGCAGCCGCTCGGGTTTAGCCTGCAGCGGACGGCGGTCGCTGAGTGGGTACAGACGCCGGAGTGGACGCTGGCCGCACAGTCAGCCAGTTGGGTTGCTGTCACTCCGATGGCGATCATCGGTGACATTGCCGCCGCCTGTGGCGCTGTGGTCACGCCTCACATGACCGAGGATAAGCTCATCATCACGCCGCGCTACCGAGTGTCACCGGGTAAGTGGGCGGCGGCCCCTGCATCGGCATGGTCACACTTGATACCGGAAGGCATGAGCCCGACA
>JAYROM010000202.1:0-4817 GCA_041911695.1 Aeromonadaceae bacterium
CGCGTGCGGCCAAAGATGATGACGGTCGTGACCGTGATGGCCGGTCTGCTACCGATCATGTGGGGCACAGGTACCGGTTCGGAGGTGATGCGCCGCATTGCTGCACCCATGGTCGGCGGCATGCTGTCATCCACCCTGCTAACCCTGCTGGTGATTCCGGTGCTGTATGCGTTGACGCGTGCCTACCAGTATCGACTTGACTGATGATCGATCAGTGACCCATAACGAAAAAAGGCGCCATAGGGCGCCTTCTTGTTATCAGGGGGGTGATTAATGGCGGCGACTGCGCCAGACACAAAACAGGCCCAACAGGATAAAAGGCACGCTCAACCACTGACCGACAGTGATCAGATTGCCGGCTTCGTAATCGGCTTGTGGTGTCTTGAAGAACTCGAGCACCAGGCGACAGCCGAACACCAGGATCATAAACAGACCGAAACCGAAACCGGGCCGTTGCATCCCCTGGCGGCGATAGAGTTGCAGCAACAACACGAAAATCACGAAATAACACAGCGATTCGTAGAGTTGAACCGGGTGGCGCGGCAGCGCGTCGATCCGCTCGAACACCACCCCCCAGTTCCCCCCGGTCGGTAGACCGACGATTTCCGAGTTCATGAAGTTACCGAGTCGGATAAAACAGCCGGTGAGCGCGGTCGGGATCGCCAGGCGATCCATTAGCCACAGGGTACCGGTTTGCGGATGTTGGCGAACGAACAACAGAATCGCCATCAAGACGCCAAAGGCTCCGCCATGGCTGGCCAGCCCCCCCTTCCAGATCTTGAGAATTTCCAGCGGCTGGCTGAAGTAGTAGTCCGGCTCGTAAAACACCACATGTGCGAGGCGTGCACCGACCACTGTGCCGACAAAGATATAGGTCAGCAGCTTATCCAGTTGGTCAGTCGGATACCCCTCACGACGGTAAATCCACTGGATGATCTGGTAGCCCAGCAGAAATCCGCCCGCAAACAGCACGCCGTACCAGTGAATGGCAAGGGGGCCGAGTTGTAGCAGGATAGGGTCGGCATTCCAGTAAATCATGATTGCTCCGCAGCAGGTTCAATGTTGCGCAGAGGGTAGCACACCGTGGCAAGACGACCCACCGCTTTGATACGCAGCGCACAGCCGCTGGACTATGCTTGATATAGGGCCGCAGAAGGAGGTGTGTCATGGGGGACTATCAAGGTAAAGAGCGTCGTCGTCATCCTCGCCGAGTCACATCAGATCGGCGGCAGGATGTCCGCTGGGAGCCGGAAAAGGATGATCGACGACAGATACCCGGGCGGCGAGCCGGGGATATTGACCCGCTTAATCGAATGTCTCGGGATGGTCGCGAAGAAAAATAAACCGGGCCTCAGCCTAGAGGAAATTCCGCGCTCGGATTGAGGTTTGTCGGTATACTGCCGCACATAACCCAGCCGGTGTGGTGCCGGCTCCTCCTGATCAAATGTTGATGGACCATCAAATGACGACTGCAAGCCGGATGACGATTGCTGCCGCCTTGACTTGGCCTTGTCTGGCCAGCGCGGCGCCTGTGCGTGAGTTTGTAGATACCTTTTTTATTGGCGGCGGTGTCATCCTGCTGGTGGCCGGCGTGATCATGGTGGTCTGGCCGCGACTGTTCCGTTGGGGCGTGATCGCCATGTGCTGTGCGGATGCCTTGTTTCTGACGCGTATCCTCGGGCAGCGCGATGTCCAGAGCTGGCTGGATCAAGCCGGCTATACCCAAGTCATTGAAGATAGCAGTCGGGATGCCACGCGACTGTTTACCTTTGTCTTTGCAGTGACTGTACTGGTGGTGTTACTGACCCTTCGCCAGGTGAGCCGAGCCCTGTTTGGTAGCGCGCAGCCCCGTGTCCAGCCGTCGACCAATAAACGGGCCGAACGTGCCGTCACGCCTGGGGCGGCAGAGTCTCGTGCGGCGCACTCCTCAAAAAATAACCGTTTCCGGGTGCATGACTATCTAGAGCAACTGGAGGCGGAGCAACCTTATGATGACCGTAAATAAGGTCACTTTTTTGTCCTGGATGAAGTTTGAATAACGATGGATGCGCATAACAAACAGAATTTGCCGGCGGTGACGCTGGCCGCTATCGGTGTCGTTTATGGCGATATCGGTACTAGCCCGCTTTACACCTTTAAGGAGTGTTTTTCGCCGCATATCGGTCTGGCGCCTTCGCAGCCGGTCATCTTTGGCTTTCTGTCGCTGATTTTTTGGTCACTGATCCTGGTCGTCTCGCTCAAATATCTGTGCTTCGTCCTGCGTGCGGATAACCGCGGCGAGGGCGGGATTCTGACGCTGATGTCGCTGGCCGGTCGTAATACCCCACCGGGTCGGACCACCTTATTGCTGATCCTCGGCTTGATTGGCGGCGGCTTCTTCTATGGTGAAGTCGTGATCACGCCGGCGATGTCGGTACTGTCGGCACTGGAGGGGTTGCAGGTGGTGACGCCGCAACTCTCGCCCTATATCTTGCCGATGGCGATTGCTGTGTTGACCTTGCTGTTCTTTATTCAGAAGCATGGTACCGCCAAGGTTGGTGGGTTCTTTGGTCCGATTATGCTGGTCTGGTTCCTGGTGCTAGGGGTCTGTGGTCTGTTGTCGATTCTGCGCCATCCCGGGATTCTGGCCGCGATGAACCCGATGTGGGGGCTGCACTTCTTTGCCGAACACCACTGGGTGGCGTTTGTCGCCTTGGGGTCTGTGGTGCTGGCCATCACCGGGGTGGAGGCGCTGTATGCCGATATGGGTCACTTCGGGCGCAAGCCGATCCGTTTGGCCTGGTTTATCATTGTGCTGCCGGCCTTGCTGCTTAACTACTTCGGGCAAGGCGCGTTACTGCTGCAAGACCCGACCACGGTCAGTAATCCGTTCTTTCTGATGGCGCCGGGTTGGGCGCTGATGCCGCTGGTGCTGTTGGCAACCCTGGCGACCGTGATCGCATCACAGGCGGTAATTTCCGGGGTGTTCTCGCTGACCCGGCAGGCAGTGCGTCTGGGTTACCTGCCAGGGATGACCATCAAGCACACTTCAGAAAGCGAAGCTGGCCAAATTTATCTGCCGTTTATTAACTGGATGCTGTTCATTGCCGTGCTGGTGGTGGTGATGATCTTCCGTGAGTCAAGCAATCTGGCGGCTGCATACGGCATTGCTGTTACCGGCACCATGGTCATCACCACGCTGCTGGCCTGCTCGGTTGCTCGCTACAACTGGGACTGGCCGCCAACCTTGTTACGCATCCTGATGTGTTGTCTGCTGGCGGTGGATATTCCATTTTTTGCGGCCAACGTGCTCAAGCTGTTTGCTGGCGGCTGGTTACCACTGGCCTTGGGCAGCCTGATGTTCATGGTAATGGCGACCTGGAAGTGGGAGCGCTTCTTGCTGTTCCGCCAACTCTCTCGCATGAGCATGCCGTTGGATGCCTTTATCCTGTCGTTGAACAAGGATAAGCCGGCCAGAGTGCCGGGCACGGCGATCTATATGGCGCGCACCCAGAACGGTGTTCCCCATGCCTTGTTGCATAACCTGAAACACAACAAGGTGTTGCATGAACGAGTGGTCATCATGGGGTTCCGGACCAAGGATGTGCCCTATGTCGAGCCGGATAAACATGTCGAGATTGAGCAGTTATCAGATACCTTCTGGCGCATTTCGGCTACGTATGGCTTCCATGAGACACCGGATGTCGAAGAGGTGTTCCGCCGTTGCGCGCAAAAGGGGATGATGTTCAATCTGATGGGGACCTCGTTCTTTCTGTCTCGTGAGACCTTGATCCCGCAGCGTCGCTCTTTCCTCGCCATGTTACGGGTCAAATTATTCATTTTGTTGAGCAAGAACTCCCTTCGGGCCAACGATTTCTTCCATATCCCGGCTAACCGCGTGGTTGAGTTGGGGGTGCAGGTTGAGTGCTAGACGCTGTCTGGTAAGCACAACGGGGAGCTAAGGCTCCCCGTTGTGCTTGCAGAATATCGTGCGGTTACAGTTGTAAGAAGCGTGTCACGTTGAGGCGTTGCAGGTCTGGGTTCAATCGTCCTGCCGCGACGTTGCGAGCGATAGCCTGATAACGGTTTTTGCATCCGGTCTTACGAATCGCGCTGTTCAGATGGAAATTCACCGTCCGCTCGGTAATCCCCAGAATGCGGGCTGCCTCCCAAGACGTTTTCCCTTCACTGACCCAGAACAGGCATTCCCGCTCGCGCTCAGACAAGTTGGGTTGCGGTGGCGTCATTAACTCACAAGCCTTATTAAAGACGAACGGCAAAATGGTGCCGATTTGCGCCAACGCGGTGTAGGCATCGGTAAGTGGTTGCTGGCAGCTCAGATGCAACATGCCATGGTGACCCTGACCATTATGGATCGGGATGGTGACACCATCTTGCATTCCGTACTCACTACGCAGGCGCATGACTGTCTCATTGCGTGCATTGATGGGATAACTCTTCCCGCGTGCCAGTTCATGCCAGAAGATGGGTTGTGCCAAACGCAAAGCCAATAAGATCAAAGGGTCGTCTGCAGCGAGTTGGTTGTTCCAATAATAGTCCTGCCAGTCGGTCGGACTGTTACTAAAGACCGACATATTGGTTTGCAGCAGTCCGGACGGGAACAGCAGATTGAATTGATAATGGTCGAAATCGGCCGCAGCACTGAGTTCGAACAGGATATGGTTCAGGTCTTCTGGCGAGGAACAATCGCGAATGGCCTGCACCTGATCACGCAGGTCGGACTCAATCATCATGCCTGGTCTCCTAATCAATGACGGGTTGGGGGCTCCCGGTCCAGAGACAAACTACACTCACGACGGGGCGCTCATGCTGCACAC
>JAYROM010000203.1:0-26424 GCA_041911695.1 Aeromonadaceae bacterium
CAGAACGGCAACGACACCCTCTCCGGTGGCGCGGGCAATGACTACCTCAACGGCGGTTATGGTTCCGACACCTACCAGCTGGCGCGTGGTGATGGCAGTGATGTGATCGCCGAGTACGACAGCAACGGTGCCGATCAGGATGTACTGCAGCTGGGTAGCGATATCGCCGCCGATCAGCTCTGGTTCAGCCGCAGCGGTAACGATCTGAAGGTGGGGGTCATCGGCGGTAACGATGGCGTCACCATTCAGAGCTGGTACTCTGCCAACGCCTACCATGTGGAGCAGTTCAAGAGCGGTGATGGCAAGACGCTGCTGGACTCCCAAGTGGCCAATCTGGTCAGCGCCATGGCGACCCTGACGCCGCCAGCCGCTGGCGAGAGCACGCTCTCGGCGGATTACCACAGCAAGCTGGATGCGGTCATCGCTGCCAGCTGGAAGTAAGCGCTAGCGTTTTATTCCGTCATAACAGAAGGGCCATCTGCGGATGGCCCTTTATTTTTGAGAAAATACAATAAAATCAAATAGATATAAAATAACCAGTAAAATCAATAAGATATATGTCATTGATTTTACTGGTATTATATATTCTCGTTGGGTTACTCCACCAGAGCGCGCAGCAGAGTGAAGATGATGATCGCCAGCAGGGCCCCAGAGGGCAGGGTGATCACCCAGGAGACGACGATATTGCGCACCACTCCCAGATTGATGGCGGCGATCCCGCGGGCCAGACCAACGCCCATGATGGCGCCCACCATCAGCACGGCAAAGACCTTCTCCACATTGGCGTAGTGCAGGCGGCTATCGGACTCGAAGGTGAGACGACGGATGGCCAATGCCCCCAGCAGGGCTGCCAACAGGGAGAGCAGCACGGAGAGCAGCAGACTCTGGCCATGGCTGAGAGGGACACCCACATGCTTGAGCCCCTTTTCCAGCGTGACTACGCAGATCACCATGGCGGTGAGGAAGATGTAGAGCGGGCTGAGGCTCCGGGCGCTGCGTAGCGGATCAGGCGCCGAGAAGATAAAGCGCTGCAGGCTCATAAAGAGCAGATAGGCGAGGAGCCCGGAGATGGCCGGGGTGATGATCCAGGAGCCGACAATACCGGCAAAACGATCCCAGGCCACAGCTTCTGCCCCGACGCTGACCAGTGAAAAGCCAACGATGGCGCCAATGATGGAGTGGGTGGTGGAGACTGGCCAGCCAAAGTGGGAGGCCAGCAACAACCAGAGTCCGGCCGCCAGCAGGGCAGCGATCATGCCCAGCACCAGCAGGTGTGGTGTGGCGGCAAAGGCATTGGGATCTATGATGCCATCCTTGATGGTTGCCGTGACTTCGCCACCGGCCAGATAGGCGCCGGCAAATTCGAAAATCATGGCGATGAGGATCGCCTGGCGAATGGTCAGGGAGCGGGTACCTACCGAGGTACCCATGGCGTTGGCCACATCGTTGGCGCCAATGCCCCAGGCCATGAGAAAGCCAACGGCGGCGGCAATCAGGATCAGTTCCGTGCCGTAAAGTGCAATGATATCCATGCTAGTTCTCTTGCAAAGCGGTGTTAGCGGCGGGCGAGCATCAATTCAAGCCGGGCGCCGATACGTTCAGCCTGGGTGGCCAGTTCGGCGGTAAAGGTGATGCACTGGTAAAGAAACATCACATTCACCGCGCCCAGCGCCTCTTCCTGGCTCAGCAGGTTCTGGCGTAACTGGTTGCGCAGGGCGTGCAGGGTCTGATCCATGGCATCGAGCTGTTCGACCTTTTCACCAACCTCGGAAACTTCCCGGCCCAGAAAGCCGGTTTCCAGCAGATCATCCAGCTCATGGATGACGGAGGTGGCCAGCGAGGAGGCTTCCAGCGCCTTGTCCAGATAGTGGAGCAGATCTCGGGTGAGCGGTGGTGGCAACAGGATGCGGCGTAGCATGATGGTTTCTGCCAGCTCCAGTGCCAGGGCGCCGAGGCGCTCCTGCTCATCCAGCAGATCCAGTAGTTCATTGCGGGGCAGCGGAGTGAAGAGGCCATGGGGCAGGCGCAGACGAATGGCCCGCTTGAGCTTGCTTCCCTCCAGATGGCGCTGCTGTAGCGCCTCCAGTTGCTCTTCGGCCTCGCTCCAGGCCTGCTGACAGGCGGCTCGCCAGAGCGGTGCCAGCAGGTGGCAGCACTCATCCATCACATCCATATGTTTTTGCAACGGTTTTAACGGGGATTTGGCAAAGAGCCCGAAGATGGTATTGATTGGCATAAGTCTCTATTCCTCTGATGGTAAAACCTGTCCATCGGGGATGGCGGGCGGAGAATAACCAATCAAACGGGGTCGAGACAGCCTTGGTTCAAGAAACCGATATGGTGTTTATCTGCTGTTCAGTTTGGATCAGAGGGGGCTGAGCCCCCCTGGCCGGGATTATTTGGCGCTGGCGACCGGGGCGCTCTTGCGACCATTGAGCTCGTCATCCAGCCAGTATTTGTAGCCTTGCACTGTGGCCTGCAGGGCGATACCGCTAGCCGTCAGGTTATAGACCTTGATCTTCTCGTAGTTGGCAGCAGCGGCGGCATCGACCACCGAGCCTCCCTTCTTGCCGGACTTCAAGGTGGCATCGCTCTGTACGCCGCTATCCCAGCCATGTTCGATAAAGTAGCTCAGGCTCTTTTGATCGCGAAACAGGATCACCGACTGGAAATCCTTGATGCCCAGCCCCAGTCCAACGCCCAGGGTGGCCATCTTCATATAGCTATCCTTGCCGCTGCGCTTCTCCCGCACTACGCCATAGCCGTTACCGCTGCTGACCAGCAACAGGTTATTGCCCACATTGGAGAAGACCGCATAACCGGCGGCACTGCTTACCTCCTTGCGGGCTTCCGGGTACTGTTTGTAGAGCCGGGTCAGGGTATCGGTACGCATCTGCTGGATGGCGGCCCGTTTCTGGGCCGGCGTATCGCCAGGCGCGGCACAGCCCGCCAGCAGACAGAGGCTTAGACAAAGGGCGAAGATCGATTTCATATGCTCTCTCCTGATTAGGGGCTAGATGGCGCCGCCATAGGGCAGTACCACCTTCTGTACTGGGAATTCGGCTGCCCAACGGCTGGCGCTGCGGGCCGAGTAGTCAATCTCGGTGCGTACCTCTTTGACCTTGAAACGGCGCAGATCCTCGGGCGGCAGCACGAAGGCGCCTTTGGCGTTATAGGGGGGCAGCTTGCCAATCCAGCAGAGACGCTCATCCACGCCGATGTGTTTGAAGTAGGTCTGTTCAATGGTCACCTGCTGGCGCAGCCTTGTCAGGGCGCTACCGCTACGCTCCGGCTCATGATTGACGAAGAGCTCGGGCTGCTCCTGCTGCAGCAACTGGTAGTGGTAGTTACCGCTCCACGCCACGATAGCGCCCGGAGCGATCAGTTTGCGTTCGGCGGCCGGGAAGAGGTAGTTGGCGCAGCTACCCAGACACAGACGGTTCACTTCGATGCTGATCTTCTCGTCATGCAGCCAGTAGCCCAGCGCCATGGCCGCGTCGCTTTCGCCACCGCGCGAGTCTATCTCCAGTACCGAGATCTTCTTGCCCTTGATCAGATCCTGGAAGCGGTGCACCCGATCCCAACTGATGGGGCCGTAGAAACGGGCGCGACCACTGCTGGCGTTGGCACTGAGCTGGGGCTCGGGATCGGCCGGCAGGGTGGTGGCGCAGCCAGATAGCAGGAGCAGGGCGAGGGGAAACAGGGCGGTAAAACGGGACATGGAGGACTCCGCAAAAAAGAGGCTCTCCGGAGTCTAACGGATGGTGTAAAGGGGGGCCAGAGGCCTGGTTGGCAAAAGTGAAACTTGCTGCCTGCAGGCAATTGCTGCCCCTCGGAGCCGCGAGTGGTATACTGGGCGCCTCATTATTCGAGGGTTGGTTATGTTGAAGGTATTGCGTCTGGTGTTGCTTGGGGTGCTGATGGTGATCTGGTTTGTGTTGGGGCTGCTGCTCTGCCTGCTGCGTCCTCGTCACAAGACCAACGTCTACTGGCTCTCCTGTCGCATGATGCATCTGGCCTGTCCGCTGGTGGGGGTCAAGGTGCGGATCACCATTCCTGAAGAGTGCAAGGATCTGGGGCCGGCTGTCTATGTGGCCAATCACCAGACCAACTGGGACATCATGGTGATGACAGGGGCTGTGCAGCCTGGTGTGGTGGCCGTGGGCAAGAAGAGCCTGGTCTGGTTGCCGCTGTTTGGCCCGCTCTTTTACCTCTCTGGCAATATCCTGATCGACCGGGCCAACCGCTCCCGCGCCATCGACACCATTCGTCAGGTGGTGGACAAGATCCGCTCCCGTGGTCTCTCGGTGTGGATGTTCCCGGAAGGAACCCGCTCTCGTGGCCGAGGCCTGCTGCCCTTCAAGACCGGCGCCTTCCACACAGCCATGAAGGCCGAGGTGCCTATCGTGCCTATCGTCGCCTCCAGCTATGCCAATCAGATCGATCTCAATCGCTGGGACAATGGCGAGGTGCTGATCGAGATGCTGCCGCCACTGGATTCCACCCGCTGGGCGCGGGATCAGGTGCGGGAGTGTTCCGATGAGGTGCGCGCGCTGATGAAGGCCAAGCTCGAAGAGCTGGATGCCCGGGTCAAAGGACCGCGGGGTTGTGGCCAGGCGAGTTGCGGTTGCCATTCTGCGGCAGAAGAGCAGAAGTAATTTTCCGGATCCGGAGCATGAAGAAGGCGGCCTTGGCCGCCTTTGCTATTTCAAGCCTCGAGTAGCTTGGCTATCTCATCGGGTAACTGTTTGGGCTCACTGATGGTCACCGTCTTGTGACGCCCCAGCTCCCCTTTGACTATGCTCACCTGTCCCTTGGCCACCTTGAACTGCTTTGCCAGAAACTTGATGAGATGGCTATTGGCCTGGCCATCTACCGGAGGGGCAGTGATGGCCAGTTTGAGCTCATCGCCGTGCAAGCCCTGAAACTGATCACGACTGGCTTTGGGCTGGATATAGAGATCCAGCCACAGGGTGTTCTCCTGCTGGCGGATCGCCATCAGAGCATAACCCATAGCTGACCGAGCAGATCTGCCATCAGGTAGTTGAGCGCCTGCAGGGCGATAAACAGCAGCAGTACCGACAGATCCAGCCCGGCCATGGGCGGGATAAAACGGCGGATAGGCGCCAGCAGCGGTTCGGTGAGCTGGAACAGTACATAATCCAGTGTGGAGCGTCCCTGGCTGACCCAGCTCATGATGGCGCGTACTACCAGCATCCAGAACAGCAGGCTGCCTGCCTGCTTGAGCACCAGCAGGGGCGCAAACAGCAGGATTGCCAGCAGATTAGGTGCGACGCCACCGAGCAGGGCGAAACAGACAAATTTCAGCATGGCCACCACATAGGCAAACAGTACGGCCGCCAGATCCACGCCGCCGACACTGGGGATGATGCGGCGCAGGGGGCCGACCACAGGGTGGGTAGCCTTCACCACAAACTGGCTTAAGGGATTGTAAAAGTCGGCCCGCACCCACTGTAACCAGATCCGCATGATGATGACCATCAGATAGAGGTTGAACAGGGTATCGAGCAGATAGTAAAGGGTCTTCATGTTCGTCCTTTGTCGTTGACGGAGGCGCGTGGCCCCTGGTTGTCGGCAGGGATACCCTGCCATTTTTGTGGGGAATTGTCAGCCTTTTGCTGCCGGGTAGTCACGCTCGCCAAAGATGGCCGTTCC
The DNA here is from genome assembly GCA_041911695.1 of Aeromonadaceae bacterium. GTDB lineage: Bacteria > Pseudomonadota > Gammaproteobacteria > Enterobacterales > Aeromonadaceae > Pseudaeromonas. The sequence goes on from JAYROM010000203.1 coordinate 5,677, forward strand.
GACCCGCACCTGAGTGCTGCCCGAGGCGATGGCCACCTCCATATCCTGGGTCATACCGATGGAGAGGGTGTCCAGGCCGGGGAACTGCGGCTGCAATTGCCGGAACAGAGTGTGAAGGCGGCCAAAACTTTCGCGTAATACCGCTTCATCCTCAGTATTTTCGGCTATTGCCATCAGACCACGAAGGGTTAGTCTGGGAAACGACCGGATCTGGGTGGCGAGTGTCAAAACTTCGGCCTCCGTCGTACCAGCCTTCTGGCTTTCTCCGCTAATATTCACCTGAATGCAGATATTTAGCGGCGGTAGCCCCTCGGGGCGTTGAGCGTTGAGACGTTCGGCGATCTTGAGACGGTCTACGCTGTCCACCCAGTCAAAGTGTTCGGCGACAGGGCGGCTCTTGTTGGATTGCAGGGGACCAATAAAGTGCCATTCGATATCGGTCAAGCCGGCATCGCGTGCGGCCCGGATTTTTTCCACGGCCTCCTGCACATAGGATTCACCAAAGCGGCGTTGTCCGGCCGCATAGGCTGCCTGGACGGCGCCAAGGGGTTTGGTCTTGCTGACGGCCAGCAACTGGACGCTGTCTGCGGGACGGCCTGCCGTTTGCGTGGCTTGGCTGATACGGTTCTGTACCTGCTGCAACTGCAGCGCTATATCGCTCATGTTGTCACTGTTACCAGGAAAGGGAGTTGAAGAATAAATGGATATCACGGAATTACTGTCGTTTAGTGTAAAGCATAAGGCCTCGGATCTACACCTCTCCGCTGGCGTTCCTCCCATGATCCGTGTGGATGGTGATGTGCGCAAGATCAACCTGCCGGCGCTGGAGCACCGTCAGGTTCACTCCCTGGTCTATGACATCATGAATGACCACCAGCGCAAGGAGCTGGAAGAGAACCTGGAAGTGGACTTCTCCTTCGCGGTGCCCAATCTGGCCCGTTTCCGGGTTAACGCCTTCCACCAGAACCGTGGTGTGGCCGCCGTCTTCCGTACCATTCCCAGCACTGTGCTGACCCTGGACGAGTTGGGGGCCCCCGATATTTTCCGTCAACTGGCCGAGTTGCCACGCGGTCTGGTGCTGGTGACCGGACCGACCGGTTCGGGTAAGTCCACCACCCTGGCGGCCATGATTGACCATATCAACGAGAACTTTCACCACCATATCCTGACCATCGAAGATCCCATCGAATTCCTGCACGAGAACAAGCGCTGCCTGGTCAACCAGCGGGAAGTGCACAAGGATACCTTGAGCTTTAACAACGCCCTGCGTTCGGCGCTGCGGGAAGACCCGGATATCATTCTGGTAGGGGAAATGCGGGATCTGGAAACCATCCGTCTGGCCCTGACCGCAGCGGAAACCGGCCACCTGGTATTTGGTACCCTGCACACCAGCTCGGCAGCCAAGACCATAGACCGTATCATCGACGTCTTCCCCGGTGCGGAAAAGGACATGGTGCGCTCCATGCTCTCCGAATCCCTGCGCGCGGTTATCTCCCAGACTCTGCTCAAGCGTATCGGTGGTGGCCGGATCGCCGCCCACGAGATCATGATTGGTATCCCTGCCATCCGTAACCTGATCCGCGAAGACAAGATTGCCCAGATGTACTCGGTGATTCAGACCGGGATGATCCACGGCATGCAGACTATGGATCAGTGCCTCAAGCAGTTGCTGAGTCGTGGTCTTGTTTCGGTGCAGGATGCCAAGGCCAAGGCCACCGACCCTAACAGCCTCTAAGGAGTAGAGCATGAAACTGGATGGATTGTTGCAGTTGCTGATTGACCGGAAGGGCTCGGATCTCTTCCTGTCGGTAGGGATAGAGCCCTGCCTCAAGGTCAATGGCCATATCAATAAACTGGGCAACCTGCCGCTGGATGCGGAGATGGTGCTGGAGTTTATCAAGGAGGCCATGACCCCCGAGATTTATAAGCGCTTCTGCGACACCCGTGAGGCCAACTTTGCTCTGCAACGCCCGATAGAGCTTGGTCGTTTCCGGGTCAGCTGCTTCTGGCAGATGGGCAACCCGGGTATGGTTATCCGCCGCATCATCACGGATATTCCCACCATGGAGGAGCTCTATCTGCCGGAGATCCTGCGCGAGGTCTGTATGACCAAGCGCGGCCTGGTGCTCTTTGTCGGAGCCACCGGTGCGGGTAAGTCCACCACCCAGGCGGCCATGATCGGCTACCGCAACCAGATGACGGATGGCCACATCCTGACCATCGAAGATCCGGTGGAATTCGTGCACCAGCATGCTCACTCCATCATCACCCAGCGGGAAGTGGGGGCCGATACCGAATCCTTCGATAACGCCCTCAAGTCGGCGCTGCGTCAGGCGCCGGATGTGATCCTGCTTGGTGAAATCCGCTCGCGTGAGACCATGGAGTTTGCGCTCTCCTTTGCCGAGACCGGTCATCTGTGTCTGGCGACCTTGCATGCCAACAACGCCAACCAGGCCCTGGAGCGCATCCTGCACCTGGTGCCGGTCGAGAAGCATCGTCAGTTGCTCTACGATCTCTCCTTCAACCTGCGTGGCATCGTCGCCCAACAGTTGATCCCGACCCGAGATGGTCAGGGGCGACGGGCGGCGTTTGAGTTGCTGATCAATACGCCGCTGGTGCAGGAGATCATCATGAAGGGCGAGATGCATCGCCTGAAGGAGGTGATGAGCAAGTCGCGGGAGCAGGGGATGGTCACCTTCGATCAGTCGCTGTTTGATCTGTACCGTCAGGGCGTGATTGGGTACAACGAAGCGTTGGCACATGCTGACTCACCGAACGATGTCCGCCTGATGATCAAGCTCGATGGCGGCGTCTCGCCGGATGCCGGCACCTTAAGTAACGTCTCGGTCGAATAGCCGTGCAGTTAACCGGTCTCCGCGTGATGCGGCGGCCGGTCTATAGACGCGCCCCGCCCGGCCCTCTATCCTCGATTCTCGATTCTCGATTCTCGATTCTCGATTCTCGATTCTCGATTCTCGATTCTCGATATGTTCTGTTCCCCGATAAGGAGTGGCTATGCTGCTGGTGATCTCACCTGCCAAAACGTTGGACTATACCTCCGCTTATCCTCCGGTCGCGGTGACTACGCCCGCTTTTTTGCCGCAGGCGACCGCGCTGAATGCACTCTGCCGTCAACTGACGCCGGCGGCGCTGGCCAGTCTGATGCAGATCAGTGACAAGCTGGCGGCCCTGAACGTGGCGCGCTTTGCCGAATGGCAGCCAACGGTTGACGCGCCACAGGCCCGGCCGGCGATCTTTGCCTTCAAGGGGGATGTCTATACCGGGTTGGATGTAGACAGCCTGAGCGCTGAGGATCTGGCCTATGCGCAGTCGGTATTGTGCATGCTCTCCGGCCTGTATGGTCTGTTGCGTCCGCTGGATGCGATGTGGCCATATCGCCTGGAGATGGGGTCGCGGCTGGCCAATCCGGCCGGCAAGGATCTGTATGCCTTCTGGGGGGGGCAGATCACCGAGGCGCTGAATCAGCGCCTGGCTGCACAGGCCGAGCCGGTGTTGATCAATCTGGCGTCGCAAGAGTATTTCGATGCGGTACAACCGGCACAGCTCAAGGCGCGGATTGTCAGCCCAGTGTTTGAGGATGAAAAAAACGGTCGCTATAAAATCATCAGCTTCCATGCCAAAAAGGCGCGCGGCCTGATGACCCGTTTCGTGGTGCAAGGACGGCTGACCCACCCGGAACAGCTGCTCGATTTCACCCTCGGTGGTTACGCCTATGCGCCCGAGGTGTCGACCGCGGATCGCCCGGTGTTCCGCCGGGCAGAGCGCTAACCGTCACGACGGTATAAAAAAATGCACCACCCGGAGGTGGTGCATTGGGCTCGGAACGCAGTGAAGGACGTTCGCGAAATTAGTTGGTCTTGGCCGCTGGCGCGACTGGCTTCTTGGCCTTATGCACCTTCTTGACCGGCGCCTTCTTGACCGGCGCCTTCTTGGTGGCGGCCTTGGTGACTTGGTGAGCCTTGACATGATGGACCGGCTTGACCACCTTCTTGGCCGGGGCGGATTCGCCAGCCGGGGTGGTCGTGGCAGCGGCCGAGACCGTGGTGGTATCTGCCAGGGCGACACTGGCACTCAGGGCAAACAGGGCAGCAGTGGTCAAGGTCATTAGTTTGTTCATGTCGGTCTCCTTGCGGGTATCTGTTGCAGCCTCAGGACAGGTGTCACTGCTTGACTGTTGAGATCATCCTAGACAAGGCCAACGCATCGATCTGTGGGTCAAGGGTGTCAGCGTGTAACGGTTTGTACGAGAGGCCAGCGTAGGGTGAAGCGGGCACCACCGAGGCGGCCACTATCCAGCGTCACGCTGCCTTGATGGGCGCGGATGACGCTATCGACAATCGCCAGCCCCAACCCGCAGCCGCCAGTATGGCGGTCGCGACTCGGATCGAGCCGGGTGAACGGCTCAAACACCTGTGCCCGCATGGTGTCCGGAATGCCGGGGCCATCATCCTCTACCTGCAGGCAGGCCTGGTCGCCCTCGCGCCACAGGGTGACCATGATCTGGTTGCTGGCGTAACGCACGGCATTGCCGACCAGGTTGTCCATCGCGCGGCCGATCAGCAGCGGATCGCCCTCCCACTGGTCGATCTCTGCGGCCTGTTCATAACGCAACTGTAACGGCCCGAGCAGGGATTGCCACTGTGCCACATGGCGCGCCAACCAAGGGGCGACCGGCCATTGTTGCGGGTGCAGCACGGTTTCCGGATGTTCCAGACGCGCATACATCAGCATCTCATCGATCAGCGCATCCAGTTCGTTCAAGTCCTGCGCCATCTCTTCCCGTTCGGTGTCGGCCAGCCCCTCCTGCAGTTCCAGCCGGTAACGCAAGCGGACCAGCGGGGTGCGCAGTTCATGGGCGATGCCGTTGGTCAGCCGCTGTCGGCTGGCAATCAGCCGTTGCAGGTTACCGGCCATCAGGTCGAAGGCCTCACCCAACCGATAGAGGCTGGAGTCCTCGCGCAGGCTACTGCGCGCATCCAGATCGCCGGAGCCGAGCTGGCGGGTGGCGGCCTCGAGCTTGAGCAGGTCGCGCCAGTGCGGACGCATCCACAGAAACACCGGCAGTGCCAGCGACAGCCCCATGGCGATCAGCATCACCACATCGAGCCAGCGCACCTCGCGCAGGAAGGAGAGGTAACTGATCGGGCCGGCAACCAGGACATAATCGCTGTCCGGGATGCGCTGCATAAACTGGTCCTGATCCTCGAGGATGATGATATCGCCCTGGCGCAGCGCGGGCAGCGCATCATCCTCGATCTGATCTTCGGTCTGCGCCAGCGACTGGATGCGGACATCAAACGACAGCGGGCTTTCAGTCTGTGCCAGCTGGGTGGCCCACTGCTCCGGCGGAATATGGCGCAAGTCGTTACGCACCTGCGACAGGGCGCCCTGCATCAGGTCATCCAGCGACTTGTCCATCGCCCGGTCGGTAGTGATGCGGTAAATGCCGCCGATCAGCAGCGCCATCAACAGGAAGCTGCCCATCAGCAACAGGTAGAACTGGACGAAGAGTTTACGCACGTAAAGATTCCTTGGCGGCGGGAGAGGGCCGGAACAGGGCGGCGGTCTACGACCGACTATTGCCAGGCGTTCGGTGCCAGCAGGTAGCCGCGCTGGCGCACGGTCTTGATGCGTTGTGGGTTCTCGGTATCGTCATGCAGCTTGCGGCGCAGGCGTGAGATGGCGACGTCGATGCTGCGGTCGAGCCCGTCATAGTCGATACCACGCAGGGCACGAAACAGCTGCTCGCGGTTGAGCACCTGGCCGGCGTGGGTAGCCAGCTCCCACAGCAGATCAAAGTCGGCGGTGGAGAGCACAATGCGCTCGTCTTGCAGACGCACGTCACGGCTTTCCGGATCGATACGCAACGCACCGAACTGCAAGGCGCGGCTCCGCAGATTAGGGGCCGGGGAGGCCGGTGTCTCTTGCGGCCGACTGGCGCGCAGTTGCACCCGCAAGCGCGCCAGCAGCACGGCCGGCGGCGTGGTCTTGAGGATATAGTCGTTGGCGCCGAGCTCCAGACCGAGGATCTGGTTCATGTCGCTGTCGAGCGCGGTGAGCATGACAATCGGCCCATTGAAGCGCGGGCGCAGTTCGCGGCACACCGACAGGCCATCCAGTCCCGGCAGCATGATATCCAGCATCACCAGATCCGGCTGTTGCGCCTCGATCACCGCCAGGGCGGTGTCGCCACGTGGCTCAATGTGGACACTCATGTCGTGTCGGGACAGGAAGTCGGCGATCAGGCGTCCGATCGCCGCATCATCTTCGACAAAAACAATGCGGTACATGCCAAGGCTCCAGCAACGGCTTATGCCTCAAGGATACCCGTAACCCGCGTTACTGCAAGGAAGAGAGCGGTTGCAGGGCTGAACGCGCATGGCCATGCTGCCACCACCACAGGGTCAGCCAGGTGGTGGCGCCGATGACACCAAGCACCAGCCACGGCAGGGCCAGCCAGCCACTGGCCTGGCCTTGGTCATACAACCAGCCGCCGCCCAGATACCCGGCCAGACCGCCAATCGCCAACCCAAGACGGCTAAAGCCCATATAGGCGCCGCGGGCGTTGGGGTCGGCCATCGAGGTGAGCAGGGTCTCACGCGCCGGTTCAGCCAGACTGGAGCCCAGATAAAACAGGCCAATCAGCGCAAACAGCAGCACCAGGTTGCTGGCCATCGGCACCAGCATCAGCGCCAGCGTCATGATAGCCAGACCGGCACGCAGCCGGCCGCCCATGCTGAAGCGCTTTTCACTCCAGCGGGCCAGCGGATAGAGCAGGGTGAGGGCGATCAGGCTATCGAGCAGGTACATCCAGCTCACCGCTTGCGCCTGGCCGGCCATATGTTTGACCAGGATCGGCAGCATCAGCATCACCTGCACGCCGAGGATAAAGTAGCCGCTTAACGAGAAGACCAGGCACAAGAATGCGCGATCCTGCAGCACCTGCTTCATGCCTTGGGTCAGGGGCTGGCGGGTCATTGAAATGCGGTAGGAGGGGATCAACCAGGCGTTGCACAGCGCGCACAGGGTGAACAGCGCGGCGGCGGTCCAGCAGACATAGTGGAAATCCCATGCCAGCAACCAGCTGCCGAGCAGGGCGCCAAGCACCGAACAGGCGCTGTCCTGGACCATCATGATCGAGATAAAGCGGCCGCGTTGCCGCGGACGGGTAAATTTGATGATCAATGCCGAGCGCGGCGGGTCAAACAGCATGCCACCGAGGCCGGAGACGATGCAGGAGAGCACCAGGATCCACGGCGCCTGGGCGACCGCCAGACTGGCAAAGCCGGCAGCGCGCAGCAGCATGCCGGTGACGATCAGCGGTTTGGCACCGAAACGGTCGGCCAGTGAGCCACCGAACAACCCCAGCCCCTGCTGGGTCAGTTGACGCAGGCCGAGCGCCAGACCGACGCTGCTTGCTGCCCAACCAAGGCCATCGACAAAGTGGATACTGATCAATGGCATGACCACAAAGAACCCGAGAATGACCAGCAGGTTATCCAGTAACAAGAAATATCTGCCCATACGGCGGGCATAACCGGCGGGTGCCATCTAAACGCCTCGTGCAATTGCTTGGAGTGATGCAGGTCTGGCCCTGGCGCATCATGACGTCGGGGGGAAGTGGCAGAAGTGTGATCGCCTGCGTTGACACGTTCTGATTCAGTGGAAGCTGTGTGGATATTGTGCAGGGGACAAAGCTATATTGATAGCAGGCAACTACCTATAGTTATTATAAGGTTTCATTATGGCTATGACCTTGGAAGATCTGCGCTTGCTGCTGGAGGTGGCGAGTACCGGCAGTTTTAGTCAGGCGGCGGCACGCACTGGCATGTCGCAGCCGCAGGTCAGTCAGCGCATTGCGTTGCTGGAACAGGAGTTGGGGGGGCCGCTGTTTACCCGCCATCGACGCGGCGCGCAACCGACCCCGGCGTGTGAGCAGTACTTGCCTGCCGCCCGCCAGGCGCTGCATTTGCTGGATGAGGGGCGACTGTTGATGCAGGGGGCACCAGCATTACCACGGGTGACCCTGGCCAGCCTGCCGTCGTTGGCGGCGGTGAGTATGGGGGCCCTGCTGGTGATGTTGGCCGAAGCGCCGATGGAGATCCGCTGCGAGACCGACCACTCCAGCGTGATCATGCAGTGGCTGCTCAGTGGCCAGGTGGATGTCGGTTTCGTGCTTAAGTGCCCGGCAGTGGCGGGCATCCAGATGGAGTTGCTGTGCCGGTCACCGATTATTGCCGTGTGCGCCCACGACCACCCGCTGGCGAGGGCGGCGGCGCTGACGCTGGCCGATATCGCCGATCAGCGGATTGCGCCGCAATACTGGGGGGACAGTTGTGATCTGCTGATGCAGCGCATTCGTCGTCTGCGCCAGACGGTGCAGCCGCTGCATGCTATCCAGCCGGGCAGTGCGGCGCGTGAGTTGGCACTGGAACATGGCTTTATCACCATTATGCCGGAGCTGGTGGTGCGTCGGGATCTGCTGGCCGGGCGTCTGGTGCGTCTGCCGGTCAGTGGGCTGCCGGAGGAGTACTGGGAGGTGATGATGGCTTACCGTAGTGGCAAGCGCTGGCATGAGGCCAAGGAGCGGGTGCTGTTGGCCGCCCGCGCCCTGGCCTCTGAGTGGCTACCGTTGGCCACGCCCGATCGGTGAGCGCGCCGCCGTAGCCGTGGCGATCGGGATCAGTGCTGCCACTGGATCTGGCAGCGACGATCCTCGGCATCGCGCGACAACAGCATGCGCGCGAACAGCATCTCGAACTCTTCTTCGGCATTCAGCAGGCCGACGCAGATCTCGACATGCAATGCCGGATCCAGCGGGAAGTCCAGATACTCCTGCCAGTCCTCTTCCGGCGTGCTGTCACCCAAGGCACCACGGTCGGCGAATTCGGCATTGAACAGGGCGATTTGGGCCTCGGAGAGGTTATCGCTGGCCAGTTCGAGGAAGATTTCATAAGCGTGATCGAGCAGGTCGTCGATCTCGAGCAGTTCAACGGGGTGGTCCATAGGGATCTCTAGCAACTAGACAAGGTAACGTATTAGAACACGGAAAAGCGGGGCGCGGAATTGGCCGCCGCGCGTGAGCGGGGTGAGCGCGATATTCTTTGACATATCGCTGCCAGCTTATATCGCATGAGCTACGTTTAACTGAGCGCTACCGGGGACGGTTCTGGCAGCGAGGATGTCGGGAGAAGGGTTGTGGACGATACGTCGTCGATAGATGAGCTGGATCAGGCACTGCAGACCGGCCATCCGCTGATTGATCACCAGCACCAGGCGTTATTGGCACTGTGCCTCGGCCTGCAACAGGCGATGCGCGAGCAGATAACCAATGCCGATCTGATCAGACGCTTGTTGCTGTTGCAACGGCTGTTGGCCGAGCATTTTCAGTGTGAGGAACGGGTGATGCGTGAGCAGGGCTACCCGGAGTACGCCCCGCACCGCCAGGAGCATCAACGTCTGCTTGGATTGCTGGCACCGCAGGTCAACCTGTGGGAAGCCGGCCAGTTGCCGGAACTCTCCACCTTGCAGGGGTTAGAGCAGCTGATCACCGATCATGTCAAAGGTTTCGATCTGGGGCTGGCGCTGTATATGCGTCGTCAGGCGCGCGGCTAGGGTGGGGCAACGGTGGGCTATTGATCGAATTATTAGAAAGGTTGGGCGGATATTTTGCGATATTCTGCGTTAAACCGGCGCGGCAGACTGACGTTGTCAATTAATCAGGAGTGTCTATATGCGTCATTACCGTCCGGCCGGCGAACGCGGCCATGCCGATCATGGCTGGCTGGATTCGCGGCATAGTTTCTCTTTCGCCGAATACTACGATCCGCGTTACATGGGCTTCTCTGCCCTGCGCGTGATCAACGAGGACTGGATTGCCGGCGGCGCCGGTTTCCCGACCCATCCGCATCGCGAGATGGAGATCCTGACCTATGTGCTCGAAGGGGCCGTCGCCCACCGCGACAGCATGGGCAATGTGACCGAAGTGCCGGCCGGCGAGTTCCAGATCATGAGCGCCGGCACCGGGATTACCCATTCTGAGTTCAACCCGCGTGATGACCAGACCCTGCATCTGTATCAGATCTGGATCCAGCCGAATGTGAAAGGGCTGACCCCGCGTTATGCGCAATGCGCGTTTCCGCCACAGGTGGGGCCGCAACTGATCCTGTCCCCGGATGAGGATCCCGTGGCGTTGCGTATCTATCAGGATATGCGGTTGTGGCGCTGGCAACTCTCCCCGGCACAGGGGACTCAACAGTGGTCGCTGGATCCGGCCCGTCATCTCTGGTTACAAGTGGTGCGCGGTCAATTGACGCTCGATGGTCAGACCTTGCAGGCGGGCGATGGGCTGGCGATATGGGAAGAGGCCTCACTGTCGTTACTGGCCACCCAGCCAGACAGTGAAGTGTTGTTGTTTGATCTACCATGATCGATTGACCGCGTGCTCTGCCGGGACCGGATCTCTTCCGGTCCCGATCCTGCTTTGGCGCCACCTACGGCGCACCACCCTGCTGTTTTCCTCGGATTCTCCTCACTGATCAGCCGCCAAGTCAGGTGTCAGCTGACGCTAACTGCTATCAACCTCTGCCGAGCAATCGCCGTTGGCGTGAGACATGTCTCGATTTAATGGCGTAATTTTCCCACGACTTGCTGATTTTCCGATCTCGCTCCCACTTCGGTAACGTTTTCTCACTAAAATGAAATCATGTTTTATTAATGTGGGAAATGCAGACCAAGAGATTCCAATGCATCCCATTCATTGATGAAGATCATTTTTCTTGTGGACAGTTGTTACAGTTGTTGCTAATTTGCGTAACAATTCTGCAAATGGTAATACCAATTTAACATTTGAGCCCGAGTGGAAGTAATGACCGAGCGGAAAACCCAGACCCCCAAGCTGGCTGACACCATTGTCGCCGAACTGGAGCAGATGATTGCCGATGGCACCTTGCAGCCCGGCCAGAAGCTGCTGCCAGAGCGTGAGCTGGCGGTGCAGTTCCGGGTGTCGCGGCCGTCGCTGCGGGAGGCCATCCAGCGTCTGGAGGCCAAAGGGCTGCTCTACCGCCGTCAGGGCGGGGGCACATTTGTTAAACAGGCGGTCAGCCAGCCGTTGCTGGACCCGTTGCTGGATCTGTTGCTCGACAATCCCGAAGTACAGTTTGACCTGCTCGAATTCCGTCATGTGCTCGAAGGCGTGGCCGCCTATTACGCGGCGTTGCGTGGTACCGAGGCCGACTTTGAGCGTATCCGCAAGGCTCAACTGTATATCGAGGTGGCGCAGCAACAGGGCGATCTGGCCACGGAAGCCAAGGCGGTGACCGATTTTTACCTGGCAATGATGGAGGCATCGCACAACGCGGTGCTGTTACATCTGGTCAGGGCGTTGAGTGAGCTGCTTGAGCGCAACATCTTGCGCAATATCGAGGTGCTCAACCAACGTCCTGGCGTGGTTAACCGGATTCGTCGTCATCGCGCTGAGCTGATTACGGCGATCCTGGCCGGGCAACCGGAACAAGCAAGGGATGCCTGTCATGAGCACCTTGCCTTTATCGAGGACACCTTGCTGGATATCCAGCGCGAGGATCTACGCCACCAGCGCCATGCGCGCCATGTGCGCCCCTCGTCGTCGGAACCACAATAGTGCCCGTGTCGTCATTGAAAACAGCGAATGCCGTTAAACGATAGGAAACAGCCATGTCTGAACTTGTCAGAAACGATGTGGACCCGGTAGAGACCAGCGAGTGGCTTGAAGCCCTGGCATCCCTGCTGCGCGAAGAAGGACCAGAGCGCGCCCACTTTATCCTCGATCAGTTGGCCGCGCAGGCGCGCAAGGCCGGTGTGGAGCTGGGTGCCGGCGGTCAGGGCGGTCAGATCCTGACTGACTATATCAATACTATCGCCGCTGCTGACGAACCGGTTTATCCGGGCGACAAGGCACTGGAGCAGCGTATTCGCGCCATCATCCGCTGGAATGCGGCGATGATCGTGCTGCGTGCATCGAAGAAGGGGCTGGATCTGGGTGGCCACATGTCTTCGTTCGCCTCCTCGGCCACGATTTATGAAGTGGCGTTCAACCACATCTTCCGTGCTCGTAGCCAGCAGGATGGCGGTGACCTGGTTTACTTCCAGGGCCACATCTCTCCCGGTATCTACGCGCGTGCCTTTGTTGAAGGCCGTCTGACTGCTGATCAGCTCGACTCCTTCCGTCAGGAAGTCGATGGCAAGGGTCTGCCGTCCTACCCGCATCCGAAACTGCTGCCGGAGTTCTGGCAGTTCCCGACCGTGTCGATGGGCCTGGGTCCGATCGCTGCCATCTACCAGGCGCGTTTCCTCAAGTACCTGACCAACCGCGGGCTGAAAGATTGCTCCGCGCAGAAGGTCTACGCCTTCCTCGGTGATGGCGAAATGGACGAGCCGGAATCCAAGGGCGCAATCACCGTCGCCATGCGCGACCACCTCGACAACCTGGTGTTCGTGGTCAACTGCAACCTGCAGCGTCTGGATGGCCCGGTGGTCGGTAACGGCAAGGTGGTCAACGAGCTGGAAGGGCTGTTCCGTGGCGCCGGCTGGGAAGTGATCAAGGTGCTGTGGGGCGCCAAGTGGGATCAGCTGCTGCAGCAGGATACCTCTGGCAAGCTGCTGCAACTGATGAACGAAACCCTGGACGGTGACTACCAGACCTTCAAGTCGAAGGATGGCGCCTATGTCCGTCAGCACTTCTTCGGCAAGTACCCGGAAACCGCGGCACTGGTCAAGGACTGGACTGACGAAGAGATCTTCAGCCTGAACCGTGGTGGCCACGATCCGCGCAAGATCTACGCTGCGTTCAAGAAGGCGACCGAAGTCAAGGGCCGTCCGGTGGTGATCCTGGCCAAGACCATCAAGGGTTATGGCATGGGCGAAGCCGCCGAAGGCAAGAACATTGCCCACCAGGTCAAGAAGATGGAGCAGGACTCCGTGCGTCACCTGCGTGACCGCTTCAATGTACCGGTGAGTGACGAACAGCTGGCCGAACTGCCGTACCTCTCCTTCGAGCCGGGTTCAGTGGAGTGGAACTACCTGCAGGATCGTCGCCAGGCGCTGGGCGGTTATCTGCCAAGCCGTCTGCCGCAGACCACCGTCAAGCTGGATATCCCGGCGCTGTCGGCGTTTGATGCGCTGCTCGGCGAACAGACCCGCGAAATCTCCACCACCATGGCGTTCGTGCGTTCGCTGAACGTGCTGCTCAAAGACAAGTCGGTCGGTCAGCGTATCGTGCCGATCCTGGCTGACGAAGCGCGTACCTTCGGCATGGAAGGGTTGTTCCGCCAGATCGGCATCTACAGCCCGCACGGCCAGCAGTACACCCCGCAGGACCGTGACATCGTCTCCTACTACAAGGAAGACAAGCAGGGCCAGATCCTGCAGGAAGGGATCAACGAGCTGGGCGCCATGTCCTCCTGGCTGGCGGCGGCGACTTCGTACAGCACCAACGACTGCCCGATGATTCCGTTCTACATCTACTACTCGATGTTCGGTTTCCAGCGTGTCGGCGACATGTGCTGGGCGGCCGGCGACCAGCAGGCGCGCGGTTTCCTGATCGGCGCGACCTCCGGTCGTACCACGCTGAACGGAGAAGGCTTGCAGCACGAAGATGGTCACAGCCACATCCTGGCCGGCACCATCCCGAACTGCATCAGCTATGACCCGGCGTATGTGTATGAAGTAGCGGTGATCATGCAGGACGGTCTGCGTCGCATGTATGGCGAGCAGCCGGAAAACGTCTACTACTACATCACTACGCTGAACGAAAACTACCACCACCCGGCGATGCCGGCCGGTGCCGAAGAGGGTATCCGCAAGGGTATCTACAAGCTGGAAACCGTGGCCGGTGACAAGGCTAAGGTGCAGTTGATGGGCTGTGGTTCGATCCTGAACTATGTTCGTCGTGCGGCCGGCATTCTGAGCGCTGACTACGGTATCGGTTCGGATGTCTACAGCGTCACCAGCTTCAACGAACTGACCCGTGATGGTCAGGACGCCGACCGCTGGAACATGCTGCACCCGGAAAGCACCCCGCGTGTGCCGTACATCGCCCATGTGATGAACGACGCGCCGGCGATTGCCGCCACCGACTACATGAAGCTGTACGGCGAACAGGTCCGTGCCTTCGTACCGGCGGCCAGCTACCGCGTGCTGGGTACCGATGGTTTCGGTCGCTCCGATAGCCGTGAGAACCTGCGTCGTCACTTCGAAGTCAACGAAGCCTACATCGTGGTGGCTGCGCTGACCGAACTGGCTGCCCAGGGCAAGATTGACAAGGCGCTGGTGGCACAAGCTATCGCCAAGTTCGGCATCGACGCCGACAAGATTAACCCGCTGTACGCGTAAGGGGATGGAGATGTCCATGCAAATTTTCGTTCCGGATATCGGTGGCGATGAAGTCGCGGTAACCGAACTGCTGGTCAAGGTGGGTGACAAGGTCGAAGCCGATCAGTCGCTGCTGACCGTAGAGGGTGACAAGGCGTCGATGGAAGTCCCGTCGCCGCAAGCCGGGGTGGTCAAGACCATCCTGGTCAAGGTCGGTGACAAGGTCTCTACCGGCAGCCTGATCATGGAATTCGAGGCTGCTGCAGCAGCGGCCCCGGCACCCGCGCCGGTCGCTGCAGCTGCACCGGTGGCCGCCGCCCCGGCGGTAGCCGCAGTGCAGGATGTGCAGGTGCCGGATATCGGTGGCGACGAAGTGGCGGTGACCGAGATTCTGGTCAAGGTCGGTGACAAGGTCGAAGCCGACCAGTCGCTGATCACCGTCGAAGGCGACAAGGCCTCCATGGAAGTGCCGGCCCCGTTCGCCGGTGTGGTTAAGGCCATCCTGATCAACCTGGGTGACAAGGTCTCGACCGGCTCGCTGATCATGCAGTTTGAAGTCGCCGGTGCTGCTCCGGCTGCCGTCGCGGCGCCGGTCGCTGCAGCCCCTGTTGCGGCCCCGGCCGCCAGTGCTGAACAGCAGGTCAATGTGCCGGATATCGGCGGTGATGAAGTCGCCGTGACCGAGATTCTGGTCAAGGTGGGTGACAAGGTCGAAGCCGACCAGTCGCTGATCACCGTCGAAGGCGACAAGGCGTCGATGGAAGTTCCGGCGCCGTTCGCTGGGGTGGTCAAGGCCATCCAGATCAAGATCGGCGACAAGGTGGTGACCGGCTCGCCGATCATGACCTTTGAAGTCGCAGGCGCCGCGCCGGCGGCGGTCGCGGCACCAGTGGCAGCGGCGCCAGCCCCGGTTGCTGCGCCGGTCGCTGCGCCGGCCCCGGCCGCGGCACCGGCTGACAAGGGTGACTTTGTGGCTAACGACGCCTATGTGCATGCCTCGCCGGCAGTGCGTCGTCTGGCGCGCGAATTCGGTGTTAACTTGGCCAAGGTCAAGGGCTCCGGGCGCAAGGGTCGCATCCAGAAGGAAGACGTGCAGGCCTACGTCAAGGACGCCATCAAGCGTGCCGAAAGCGCACCGGCTACTGGCGCAGCCTCGGGTGCTGGTCTCGGCCTGCTGCCGTGGCCGAAGGTCGACTTCGCCAAGTTCGGTGATGTGGAAGAGGTCGAGCTGACCCGTATCCAGAAGATCTCCGGCCCGAACCTGCATCGCAACTGGGTGATGATCCCGCATGTGACCCAGTTCGACGAAGCGGATACCACCGAGGTGGAAAACTTCCGCAAGGAACAGAACATCCTGGCCGAGAAGCAGAAGCTGGATGTGAAGATCACCCCGCTGGTGTTCATCCTCAAGGCAGCCGCCAAGGCGCTGGAAGCCCATCCGCGCTTCTGCAGCTCGCTGTCGGAAGATGGCAGCAAGCTGTTCATGTAGAAGTACATCCATATCGGTGTCGCGGTCGATACGCCGAATGGTCTGGTGGTGCCGGTGGTGCGGGATGTCAACAAGAAGGGCATCCTTGAGCTGTCGCGTGATCTGGCCGAGCTGTCGAAGAAGGCGCGTGCTGGTAAGCTGACCGGGTCTGATATGCAGGGCGGTTGCTTCACCATCTCCAGCCTGGGTGGCATCGGCGGTACCAGCTTCACGCCGATCGTCAACGCGCCGGAAGTGGCTATCCTTGGTGTGTCCAAGTCGGAAATCAAACCGAAGTGGAACGGCAAGGAGTTCGAGCCGCGTCTGATGCTGCCGCTGGCGCTGTCCTATGACCACCGTGTGATTGACGGTGCGGACGGTGCCCGCTTCATCACTACCCTGAGTGGTGTACTGGCCGACATCCGTCGCCTGGTGCTGTAACACTGACCGGGCAGGCGCAGGCCTGCCCGAGCTCGTCTCGCTGGCGAGCTGATGACTGTATGTGGCTGACGGTGGCGCCCGGGCGTACCGTCAGTTGCCCAAGAAGAAGAGGTCATGATGAGCAATGTAATCAAAACCCAGGTAGTGGTGATTGGGGCCGGTCCAGCCGGTTACTCTGCCGCCTTCCGTTGCGCCGATCTGGGTCTGGAAACCGTATTGATCGAGCGCTATGCCACCTTGGGCGGGGTCTGCCTGAACGTGGGTTGTATTCCGTCCAAGGCACTGCTGCACGTCGCCAAGGTGATCGAAGAGGCCAAGGCGCTGGCTGCACACGGTATCGTGTTCGGTGAACCGCAGACCGATATCGACAAGATCCGCCTGTGGAAAGAGAAGGTGGTGGGCAAGCTGACCGGTGGTTTGGCGGGTATGGCCAAGCAGCGCAAGGTGCAGGTGGTCAACGGCTTCGCCAAGTTCCAGTCGGCCAATAGCATGGCGGTGACCGGTGCCGATGGCGCGGTGACCACCATCAACTTTGACCACGCCATCATCGCGGCGGGCTCCCGTCCGGTGAAGCTGCCGTTCATTCCGCACGACGATGCCCGCGTATGGGACTCCACCGATGCGCTGGAGCTGAAGGCGGTACCGGGCAAGCTGCTGGTACTGGGTGGCGGGATCATCGGTCTGGAAATGGGCACCGTCTACTCCGCGCTGGGCGCCGAGATCGACGTGGTCGAATTCGCCGATCAGCTGGTGCCGGCGGCGGACAAGGACGTGGTCAAGGTCTACACCAAGCGCGTCGAGAACAAGTTCAACCTGATGCTGGAGACCAAGGTCACCGCGGTTGAAGCGCGTGCGGATGGCCTGTATGTCTCGTTTGAAGGCAAGCATGCCCCGGCTGAGCCGGTACGTTATGACAACGTGCTGGTGGCGGTCGGTCGCGTTCCGAATGGTAAGCAGCTGGATGCCGAGAAGGCGGGCGTAGCGGTTACCGAGCGTGGCTTTATCGAGGTCGACAAGCAGCTGCGGACCAATGTGGCGCACATCTTCGCCATCGGCGATATCGTTGGCCAGCCAATGCTGGCGCACAAAGGTGTGCACGAAGGCCATGTTGCGGCCGAAGTCATTGCCGGCAAGAAGCACTACTTCGATCCGAAGGTGATCCCGTCGATCGCCTATACCGAGCCGGAAATTGCTTGGGTCGGTCTGACCGAGAAGGAAGCCAAGCAGCAGGGCATCAGCTACGAAACCGCGGTGTTCCCGTGGGCGGCCTCTGGCCGTGCGATTGCTTCCGACTGTGCCGACGGCATGACCAAGCTGATTTTCGACAAGGCCTCCGGCCGCGTCATCGGTGGCGCCATCGTCGGTACCAACGGCGGCGAGCTGCTGGGTGAAATCGGTCTGGCGATTGAGATGGGCGCCGATGCCGAAGACATCGCGCTGACCATCCATGCCCACCCGACCCTGCACGAGTCGGTCGGCCTGGCGGCCGAAGTGTTCGAAGGCTCGATCACCGACCTGCCGAACGCCAAGGCCAAGAAGCGCTGATCCCAGAAGCGCTAATCCAAAAGGCGCTAATCCAAAAGGCGCTGATCCAAAAGGCGCTAAGCCGACCGGGCACGACAGTGTTGGTCGATAAGAAGGTCACTCTCGCGAGTGGCCTTTTTTTGTTTGTCTCGTCGCCCTCGCGAAAGCGGGGGCCCCGCGCCCCTGCTGGTCACTGGATGCCCCCTGCGCGGGCATGACGACAATTCGGACCATGACCGGCGCGAGGATAAATTCCGCTGAACAGCAGGAAAACTCGTTCAATCGGGCAGATCACCGACCACTTTTCCTGTTTAATCAAGCTACTGTTACGGACAGTGCATCGCCGACGGGTGTCCCGGCCAGGCGAGCCGTTCAGATCAACATAGCCGGAGCGAACAACAGAACATGAAGTGGGATAGGGTGAGGCGTGGCGTACTCGGGTTGTTGCTGGTGCTGTGTGGCTGGATGGCGCTGTCGGCTGTGGCGGAGGCCCGCCCCAAGGTGGCGTTGGTGCTGAGTGGGGGCGGGGCCAAGGGGGCGGCCCATCTCGGCGTGCTCAAGGTGCTCGAAGCCGAGCATGTGCCGGTGGATATTGTGGTCGGCAGCAGTATGGGTGCCTATGTCGCCGGTATGTATGCGATGGGCTATTCGGCGGATGAGGTGATTGCCAAGACCCAGGATCTGGACTGGAGCCGGGGGTATCAGGACAAACCGGGCCGTGAGGTGCTCTCCCTGCGCAAGAAGCAGCAGGCGGATGAGTTCCAGCTGCAGGCGGATGTTGGCCTGAATAACGGGCGGTTGACCTTGCCGGAAGGGGTGTATCAGGGGCAGGGGCTGGCCGCCTTGTTGCGCGATGCCACCTCTAACCTGCCGGCACAAAAACACTTTGATGATCTGCCGATCCCGTACCGCGCGGTAGCCACCGATATGGAGACCTTTGATGCGGTGGCCATCGACCATGGCAACCTGGCGCAAGCCATGCAGGCCTCGATGTCGATCCCGGGGGCGTTGCGTCCGGTGGAACTTGAGGGGCGTCTATTGGCCGATGGCGGCATCGTCAATAACCTGCCGGTCGATGTGGCGCGCCAGATGGGGGCGGATGTGATCATCGCCGTGGATATCTCTGCCCAGTTGAAGACGCGTCAGCAACTCGATTCGGCATTGGGGATGATCGATCAGCTCACCACCTATATGACCCGCGCGGGGACTGAACGTCAGTTGGCGCTACTGCATGAGCGTGACATTCTGCTGACGCCAGAGGTGAACAGCTTCTCGGTCTCCGATTTTGCCAGCATGCGCTTGATTGAGTTGCGCGGGGAATCGGCTGCGCGGGGCATGGTGAAGCGGCTGCAGGCGTTGTCACTGTCGCCCGCTGCCTGGCGTGCCCATCTGCAGGCCAGGCTGGACCGCCGGGCCCAACTTGGCGCGCAACCGGCCTATTACATCGACCATATTGAGGTGCACAACCACTCGCGGCTGGATGAGGGGGTGATCCGCAAACTGTTGGCGGTGCCCACCGGTGAGGTACAGACCACCGACGATCTGGAGGAGGCGGTTGCCCGGGTCAATGCCCAGGGGACGCTGGAGCAAGTCGGCTATCAGGTCGATGCCCGCGATGGCCGCAATGTGCTGGTGGTGGATGTGAAGGAGAAAAGCTGGGGGCCGAACTATCTCGATTTCACCCTCGGCATGGAGGACGACTTCCACAGCCGCTCTGATTACACCTATGGCCTCTCCTATACCCTGACCAATCTGACGCCGCTGGGGGCCGAGTGGCGCAACGAGGTGGTGCTGGGCAGCCAGAAGCATTTCCGCACCGAGTGGTATGCGCCGCTCGACGAGCGGCTACGCTTCTATACCCGCACCGGGCTCGACTATCGAAGCGAAAGTCGGCCGGTCTATCTGTCGAGCAGTCAGACCCTGGGTGATATTCAGGTCGAGGATGGCAGCCGTTATGTCACGCTGGAGTCTGGTTCGTGGAAGGTGAATGCCGATCTGGGCTGGAATCGTCGCCCATGGAGCCGGTTTGAGCTCGGGGTTGAGGCGGCCACCACCTCGCTGTCGATCGATGGCTATAGTGGGACCGAGCGCATTAACAGTGCTGGCCCGCATCTGGATTATCTCTACGACACCTTGGATAGCCGCGCCTTCCCGTCACATGGTGACTATGTCGCGGCACGGCTATCCGGCGTGTATGCCCAGGGCGGTTGGCTGCTCCCGGACGGCGCCCTCTCCTCCGTGACCAATTTCAACCTGTTCAAGGCGATGTCGCCGACTGAGCGCCAGGCGATCAACCTGCGGCTAAGTGGTGGCAGTTCGACCATCAGTCAGATGTTGCCGATGTACCTGCAGGATCTGGGGGGGCTGTTCTCCCTTTCCGGGATGCAGCGTTACCAACTTAACGACCGCTACAAGCTGTTTGGCGCCTTTATCTATCGTTATCGTCTGTTGGATAACGATTTTGGCGCTTTCCGCTATCCGGTGTATGCCGGTTGGTCACTGGAGCGCGGCAACGTCTGGCATGAGCGCAAGGAGATAAACTGGAACGATATGTATACCGCAGGCAGTGTCTATCTGGGGGCCGATACCCTGTTCGGACCTGTCTATCTGGCCTATGGCCGGGCCAGTGCCGGTGAGGGATCCTTTTATCTGTTCTTTGGCAATTCGTTCGGGTTTTAGGAGTGACTTATATTCATGAAAGTTATGATGAGTATATTTTTCATTACTGATGTAAGGCTATATAGTTGAAACACCTGCCACGCCTCGGCGTTGGCATCAAGGATGAGTGTCGTCAAGCGACCGGATTTTGATTGAGAGGAGTGTGACCGTGTTAGAGAGCTATCGCCAACATGTCGCCGAGCGCGCCGCGCAAGGTGTTGCCCCCAAGCCGTTGTCTGCCGAACAGGTAGCGGCCCTGGTTGAACTGCTGAAAGCCCCGCCGGCTG
>JAYROM010000204.1:0-1502 GCA_041911695.1 Aeromonadaceae bacterium
GGGCGCGCAGGTCAACCAGAACTGCTTCAATCCCCAGCTTGTCGATGATGCGCATGCCCTTGGTGGAAACACGCAGCTTGACGAAACGCTTCTCGCCTTCAACCCAGAAACGGTGAGTTTGCAGGTTAGGCAGGAAACGACGACGGGTCGCGTTCTTAGCGTGGGAACGGTTGTTACCCACTGCCGGACGCTTACCGGTTACTTGGCATACTCTAGACATGTCAGTCTCTCCAAATCTTACTTCTTTTGCTCGAGCATTTCTCAGCCCCGCTGGCCTGTTGCGGGGCCACATAGAAGGCGGCATTTTATACAGCATCGCTCGGCGAAGATCAAGCAAAAGCCAAGCAGTGATCGACTAGAGCCAACCACGCTCAGCAAAGGAAACCGTTTCACCGTCACCAATGACCAGATGATCAAGCACCCGCACATCGATGAGACCCAGTGCCGCGCAGATGCGGTCGGTCAGGCTTCGGTCTGCCCGGCTAGGCTCAGCCACGCCGGACGGGTGATTATGGCAGAGGATCACCGCCGCTGCATTATATTTGAGCACCGTCTGTACCACTTCCCGTGGATAGACACTGGCCGCGTCGATCGTTCCCCAAAATAGTTCGGTGAAATGTACCACCCGATGCTGATTATCCAGCAATAACAAGGCAAACACCTCCTGCCGCCGATCCCGTAACCGCGCCTGCAAAAAGCGCCGCGTGGCGCTCGGGCTGGTCAGGGCATCCCCGCGTTTCATCTCCTCATCCAGATAGCGGCAGCTCATCTCCAGTACTGCCTGCAACTGCACGAACTTGGCTTCTCCCAGGCCATGGGCCTGACAAAACTGCCGCTGATCGGCGGCAAACAGTCCGCGCAGGGAACCAAATTCCATCAGCAGGCGGCGCGCCAGCTCCACTGCATCCATGCCGGAGACGCCGGTGCGCAGGAAAATAGCCAGTAATTCGGCATCACTGAGCGCCGCAGCCCCCTTGCTCAGCAACTTCTCTCTGGGCCTCTCGGCCGCCGGCCAATCCCGGATCCCCATTCCCTCTCCTTGCTGCCGATCCCCGGCCTGTTGATTGCGAGCACGATTCTTGCTGCACTTGCAGTAGCATCTCGGTGCTGAGCAGCCTTGAAGATAGCAACTCGAGTGGAGCCAGCCCCCTGTCAGCTCTCGGCCCTGGCCGCCAGGAGTGACAGATTGACATATCTCCGTGATACAACCGGGGTGTGATGGCGGCTTCTGCTCGTCCGCTATCCCTTGTGATATTCTCTTGCCCTCTCGACCGAGCAGCCGGAATGGAATAGATGGAACTGCTGAATAAACACATACTGCTGGGCGTCAGCGGTGGCATTGCCGCCTATAAGAGCCCTGAGTTGGTGCGTCGCCTGCGAGAACAGGGGGCCGAAGTCCGGGTCGTACTGACCGACGCGGCCCGCGCCTTCGTCACGCCGCTAACTCTGCAGGCCGTTTCCGGCCACACCATACCCGCAGGCGTCCTCGACCCGGCCAGCGA
>JAYROM010000205.1:0-19024 GCA_041911695.1 Aeromonadaceae bacterium
AGCTCAGCTGGATAGAGTACTCGGCTACGAACCGAGCGGTCAGAGGTTCGAATCCTCTCGGATGCGCCATCATACAAACGGGCCCCTGCAAAGGGGCCCGTTTTCTTTTATCTGCGCTTATCTGTGCTGCATTCTCAATACCCTCAGACTTGGCCGCTGATGCCACTTACGAGCCGGCTACGTATTGCGCTGATTGTGGCAGATTCTGACCAGGCGCCTTCCCCCGAATGGGGCAGGGGAAGGCGCCCGGGCTGCAGATCAGCGCAATGCATCCAGACGACGAGCCACCTCGGTGATGGTGTCGCTCATGGCATGCAGGCGTGCCGAACTCTCAGCATTGTCATCGGTCAGTTGATTCAATCCCAGCAACTGCTGACTCATCTCTTGGGTCACGCGCTCCTGCTGTTCAGCGGCTACGGCAATTTGGGTGGCCTGTTCACTGATGTGGCTGTATGCATTGACCACGTCTGACAGATGCTGATGGGTTGCCTGGGCAGCGGCCACCGCGGCGCTCGTGGCGCTTTGTCCCTGACTCATGGCGGCGACGGATTGCTGCGAAGTCGCATGCAGTCGTGCGAGAACCTGTTCAATTTCTGCGGCCGATTGTTGGCTCTTGGCCGCCAGGCTGCGTACCTCGTCTGCCACCACGGCGAAACCGCGGCCAGACTCGCCGGCACGCGCCGCTTCGATGGCCGCATTTAACGCCAGCAGGTTGGTCTGCCCGGCAATGTCGTGGATAACATTCAGCATGCTGCTGACCTGGTTGCTGTCTTCGGCCAGACGCGCAATGGCATCCCGCGCGTCATCCATGGTGCCTGCCAGCGATTGCATGATGCCAATCATGTCAGTCATCTGCTCTCCACTGTTCAAGACCTGCTGATGCAAGGTGGAGACGGTAGACTGGGTGCCATGAGCATGACGGGCGACATCCTGTGCGGTCATGCCCATCTCATGAGCCCCGGTTGACAGCATGGTGTTCTCATCGCGTAGGCGTTCGGCGCGAACGAGGAAGGCTTTGCTGAAAGAGGTTAGCTGGGTGGCCTCGTCGAGCAAGGTGGTCGACTCTTCGCCGATATGATGCAGCAACTGTTTGAGACGTTCTGCATAACGATTAACCGCAATACGTAATGCACCAATCTCATCCATACGGGTGACCTGCAGGGCTTGGTGCAGATCGGCGGTCCCGGCAGCCAGATCCTCGATCTGTCGGGTGGTGCGCGCCAGGCTGCGCAGAACGCCGCGGAAAAACAAGATCCCAACCAGCAGCATCAGAGTCAGGCAGGCGCCGACCGCCAGTAGCAATTGCCAGCTCATGCGGTCAGCGAGGGCGGTCATGCGCGGTTTGGGCACAACCAGACCCAGCGTCCAACCGGTTTGTGCAATGCGTTGCAGACTAACAAAGGCCGGTTGATGCAACACCTCATCCTGATCCAGTGACAGGGTCTGGGCATCGCTATCATTGGATAGTGTGGTCATCAGCGGTGCCGCCCAGGGCTGGGACTGCACCAGCATCTGGCGGGTTATCATGCTGCCATCCGCCGCTGGCGCGGCGAGACGATTCGGAAAGCTAATCAACTGTCCGCTCTGATCGATGGCAAACGCATAGCCACCGTTCTCCTTGCCATAATGCTCCAGCAGCGCCGTCAGGCCATCCAGGCGCATATCGATTGTAGTCACGCCGCTAAAGCGTCCTTGCTGCTGCATGGCGACCGTACAGGTAATCATCGGGGTCTTGGAGTAGGGATCGGTGTAGGCGGTAGACCAACTGCACCGCCCTGGCTGCCCGGCCTTGCCGGCTTGATACCAACTTTCATTATGATAACCACTGCCTTGTGGCGCATTGTAGTCATCCATGTACTTGAGCGAGCCCTGATCGCGCCCCCAGAAGAAGCTACGGCGGATGACGCCGGCGGTGAAGGCTTCCGGCTCAGGCCAGATCCCGCCGCCGGCAATGGTCTGATCGCCGTGGTTGTCGATAATGCCGGGGAACAAGCGCTTGAACAGCGCCTCATCATGCGGCAGTTGCTCGCTGGCGGTGGCCAGGGTGGCCGTCAGTTGGCGAATTTGATCCTGCTTGGCATCCATCAGGTTGCGCATGGCTAACTGACTCTGCTGCATGGACTGCAGGCGCTCAGTGACCAGTGCCGGTTTAATATAATATTCAACAACCAGCCAGATGCTGGATAACGCCAGTAAAAAGGCAATGATGAAACCGATGTTCATCTTCAAGGCAATACTGAGGCGGTTACGTGTGTACATCGTTACTCCAGTGGTAAGCACTTCGCTTGTTACACAGGAAAACGCAACAAGCATGCCATATCGGCTATATTGCACCGCCGCTGGGCATGCTAGCGCCATATTGGCTCGAGTGGGTCGCCAGACGGCGTAGAATGAGACCCTGCATGTTGCATGGTAATGGTGCGCGTCGGGTCTTATTGGTGCGCGGCGAGGGTGTGGTCATCTGCCGCGACCAGATTTAGTCAAGATGGAGTGCATGCGATGCGAAAAGTACTGATAATCGGTGGGCTGGCTGTCATTACACTGCTGGGCTGTGCGCGGCACGTCGCGCCAATGGCGCCAGTGGGTATGGTCAATCCGGCCTCCGTGTATTGCGGTCAGTTGGGGGGAAAGCTGGAGATCGTCCAGGCGGTGGGCGGAGAGACCGGATGGTGTACTTTGCCCGGTGGCGAGCGGGTTGATGAGTGGGTCTTATTCCGGCGTGACCATCCGGACACCAAGTCGTAACCGTGTAGCGGTGAGCGGATAAACAAAAGGCCTCGCATTGCTGCGAGGCCTTGTGCTGTATGGTGCCCAGACGCGGAATCGAACCACGGACACGCGGATTTTCAATCCGCTGCTCTACCGACTGAGCTATCTGGGCGTAAATGGTGCCGGCTATCGGAATCGAACTGATGACCTACTGATTACAAGTCAGTTGCTCTACCAACTGAGCTAAGCCGGCGAAACTTTTTATAACTTTCTATAACCCTTTGGTTTACTGCTATTTACGTAGCAACTCACCGAAATATGGTGCCCAGACGCGGAATCGAACCACGGACACGCGGATTTTCAATCCGCTGCTCTACCGACTGAGCTATCTGGGCGACGGGGCGCTATTAAAGCGGTTCGTCCCCTACAAGTCAACCCTCTTTTCCCATTGGCTGTGAGCTGGCGCGGTGTTTGAGCAAAGGTTAAGCAAAGCAGCTATGCTGGTTAGACCAGAAACAGTTACCAAGGGGATAGTTTCACATGTTACTATCTTCTGCGTGACGATTTACCCCGTTAACATTCGCTGTTGGAACCCCGGCCATGATGAACCCCTGCAAGTTGCCGATCGAGAAGATCATCGCCCGCTGTGAACAGCTGCGCCCCGGTACACCGGCCGAGGAGCTGCTGTTAGCCCGGTTGTTGGCATCGGCGTATCACCGCTATGCGGATGTCAAAGCGCAGATGCTGCAGGACGAGGGGCTGACCGAGCATCTGTTTTTCGCCCTGCTGATCATTCTGGTCTCCGACGAGGGGGTACAGCCTTCCGAACTCAGTTTGATGCTGGACGCCTCGCGCACCAGTGGCACACGCATTGCCGATGAGCTGGAAGCACGCGGCTGGGCGGCACGGCATGAGGTGGCCGGTGACCGACGTTGTCAGCGTTTGCGGCTGACGCCGGAGGGCGAGGCGTTTTTGTCAGATATGTTGCCGCGTCAACGCGCACGGGTGCGTGCGCAGTGGGCGCCGTTTACGCCAGAGGAGCGGGTGGAGTTTGCCCGTCTGCTGCGCAAGTTGCTGGAAGTCATGCCGGCGTAATCATTTTCCGGGCATGGCCCGTTCTGCTTATCTAGTTGTCAGGCTCATGATGGGTCTGCAGGGAGTCAAGTTATGAGTGTTCAGTCAGGTGCGCGCAAGAAGGCGTTGGGTCTGTTCGGGCTGGCAGTTGTTGTGGCCGCGGCCGGTACTGGGGCATGGTGGTATACCACGCAACGTGGTTTTGTCACCACGGACGATGCCTATGTATCGGGCAATGTGGTCTCGGTCACTCCGCAGGTGATCGGCGATGTGGCCAGTATCCATGCCGAGGAGACGCGCCATGTCACGGCGGGCAGTCTGCTGGTGCAGCTGGATCAGACTGATGCGCAGCTGGCACTGCAGCGCAGCCAGACCCAGCTGGCGCAGACAGTCCGTCAGATGGCGCAACTGCAGGCGCAACTGCATCAGTTGGATGCCAATATCGATCTGCGCCGTGCCGAATTGGCCCGCCTGCAGGGTGACCAGGCACGCCGTGAAGTATTGGGCCTGACCAATGCAGTAGGCAAAGAAGAGGTATTGCACGCGCGCAGTGGGGTCGATACCGGTAAGGCGGCCTTGCAGGTCGCGATCCAGGAGCGCCAGACCCTGCAAGCCCGTCTGCGGGATACCCCGCTGGCCGAGTTGCCGGAGGTGCGTTTTGCCGCCGAGCAGGTGCGTGAGGCTTGGTTGGCCGTACAACGTACCCGTATCGTGAGTCCTGTCGATGGGGTGGTGGCCCGCCGTGCGGTACAGGTCGGCGCGCATGTCACGCCGGGCACGCCGCTGATGGCGGTGGTGTCGCTGGATCACATCTGGGTGGATGCCAACTTCAAGGAAATTCAGCTGGATAATGTCCGTATCAACCAACCGGTTGAGCTGACCGCTGATCTGTATGGCGAGAAGGTGGTGTATCACGGTAAGGTAGGCGGTTTGTCGGCGGGGACCGGCACCGTGTTCTCGCTGCTGCCAGCACAGAATGCCACCGGCAACTGGCTGAAGGTAGTACAGCGTCTGCCAGTGCGCGTCGAGCTGGATCCGGCCGAGATCGCCCAGCATCCGTTGCGTCTGGGGCTGTCGATGCAGGTACGTATCGATGTGCGTGATACCTCGGGTCAGCATCTGGTGCAGGCCGATGCCACGCCGATCGCGCAGACCAACGTGTTGAAGCAGGATCTGCAGGCGGTGGATCAACAGATCGCCAAGATCATTGCCGATAACAGCAAGGCTGGCTGAGGAGCGCGCGTATGCAGCCCGTTTCGCAAGCGCTGAAACCGCTAGAGGGCGGCGCCCTAGCGCTGCTCACCCTGGCGCTGTCTATGGCGACCTTTATGCAAGTGCTGGACACCACGATTGCCAACGTCGCGATCCCGACGATTGCCGGTAATCTGGGCGCCTCCAACTCGCAAGGTACCTGGGTGATCACCTCGTTTGGGGTGGCCAATGCCATTTCGGTGCCGTTGACTGGCTGGTTGGCCAAACGCTTTGGTGAGGTCCGCCTGTTTTTGTGGTCCGCCATCTTGTTTGTGCTGGCCTCCTGGCTGTGCGGTATCGCGCCGAGCCTGGAGTTGCTGATCCTGTTCCGTGTCCTGCAGGGGGCGGTGGCCGGGCCGATGATTCCGCTGTCACAGAGTCTGTTGCTGGCTAACTATCCGCCGGCCAAGCGCAGTATGGCGTTGGCACTGTGGTCAATGACCGTGATTGTGGCGCCGATTTTCGGTCCGATCCTGGGGGGCTGGATCAGTGACAACTACCACTGGGGCTGGATCTTCTTTATCAACGTGCCGATTGGGGTGGTGGTACTGGCTATCTGTTTCCGTCTGCTCAAGGGGCGTGAAACCCGCATCGAGCATAAACGGATGGATGCAGTGGGGCTGGTGCTGCTGGTGCTCGGGATCGGCGCGCTGCAGCTGATGCTGGATCGCGGCAAGGAGCTGGACTGGTTCTCATCGACTGAGGTCATCGTGCTCACTGTGGTCGCGGTGGTGGCCATTGGCATGCTGATTATCTGGGAACTCACTGACGATAATCCGATTGTCGATCTGTCGCTGTTCAAGCATCGTAATTTTGCCATCGGTGTGGGCTGTATCAGCCTGGCCTATCTGCTCTACTTCGGCACTATCGTGCTACTGCCGCAGTTGCTGCAGAGCCAGCTCGGCTACACCGCCACCTGGGCCGGGTTGGCGGCGGCGCCGGTCGGCATCCTGCCGGTGTTTCTGTCGCCGATTATTGGCAAGAATGCCCATCGACTGGATATGCGTGTGCTGGTGACCTTCAGTTTCCTGATGTATGCCGTCTGCTTCTGGGTGCGCACCTACTTCACCCCGCAGATGAGTATGTCTTGGGTGGTTTGGCCACAGTTCTGGCAGGGACTGGCGGTGGCTTGTTTCTTTATGCCGCTGACCACGATTGCGTTTGCCGGATTAAAGCCGCACCAGCTGGCCAGTGCCTCGAGCCTGTCCAACTTCCTGCGTACGTTGGCAGGCTCGATCGGGGCGTCGATCGTCAATACCATGTGGGAGCGACGTGAGGCGTTCCACCATGCCACCCTGACCCAGGCGATCAATCCGTACAATCCGTTGAGCAATCAAGCCATCACCAATATGCAGGCAGCCGGGCTCACCGATACGCAATCCTATGCCTATCTGGCCAAGTCGATTACTCAGCAAGGGTATATCTTGGGCAGCAACGAGATCTTCGGTCTGTCGGCAATGCTGTTTATCGGCATGACGGTGGTGGTCTGGTTGGCCAAGCCGCCGTTCCATCCGGCCGGGGGCGGCGGGGGCGAGCACTAAGCTGACGCTGCGCGTATGAGTAAACAAAAACGGGAAGGCATCACACCTTCCCGTTTTTTATGTCGCGAGGCCGCAGAGGGTGCGGCGGCGGGGATTAATCCTTGCTCGGCGGCACATAGCCATCGATCTGCACATCGCCATCGGCAAACAGATAGCGCTCCATTTCCGCCATCACCAGCGTGCGGTGTTCGGCGTTCATCATGTTCAGTTTCTTTTCATTGATCAGCATGGTCTGTTTCTTCTGCCACTCGCTCCAGGCTTCCTGGCTGATATGGTCGAAGATACGTTTGCCGAGCTCGCCCGGGATCAGCTGGAACGGCATGCCGGGGGCCTCTTTTTTCAGGCGCAGACAGAATACGGTACGGCTCATGATCTCCTCGCTGTAGCCAGTTCAGGATAAGCCAGCAGTTTGACGGTGACGGCCGACAGGCCAATGCTGGCTGGTTGTTGAAGGTTATACCAGAGAGTCTCGGTCTGCTCCATGTCCGGGATCGCGGGCTGTGTGGGCAGTTGTGCCAACAATGGCACCACATCGAGATGAAAGTGGGTAAAGGTATGGCGGAACCCTTGTAGCGGGGTGAGTGAGTACTGACCGGGGTGACAGGCATCCAGCCAACGGCAGGCCGCATCCGCCGTCTCGAACTCAACAAATCCGTACAGGCCGCCCCACAGGCCGCTGGCGGGGCGTTGTTGTAGCCAGACCAGGTCAGCGTACCGCAAGATCAATAGATGACAACTGCGTACCGGCAGCGCCTTGCGTGGCTTGCTGGCGGGGAAGTCGCGTTGCCGGCCCTGTTGGCGAGCCTGGCAGTCGTCGGTGAGCGGGCAGTGCGCACAGTCGGGGCGTGAACGGCTACACAGGCTGGCGCCCAAATCCATCATCGCCTGGTTGTAGGCACCGACCCGATCCGCCGGCGTGAGTTCACTGGCCAGTGCCCAGAGTTGCTGTTCGACCTGCCGGGTACCCGGCCAGCCATCAATGGCCCGCCAGCGGGTGAGCACCCGCGTCACATTGCCATCCAGAATCGGCCAGTGCTGGCCACAGGCCAGCGACAGGATAGCGCCGGCCGTCGAGCGGCCGATGCCGGGTAGGTCGGCCACCGCTTCAAACCGGGTCGGGAAACATCCATCATGGTGATCGCGGATCTGCTGCGCGGCCTTGTGCAGGTTGCGCGCCCGCGCGTAGTAGCCCAGACCGGTCCACAGGTGTAACACCTCATCCAGCGGGGCATTGGCCAGATCGGCCACCTGCGGGAAGCGCTGCATAAACCGTTCGTAGTAGGGGATGACGGTGGTCACCTGGGTTTGCTGCAGCATAATTTCGGAGACCCAGACCCGGTAGGGGGTCTTGTCTTGCTGCCAGGGCAGGGTCTTGCGACCGTGGCGGTCATACCAGGCCAGCAGGCGCTGACTGAACGGGGCGGAGGGACTGGGCATGGGGGCTCCTGATGATTGCGAGCGGATTGCACCACAGTCATGCCTGCCTGTAAACACGACAGCTTGCAGGGTTTTTCGTTCATCTGGCACGAAATTTCATCGGGATGGGCCTTGCGCGCTTGCACCCGGCACCTATCTTTGGATAATTCCTCTCCCTTGTCTTTTCCTGCCGGGAACCAGTCATGAACGAACATGAACAGCCTGATGCTGTTGAAGAATCCAACGACAACGCACCGCTGATGCGTCGTATCCGCAGTTTTGTCCGCCGCGAAGGCCGTTTGACCACCGGGCAGGAGCGTGCGCTGGCACAATACTGGCCGACCATGGGCGTCGAATTTACCGGGCAGATGCTGGATCTGGTCGCGCTGTTTGGCCGTGAGGCACCGCTGGTGCTGGAGATTGGTTTCGGCATGGGCGCCTCGCTGGTCGAGATGGCCAAAAGCAGCCCGGAAAAGAACTTTATCGGTATTGAAGTCCATCGGCCGGGGGTTGGCGCCTGTTTGTCGGCCGCCGCGGCGGAAGGGGTAACCAACCTGCGCGTGTTTTGTCATGACGCGGTGGAAGTGCTCGAACAGATGATTCCGGTGCAGAGCGTCGACACCCTGCAATTGTTCTTCCCGGATCCGTGGCACAAGTCGCGTCATCACAAGCGCCGTATCGTGCAACCGGCGTTCGTGCAGATGCTGCGTCCGTGCCTGCGCATCGGTGGCCTGTTCCACATGGCTACTGACTGGCAGAACTATGCCGAACATATGCTGGAAGTCATGCAGCAGGCCGAAGGATTCAGCAATACCTCGGATTTCGGCGACTATGTGCCGCGTCCGGATAGTCGGCCGCTGACCAAATTTGAACGTCGTGGACACCGCTTGGGTCATGGTGTCTGGGATCTGATTTTCAAGCGTGTAAATTAACCGGTAGGGGGCAAAATGGCACAACGTAGTCGCCGTCTGCGCAAGAAGTTGCGTATTGACGAGTTCCGTGAAGTCGGGTTCGAGGTCTCCTGGCATTTCCCGCTGGACAGCACCGAGGCCGCCATCGACCAGCTAGTCGATCGTTTTATTGACGAGGTGATTGAACCGCGTGGCTTGGCGTTTGCCGGTAGCGGTCATCTGGGCTGGGAAGGTCTGGTCTGCACCCGCCATATCGGCTGCTGCACCCAGGATGATATCGAAGCTTGCTGTAGCTGGTTGAAGACGCAGGGGATGGAAGCGATCCATCACTCGCCGCTGTTTGATGTCTGGTACGGCGATCCGGCCTGATGCTCACCCGGTGAACCGCAGATCCGAACGGATTGTCAGCTGATGATAACAATACAAGGGCGCCTGATGGCGCCCTTGGTTTGTCTGCCTTTTGTTGTGATAGCAGGGACTAGCCCGCATCTACCACGGTGACTGAAGAGGTCAGGCTGTCCTTATGCGACCCAGTGGTGCTGATGGTGATGTCCAAAGTACCACTTGTTTTCTTATTTGCGGTACTTTCCGGATCGATACGGAAGCAGTAGAACTGCGGACGGGTCGTGGATGGGTAAGCCGTTGTGGCATCACCACTGCAGTTACCAGAGGACAAGCCCACAGCTTTCACCGTACCACCATTATCATTGCTGGTGCTCAGCGTGCTGCCGGCCGGGACAGGGTTGACACCGCGCAGGTCATAATAACTTTCCAAATCACCGAAGTTACTGCTGTCACCCAGACTGGAAGGGATCGGGTTCTTCAGGCGCTCAGCCTCGCTGCCTTGGTCGTTCTTAGCGATAAACATCGGCAGTACACGCACATATTTCGAACCAGTCGTCAGGTCCACGGCGATATCCGAGCGCCAGGTGCCGGTGTTGATGTCATAGACCTGGAGCGGCATGGCGCCATAGCCGGCGGCTGATGAATTGACACCCGAGAAGACAAATTCGACATTACGGAACAGCGTGACCGTATTGCGTTTGCAGAAGCCGCGGGTAATGGTGTCGCTGTCACAGACCAGACCGGTGTAAATATTGTCACCGAGGTCACGGACCCCGTTACCGTTCAAGTCGTCGAAGGTGTCGGTATTGACCAGGTAACCATCGCTATCGCCACTGCTGTCATCATCGACATTCTTGTTCTGGAACGGCTCGCCGACGTCAGTGTAGTTGTGCACATAGTCCGGGACATTGGCGATAGTCTGGTCATCAGCGACACCGGTCAACTCGCCCTTGTCGAAAATGCCGTTGCCGTTGAGATCCTTGAAGCTCTCCTCACCCACCACAGTGGCGGTAACGGTAATGCGGCCATCGGCGGTGCGCGGGGATTGTGAGGTCAGGGTAGCGGTACACACGCCGCCCTTGCTGGTACAGGTATTGGTGGCGTCACCGCTGGAGCTGGTCAAATTACCCTTGATGCTGCCGCCCTCGGTGGTGAAGACCACCTTGGTGCCATCCGGTACTGGATTGTTAAACCGGTCCGCCAGACGAATCGTGATCGCTGCTTCTTCACCGTCATAACCGGCGCCATTGATATTGTAGCTATCAGCGGCAAACGAGAAGCTGTTGTCATCGGCAATCCCGACACCGACGCCAATCTGGCTAGAGGCGGAGCGGATAGTCGGATCATCGGCCATCGAGGCAATTACACTCACCGGAACCGGCAGGTTACCAGCATTCAATGTGACTTTGGCTTGGCCGTCCTTGTTGGTGGTGGCCGAGGTCGGGCTCAATACATAATCACTGTACTTGCTGTTATTGCTCAGATTACCACTCAGTGCAAAGTTCAATGTTTTGCCGCTGATCGGTTTTGCCTGCGCATCTAACAGGGTAAAGATGATGGTAGAGGTTTCGTTTTTGCCTGAGTTGTGCAGGTAGATAAATTCCGGGCTAGGGGTAGCAGCAGTGATGGAGCGGGGCGCTGCGGCCTGGTTATTAATAGTAACGGATGCACTGGCATCGATACCCGCCGCAGTGGCGACGACCGTATCATTACCTGAGCAGGCATAGTTATCAGTGGTGCCCTTATAGGTGGCAATCGCGGTGCCTTGTTGTGCCGTAACAGAGCTATCCAAGGTGGCTTTACCTTGTGCCGCGCAGGTAGAGGTAAAGCTGATAGTGACGGGTGAGTTGTAGGCACTGCCATTCTGCGTCACATGTACGGTCAACACCGCGACATTGCCGGCGGCCAGCGTGGCGGTATCTGTCGACATGCTGATGCCCAGGTTATTGGCACCGAACTGGAAGTTCTTGGCCGCGCTCAGACTGGTGCTGTCCACTGTTGTGCTCAGCGTCACAGTGCCTGCGGTGCTGGTGGAGGCGCTGTTGCTGGAGATCTGGAAAGTGGCCTGACCGCTGCTATTGGTCAACTGCGTGCTGGCCGGAGTAATACTGCCCACTGTGGTGGCGGCCGTAATTATCTCTCCTGATACTGGCGAACCAGACGGATCCAGTAAGGTTGCGATGATTAAACTGGGGGTATCTGCTGGCAGATTGGCTTGTTCGGCACAGGTCGACAGATCCGATACATTGCTACAGGCCATCAGCTTGGCGCTGAGCTGATAGGTATCCGAACTGGCGGTGCCAGGAATAAACTGATAATCCAGCTTCTTGCTGACGGTGGTGCTGGTGCTTGTACTGCTATCGGTATAGGTCGCAGTCAACGTGCCCGCACCGTTGGCGTTGGCGGCTGGAGCTTGTAGCGTGAATGTCGCAATGCCTTTGCTATCGGTGAGTGCTGCGGCGGGAGAGAGGGTTCCGATACTTGCTGAGAGATTAACGATACTGCCACTGATAGCTTTGCCCTTGGCATCTTTGAGCACAACCTCAACGCGGTTGGTCTTTTCAGCCGGAAGATAGACAGTACTGGTACATCCTGTTCCAGCAACGGCATCAGTACCAAGCTAGCGACGTGACGGCCAATGAAGCTGTGGTGGTCGTGGAGCCGCCTCCATTGTCTGAGCCACCTCCACTGAGATCTTTGCTTCCACCACCACATGCTGTGAGCAGCAGGGCAACGGACAAACCCGCGAACAGTTGGCGTATCGTGCTCATAATTCCTTTCCTTGGGTAAAGGCCAAATCCAGCTGACATACTAACGATGGCTAAGTGCTGGATGAATCTGCTTAGTTTCGCAATGTGAATTGCTACACATCTACCGCTGTAAGTTTGCGTTAATTAAGAATAAATAACCTAAGGAAATCTTTCTATCCATCGGTATTTCGTGAGGTACTGTCAGATTAGTTCAGTCGGCAGTGATCGGGGCACCGAAAGCGGGATGGCACTGATTTTTTGTGATGACGCCAGCGGAGTGTGGCCCGCTGCGGGCGGTGTGTGGTTTGTCGAGAGGGAAAATCGTCGGAAATTGCGAAAGGATGGCGAGCGAGAAACAGGCCGCCACGCCAGAGGCGTGACGGCCGATAGGGTTATGCCATCTGGACCAGCAGGGTCAGCGCGGCAGCAGAGACCAGGAAGGCCAGGCCGTAGCAGACATAGTGGTGCAGGCGGGTGGTGTGGATACCGATGTCGTGCAGGCCGTGATAGATACGGTGCATGCCATGACACATCGGCAGCGCGATCATCACGAGGAGGATTGGCGCACCCCACCAGCTGGTGGCCAGTGCGTGCACGCGCTCGTAGCTCAGCACCTGATCCGGCAGCAGGCCCAGTGGATAGAGGATGCCGGTGATCAGCACCACAATGGGCAATAACAGCGCGGTGACCACACCACCGGCGCCAAACAGTCCCCAGTAAATGGGTTCATCAGAACGTCTCATCACTCTCTCCTCAGGCCAGCAGGGCCACCAGCAGCACCACCAGGGACACTGCGCCGAGACCGATATACTGCGCCAGAACAATCGGGCGATCCGGGATCGGCTCTTCACCACGCATCACGCGCATCGCCTTCGGCGCCAGGGCAAACCAGGTCTTGGCGTGGAACAGGCAGGCGGCCAGCACCAAGACATGGAAGATCACCGCCAGCGGTTGGCTCATCGCATGTAGCCAGCCTTGCCAGGCCTCAGCACCTTGGCTCAGGCGCAGTAGTCCGAACAGCAGGATCACGGCATAGATAGAGACGAAGAGGCTGGTCCCCTCGCGCAGCATGTAGTGCACATAGAACTGCTTCTTCAGCCACCAGCCCTTCTCGACCGGGCGGACATAGGGTTTACGCTTACTTTGGCTATTATCCATGGCATCACTCTCCCGGCTTGAACATGGCAATCAGGTAGTCCTTGCTGCTCTCCACTTTACCCAGCTGGATGGCGGCGGCCGGATCGACCCCCTTCGGACAGACTTCCGAGCAGTAGCCGACAAAGGTGCAGCTCCAGACGCCGGCGTCCTGATTCAGGATCTTCATGCGCTCGGCCTTGCCCCCGTCACGGCTGTCAGCGTTGTAGCGGTGCAGCAGCGCCAGGGCGGCCGGGCCGGTGAACGACTTGTTCAGCTTGTACTGCGGGCAGGCGGCATAGCACAGGCCACAGTTGATACACATGGAGAACTGGCGGAACTTGGCCAGTTCGGCCGGGGTCTGCAGGTATTCGCCATCGCAGACATCCTTGGCCTGCTTGGGAATGATGTAGGGCTTGATGCTCTCCAGCTTGTCGATGAAGTCGGAGATATCGACCACCAGATCGCGCTCGATCGGGAAGTTGGCCAATGGCTCCAGCCGGATGCGGCCGCCGGTATAGTCACGCAGGAAGGTCTTGCAACCCAGCTTGGGCACGCCATTGACCATCATGCCGCACGAACCGCAGATCGCCATACGGCACGACCAGCGGAAGCTCAAGGTCGGCTCCAGCTCATCCTTGATGTAGTTCAGTGCTTCGAGGACTGACATCTCGTGGCTGAACGGTACCTTGAAGCTCTGCCACCAGGGTTCGGCATCCTCTTCCGGGCGATAGCGCAGTACATCGATATCCATGGTCTCAGTCATGCTTTGCGCCCTCCTGTTTATCCGCTTCAGCGCCATAGACGCGCTTGGCGGGCTGTGACTTGGTGATCTTCACCGCGCTGTAGTCGATGGTCGGCGCCTCGCCTTCGTTGTAGAACGCCAGGCTGTGTTTGAGGAAATTGACGTCATCGCGCACATCGCAGCCTTCGTCCAGACGCTGGTGCGAACCGCGCGATTCGCGACGCAGGATCGCGGAGTGGGCCATCGCTTCGGCCACATCCAGCAGGAAGCCCAGTTCGATGGCATACAGCCAGTCGGTGTTGAACACCGAGGACTTGTCCTTGATGCGCACGTTGCGATAGCGCTGCTTGAGCTCTTTGAGCTTGTCGATGGTCTCTTGCATCAGCGCTTCGGTACGGTAGATACCGACCCCGGCTTCCATGGTATCGCCCATCTCGTTGCGCAGGGTGGCCGGGTTTTCGGTGCCATCACCTTCCATCAGCGACATCGCCTTGGCCACCGAGGCCATCGCCTGCTTGTACAGGTGATCGGTGTTGCCGTGCGGATGGCTAGCGGCAAACCGTGCGGCCTCCTCACCGGCGACGCGGCCGAAGACTACGATTTCGACCAGCGAGTTGGAGCCCAGACGGTTGGCGCCATGGATCCCGACCGAGGCACATTCGCCAACGGCATACAGCCCCGGCATGCGGGTGGCACAACGGCCATCGGTTTCAATCCCGCCCATGGTGTAGTGCACGGTCGGGCGTACCGGGATCGGATCCTTGGCCGGATCAACCCCGACATAGGCCTTGGACAGCTCGCAGATAAACGGCAGACGCTCTTCTAGGTACTTGGCACCTAGATGGCGCAGGTCGAGGTAGACCACATCGCCCAGACGGGTCGAGACCACGCGCCCCTTCTGCTGCTCGCCCCAGAAGGCTTGCGACAGGCGGTCGCGCGGGCCGAGCTCCATATATTTGTTCTTTGGCTGGCCAATCGGGGTTTCCGGGCCGAGACCGTAATCCTGCAGGTAGCGATAGCCATCCTTGTTGACCATGATGCCGCCTTCACCTCGGCAGCCTTCGGTCATCAGAATCCCGCAACCGGGCAGACCGGTCGGATGGTATTGCACGAACTCCATGTCGCGCAGTGGCACACCATGACGGTAGGCGAGGGCCATGCCGTCACCGGTAACGATGCCGCCATTGGTGTTGAAACGGTAGGCGCGGCTACCACCGCCGGTGGCTATGATCACCGACTTGGCCTGGATCATGCGGGTGACACCGTTCTGGATGTCGAAGCAGACCACGCCCTGTACGCGACCATCCTCGACCAGCAGATCGAGACAGAAGTGTTCGTCAAAACGTTTGATCGACGGATATTTCACCGAAGTCTGGAACAGGGTATGCAGCATGTGGAAGCCGGACTTGTCGGCGGCAAACCAGGTGCGCGGGATCTTCATGCCGCCGAACGGGCGGACATTGACCTTGCCATCCGGCTTGCGGCTCCACGGGCAACCCCAATGCTCGAGCTGCACCAGCTCCTTGACACAGTTGTTGACGAAGTAGTCGACCACATCCTGTTCACACAGCCAGTCACCGCCGGACACGGTATCGTTGAAGTGGTTGTCCAGACTATCGTCATCACGGACCACACCGGCGGCGCCCCCTTCGGCGGCCACGGTATGGCTGCGCATCGGGTACACCTTGGAAATCAGGGCAACCTCAAGTTCTGGGTTGCTTTCGGCAATGGCAATGGCGGCGCGTAGCCCACCACCACCGGCGCCGACGATCGCTACATCGGTCTTGATTATGTCCACTTCTGCCTCCTTGAGAATGGGGGACACACAGGCATTACCTGATCTTCCCCTTTAAGCCGGCCCAGGATCGGTTGATGTCTTATTCTTTGCCGAGCGAATGTTACAAAATTGTATGCAAAACAGGCGTACAAAAATGCGAATCAACTCTCTTTATCCATGTCCGGCAGGGCAGGGGACGCGCATTGGGCATTCTGGCGAGGTTCACCGCATAACACATTGTTATATATCAATAATGTGCCATAAGTCGGAAATTGGTAACCGAGAGTCGCAGCGAAGTGAGCATAGCGGATAAATCAACGGCCCGTGCGGGCCGTTGTCATAAAGCGCATAAATCGTGAGCGGTGGGGTTAGCGCGGTAGCAGATCGGCGAACGGTTGCCCCATGCGGGTGATGCTGCCAGGTTGCAGACCGTCGGCAAACTGAATGGCGCCGGGGGCAAACAGGCAGACCACGGTGCTACCGAGCTTGAACAGACCCATCTCGTCAGCCTTGGCCAGCGTGATGGCGCCGGCTTCCCCGGCGGCCGGATAGTCCTGACGTACTACCTGCTTGCCGGCTGGTGGGGTGACAGTGCCGCCCCAAACGGTCTCGATACTGGCGACAATGGTG
This sequence comes from Aeromonadaceae bacterium, assembly GCA_041911695.1. Classification (GTDB taxonomy): domain Bacteria; phylum Pseudomonadota; class Gammaproteobacteria; order Enterobacterales; family Aeromonadaceae; genus Pseudaeromonas. Next base: position 16,284 of record JAYROM010000205.1, read on the forward strand.
GCGCCGACCAGCACCAGTGCCATCGGGCCGTGGGCGGTATCAAACAGACAGGCGACGCGCTCGTTGCGGGCAAACAGGTTGGGCACATGGTTGGCGGTCAGCGGATTGACCGAGAACAGGTCGCCCGGGATGTAGATCATCTGACGTAGCGTGCCATCCAGCGGCATATGGATGCGATGGTAGTCGCGCGGTGACAGATAGATGGTGGCAAATTCGCCGTCCTGAAATGGTGCGGCCAGCGCACTGTCGCCGCCAATCAGTTCGCGGGCGCTGAAATCGTGGCGCTTGGCCTGGATCAGACGCCCCTGGCGGATGGTGCCCAGTTGCGAGACGGTGCCATCCACCGGCAGGGCGGCCTGTTGGGCGCTGGCGGTCAGCGGACGCAGGCCGGCCTTCAGGCGACGGGTAAAGAACTCGTTGAAGGTGCGATAGTGTGCCGGATCCTCGAACTGCGCTTCGCTCATGTCGATGCCGAAACGGGCGATAAAGCGGCGGATACACCAGGTGGTCACCAGACCGGCCTCGGCAGCGGCCAAACGACCAACCAGGCGGGAGAGACCGTGTTGCGGCAGCAGGTACTGGCCGGCAATCTTCAGTGAATCAAGCAGTGTCATTGGCAGTGTCCTGAAATAAACAGTGTGTGCTAGTAAAACAGGGCGCGGGCTGGTTAGCCCTTGCGTTGCGCCCGGGTGGGTTTGTCATCGCGCATGGTTTGCAGGATGCGATGATAGTTGTCGTAGCGCTCGCGGCTGAGCTGCCCTTGTTCGACCGCTTCGCGGATCAGGCAACCTGGATCGTCGGCGTGGGTACAGTCACGGAACTTGCAGCCACCCAGATATGCACGGAATTCGCGGAAGCACCAGCTCACGCGATCTGGCTCCAGATGCCACAGCGCAAACTCGCGGATGCCGGGCGAATCGATCAGGATGCCGCCTTGTGGAAAGCGATACAGTCGCGCGGCAGTGGTGGTGTGCTGGCCGAGGCCGGAGAGATCGGAGATATCGCCGGTCAGGGCGGCCGCTTCCGGCATCAGGCTGTTGATCAGCGACGACTTGCCGACCCCGGATTGACCGACAAACACATTGATTCGGTCGGCCAATGCCTGCTGCAGGTCGGCCATGCCGGTGCCCTGCAGACTGCTAACACACACCACGCGGTAACCAATCTGTCGGTAGACCTCGAGCTTGGCCTCGACATCGCTGCGTTGGCTGTCATCGAGCATGTCAATCTTGTTGAGTACCAGCAGCGGTTCGACGCCGATGTTTTCGGCAGCCACCAGATAGCGGTCGACGATATTGGTGGAAAACTCCGGCAGCACCGCCGACACCACCACTATCTGATCGACATTGGCAGCGACCGGCTTGAGGCCGTCGTAGTAATCCGGGCGCTGCAGTTCGGACTGGCGCGGATGCACCGCTTCGACCACACTGCTGATGCCGTGCAGGGTGGCATCGCCCTCGCGCCAGACCACGCGGTCACCGGTGACCAGACTGCGCACCGTACGCCGCAGGTTGCAGCGATGGATGGTGCCATCTTCGGCCTCGACATCGGCATGCTGGCCGAAGCGGCTGATCACCAGCCCTTCGCGCGGGGCACCGAGCAGGCTCTCGTCCGGCTCCGGCGTCTCTTTTTGCAGGCGACGGGCATGGTTGGCCGAGACGCGGCGCTGCTGGCCGTGGCTCAATCTGTTCTTTTTGGTCACGTGTTCGCTTTCGTAATTTCAGTTGTGAGCCGCTATGATACATGCCGTTAAGCCGACTTGTCCGCAAAAGGTGTAGAAGATGACTCAGGATGCACAGAATCTGGTATGGGTAGACATGGAGATGACGGGGCTGGATCCGGATACGGATCGGGTGCTGGAGATCGCCATGCTGGTGACCGACAGCAACCTCAACCTGCTGGCGGAAGGCCCGGTGATTGCCGTGCATCAATCCGACGCCGTGCTTGCCGGGATGGATGAGTGGAATACCCGTACCCATACCGGCTCCGGTCTGGTCGAACGGGTGCGTCATAGCCGCTACGACGAGGCGGCTGCGGTGGCTGAGTGTCTGGCGTTCCTGCAGCAGTGGGTGCCCGCGCGCAGTAGCCCGATGTGCGGCAACAGCATTGGTCAGGATCGCCGCTTTATGGTGCGCCATATGCCGGCCCTGGAGGCCTACTTCCATTATCGCAATGTGGATGTCAGTACCATCAAGGAGCTGGTGCGCCGCTGGCAGCCGGCAGTGATGGACGGTTTCAAGAAGCAGGGCACCCACCAGGCACTGGACGATATTCGCGAATCGATCGCTGAATTACAGTTCTATCGTCGTGAAGTGTTCCGAATTTAGCCCATATTGAACAACTTGTGCGCAGGGTGGCGGCTTCTTGGTCGAACGAACACAAAGGCCTTGCAATCGCCACTTTGCCCCTTATAATGCGGCTCCCGTGTTCAGAGAGTTCTGCGGGAATAGCTCAGTTGGTAGAGCATAACCTTGCCAAGGTTAGGGTCGCGAGTTCGAGTCTCGTTTCCCGCTCCAATACTCTCTCTGGTCACGCCCTTGTGATGCGGGAATAGCTCAGTTGGTAGAGCATAACCTTGCCAAGGTTAGGGTCGCGAGTTCGAGTCTCGTTTCCCGCTCCAATCACAAGTTCCGGTATGCGGGAATAGCTCAGTTGGTAGAGCATAACCTTGCCAAGGTTAGGGTCGCGAGTTCGAGTCTCGTTTCCCGCTCCAACACCGGACTTGCGACAGGACATCACAG
>JAYROM010000206.1:0-3919 GCA_041911695.1 Aeromonadaceae bacterium
CCCAGATTCGGGCCGACGTTGGTCAACTGCGACAGCGCCACCCCGGCCACCCCGGCAATGCCGGAGCCCAGCCCGAAGGTACGGGCATTGACCCAGTCAGAGCGTACCCCCATGTTGCGTGCCATGGCGCGGTTCTGCGACACCGCACGCACCTCCAGCCCCAGCCGGCTGCGCTTGAGCAGCCACATCAGGCCGGCAAACACCAGCAGGCTGAACAGGATGATCACCATGCGGTTGAGGGTCAGGGAGAGAAAATCGTTCCACACCCAGGTGCCACTCATCCACGACGGCATCACCACGCTCTGGTTGAGCGGCGAGAAGATCGAGCGCACCGCCTGTTGCAGCAACAGACTGATGCCGAAGGTGGCCAGCAGGGTCTCCAGCGGCCGGCCATACAGGAAGCGGATCACGCTACGTTCGATAACAATGCCGACCAGACCGGCGACACAGAACGCCGCCGGAATCGACAGCAGCAGCGCCAAGCCCGGCTGATCGGGCAGCACTTTTTGCATCACGAAGGTGGTATAGGCGCCAAGCATCATCAACTCGCCATGCGCCATATTGATCACGCCCATGACGCCGAAGGTGATCGCCAGACCAATCCCGGCCAGTACCAGAATCGACCCCAGGCTGATACCGAAATAGAGGGTCTCGATACCGCTGTAGAACGACTGGCTACGGGTCAGACGCTTGACCGCCGTGGTCGCGGCATTGCTGACCTTGCTGTCCGGATCGGACTGCGCCACCGTCCTGAGCTTGCCCAGCACCTCGGGATTGCGCACCTCGGACAGGGTATTGACGGCGGCCAGACGCACGGCGGCATCATCAGCAGTTAACTGTCCGAAGGCGATCACCATCCGGTAAGCCTGCTGGACCCTGGCATCCTGTTCGGTCTGCTGGTGCGCGACCAGGCGCGGCAGATCCGCGGTGGTCACCTTGCCGAGCAGAGATTTCACCGCCACCAGACGTTTGCCGGCATCCGGATCACCGAGCGCCAGCTGGGCGGAGAGTTCGGATACCTGGCGACGCAGCGCATTGTTGATCGCCACGCGCTTGAAATCGCTGCTATCGCCGGCAACCGGCTGCTTGTCAGCCAGGCCGATAAAGGCATCGCCACGGCGGATAACGATCAGATCATCGCTTTTGCGATAGAACAGATCGCCGTTGTCCATGGCGGTAAAAAGTTCACCCACATAGGGGGCCTTACTGGTGGCCATCGTGCTGATGGCTTGCTGTTTGGCGGCAAAATCACGCCCGCTCAGGGCTTTTAGCGCGTCATCCGTGGTCATCGACTGCGCCAGGCCACACCAAAGACTCACTAGCAGGCCCAGACTCACCACGATTAACCGACTGCATCCTGCCTGTAAGCATCGCATCATGCGTCCCTCGCTTGCGAGGCGTCCGTAGACCCCTCATTACTGCCGGATTGGCATCCAAGCGCCAGGATGGGACGCATCCCATCCTGGCCCGTCACGGTATTAACCGCCGCACTTGCCCGTCTTGACGTTGAAGTTGCCGCAGGAGAGCGGCTTACGCCAATCGGAGATCAGATCCTTGGAACCCGGCAGATAGTCGGACCATTCGTCACCAACCACGGTGCCCTTGGTTTCCGAGACCACTTCAAACTGACCATCGTCCTGAATTTCACCAATCAGCACCGGCTTGGTGATGTGGTGGTTCGGCATCATGGCGGCATAGCCACCGGTCAGGTTCGGTACCGAGACGCCGATCAGCGCATCCTGCACCTTGGCGGTATCGGTAGTTCCAGCCTTCTCGACCGCCTTGACCCACATGTTGAAGCCGATATAGGTGGCTTCCATCGGGTCGTTGGTCACACGGTCCTTCTTGCCAGTGAACTTGTGCCACTTGTCGATGAAGTCCTTGTTGGCCGGGGTATCGACGCTCTCGAAGTAGTTCCAGGCCGCCAGATGGCCGACCAGCGGCTTGGTATCGATACCGGACAGCTCCTCTTCACCAACCGAGAAGGCGATAACCGGAATATCCTGCGCGGAGATGCCCTGGTTACCCAGCTCCTTGTAGAACGGCACGTTGGCATCGCCGTTGATGGTGGAAATCACCGCGGTCTTCTTGCCGGCCGAGCCGAACTTCTTCACGTCCGCCACGATTGACTGCCAGTCGGAGTGGCCGAACGGGGTGTAGTTGACCATGATGTCAGCCGGCTTGACGCCCTTGGACTTCAGGTAGGCTTCCAGGATCTTGTTGGTGGTACGCGGGTAAACGTAGTCGGTCCCCAGCAGTGCCCAGCGCTGCACGCCCTGGCCCATCAGGTAATCGACTGCCGGAATAGCCTGCTGGTTCGGTGCGGCACCGGTGTAGAACACGTTCTTCGAGGACTCTTCGCCTTCATACTGCACCGGATAGAACAGGATGCCGTTCAGCTCTTCGACGACCGGCAGTACCGACTTGCGGGAGACCGAGGTCCAGCAGCCGAAAATCGCCGATACCTTGTCCTTCTGGATCAGCTCACGCGCCTTTTCTGCAAACAGCGGCCAGTTGGAGGCCGGGTCAACCACCACCGGCTCCAGCTTCTTACCCAGCAAGCCACCCTTCTTGTTCTGCTCGTCAATGAGCATCAGCATGGTGTCTTTCAGGGTGGTTTCAGAGATCGCCATGGTGCCTGACAGCGAATGCAGGACCCCCACCTTGATGGTGTCGTCGGCCGCGTAGGTTGCAGTCGCGCCCAAAGACAGTGCCAGCAATGAACAACTCATCAGGTAGTTCAACGGGTGTTTTTTCATCGAAACATCTCCATGTTGTAGATAAAAAATGACTCAGGCTATTTCCATATCCCGCGCCATCTGCTCACGTGCTGTATGCAGCTTGTGTAACGTGATCTTGCGCACCTCCGCCTTGCTGGCGGTGATGTGGCTATTCAGTAATCCGGTGGCCAGCGTCGGGTCCTGCTGCTGGATGGCGCGCAGGATGGCGCTGTGTTCGTCATAGGTGGCGGCCACACGGTGTGACTGGGTGAAATCCAGCCGCCGGATAATGCGGATGCGATCCGTGATCCGCTGGTGCATGACGGTCATCTCGTGGTTACCGGTGGCGCTGACCAGCTGGTTATGAAAGCGCTCGTCCTTGTGCGACACGAAAGCGAAATCGCTGCATCGCGCGCTCTCCGGCACCAGCCAGAAATCCAGCAATTCCAGAAAGTCCTCATGGGTTGACGCAGTCGCACACAGGCGACGCACTGCCGCCTCCTCGAGGATGATGCGCACGTCATACAGCTCCTCGAAGTAGTTGAAATCGAACGGCCGCACCTGCCAGCCACTGCGGAACGACACCAGCACATAGCCCTCATCCTGCAGGCGGTACAAGGCCTCGCGCACCGGGGTGCGGCTGACCTGCAGCAGGTCGGCAACATCGTTCTCGGTGAAGCGATCACCCGGCAGCAGACGGAATGCGAAGATCTCGGCTTTGAGGTGGGCATACACCTTGTCCGCAATATTTTCCCTGCGCGGCTTTGCCCTGTTCAGCCTGCCGGCCAGGTCATGACTATCGGCCATCTCTACGCTCCCGTTGTCGTGCACCGTGATGCACTGGTATGCAATCTTGTATACAAGCTTGTATTGCAATCGGGATGCCAAACTGAGGAAAAATCGATAATTAACTATTTATCAAATACTTATATCGATATGACGGGACAGAACAACCGGAGGGATGAATAGTAGTAGCCAGGATGCACTTAAATAATGCGCACCCAACAGGGTGCAAGCGCACTAAAAACAAGCAACAGCAGGCGATTGCCGCAAGGAAAATCGAAGCGGCATCCGCTTATATTCAGCGATGGATCGCGCACAGCAGATCGCCGGCCAGTACCGGACTGCCTGCCTGACAAAAGAGGGCTTCGATAAAACCGTCACACGGGGCGGTAAGCGGAAACTCCATCTTCATCGCC
>JAYROM010000207.1:0-7000 GCA_041911695.1 Aeromonadaceae bacterium
GCACGGCGATAGCGGGATGTCGAAGCCAGAATCAGCGGGTGTGGTAACATGGGATCTCCTCGTTTTGCGGCTGATCTTAGACAGGTTGGAAAAAAGTTGGCAACAAATGTCGTAAAACGCCGTTTTTCCTTTGACTATCAGTGAGTCTCTCTATATCATCCGCGCCCTATGCAAAAGGTGAAGTTGCCCATTAAGATTGATCCGATCCGTTGTGCCGTTAAGCGTCTCGACTACGTTGGGGTGTTCGAACGTGCTCAATTTGAGCGACTGGGTCAGTCTGTTATCGAAATCCTCGATGATATTCATGCTGAATTCTCGTTCGGTACTGATGCCCAGGGGTTGACCACTATTCAGGGTAATGCCCATGCCCAGGTCAGCCTCGAGTGCCAGCGATGCAATGAAGCGTTTGAACATCGATGTGAGATCGAATTCATCTATACTCCGCTGACTTCTAAAGTCGTGGAGGATGAACTGCCGGAAGCTTATGAGCCCATCGAGTTAGATGAAAATGGCGAGATCGACCTGCTGGAGCTGCTAGAGGATGAATTCATCCTTTGTCTGCCGTTCGCACCGATGCACGAAGCGCAAGAGTGTGACCGCGGAGGCATGCAGATGTCCTGGGGAAAGATCGAACCTGCTGATGAGCGGCCAAATCCGTTTGCAGTTCTGAATAGTCTGAAATCCAGTAAATGAATTAGGAGTAAGGTCAATGGCCGTACAACAGAACCGTAAAACCCGTTCCAGACGTGGTATGCGTCGTTCTCACGATGCACTGACTGCTTCTGCACTGACCGTGGACGTGACCTCCGGTGAAATTCACCGTCGTCACCACGTGACTGCAGACGGTTTCTACCGTGGCAAGAAGGTTATCGCTTAATAAGCGAGCGGCCTTGCCTTGTCTACTCTAACCCTAGCGTTAGATTTAATGGGGGGCGACCACGGCCCCTCTGAAACAGTGCCTGCCGCCGCGCAGGCACTGTCGCTTTTGCCTCATCTGCGACTGACCCTGGTAGGCGAACAGACCCTTCTGCAACCGCTATTGCAGCAGCATGGGCTGTTAGACCATCCACGCGTCTCCCTGATCCATGCTTCCCAAGTCATCGACATGGCTGAACGCCCGGCGTTTGCCCTGCGTCATCTGACGGACTCCTCTATGCGTCTTGCCGTACAACAGGTGGCCAATGGTGCAGCACATGCCTGCGTCAGCTCCGGCAATACCGGTGCGCTGATGGCGATTGCCAAGCATGTACTGCGCGTGGTGGAGGGGGTGGATCGTCCTGCACTGATGTCTTGTGTACCGACCATTGCCGGTGGCCGCTCGGTGTTTCTGGATCTGGGGGCCAATGTGAACTGCGAGGCAGAACATCTGCGTCAGTTTGCGTTGATGGGGTCGGTAGTCGCCGAGCAGGTCCTGGGTCTGGAGCGGCCGCGCGTCGCGTTGCTCAATGTGGGTGCCGAAGCCAACAAGGGCAATACCCAGGTGCGGGAAGCAGCTGAACTGCTGACGATGACTCCGCGGCTCAATTATCGTGGTTTTATCGAGGGTGATGCCCTGTTCCAGGGCAGCGCCGATGTCATCGTTTGTGATGGCTTTGTCGGGAATATTGCACTGAAAACCGCGGAAGGCATGGTAAGGTTATTGTCCGAAGCCAGTCATCAGCAGATGCAAGGTTGGGCCGGCTGGGTCCAATCCAGTCTGACCCGCTTTTTCAAACGACGGCTTTCACATCTGAACCCCGACCAGTATAACGGGGCAAGTTTGTTAGGATTGCGTGGCATCGTAATCAAGAGTCACGGGCGTGCCGAACGGTGCGCCTTCACCAATGCCATTCTGCAGGCCGCAGTCGAAGTGGAACGCCAACTTCCTGCGCGCATTGCCGAGCGGTTTGACGCATTACCTTTGAACAGGCGCTAATCAAATCTATGTTTAGTAAAATTCTTGGTACGGGCAGTTATGTGCCCGCTATGGTTCGCACCAATGCTGATCTTGAACGCATGGTCGAGACCAGTGATGAGTGGATTGTCGAGCGCACAGGTATCAAAGAGCGTCGCATTGCCGGGGCAGATGAAACGATTGCTACCATGGCGCATGAAGCAGCAACCAAGGCGCTATCGGCCGCTGGGGTGGCTGCCAATGAACTGGATCTGATCATCGTCGCTACCACTAGTGCAGAGAAGGCATTTCCTTCAGCTGCCTGTGAATTGCAAGGCATGCTCGCCTGCCCGGGCATTCCGGCGTTTGATTTGGCGGCAGCGTGCGCTGGTTTCAGTTATGCCTTGAGCGTGGCGGACCAGTTTATTCGTACCGGTTCCGCTCGCCATGTTCTGGTGGTCGGTTCAGATGCCTTGTCGCGGACCTGTGATCCGCAAGATCGTGGCACCATCATTATCTTTGGTGACGGGGCAGGGGCTGTGGTGCTGGGCGCTTCTGAAGAGCCGGGCATTCTCTCCACCCATCTGCATGCCGATGGCCGTTATGGTGACCTGCTGTGCCTGCCGCAACCGCGTCGTGGCCAGCCGGACACTGCCTGGATGTTTATGAAGGGCAATGACGTGTTTAAGGTGGCGGTCACCCAGTTGAGCCAGATCGTGGTGGAAACCCTGGAAGCCAATGGGCTGGACAAGTCCGAACTGGACTGGCTGGTGCCGCATCAGGCTAACCACCGTATTATCAGTGCCACTGCTCGCAAGCTCGGCATGTCGCTGGATCAGGTCATTCTGACCCTGGATCGCCACGGTAATACCTCGGCCGCGTCAGTGCCGATTGCGCTGGACGAAGGGGTGCGCTCCGGTCGTATCCAGCGTGGCCAGCTGATTTTGCTGGAAGCGTTTGGCGGCGGCTTTACCTGGGGCTCTGCCCTGGTTCGTTTCTGATTTGATAACTAGAAGGACATCCACAGATGACTTTTGCCATTGCATTCCCCGGTCAGGGTTCCCAGAGTGTTGGTATGCTGGCCGAGATGGCGGCGCAGTATCCGGTGGTCAAGGCCACGTTTGATGAAGCCAGCGCCGTGCTGGGTTATGACCTGTTTCAACTGGTCATGGAAGGCCCGGCTGAAGAGCTGAACAAGACCTGGCAAACCCAGCCGGCCCTGCTGGCCAGCTCGGTAGCCCTGTGGCGGGTATGGCAGGCACAAGGCGGGGCGACTCCGTCAGTGATGGCTGGCCATAGTCTGGGCGAATATTCCGCCCTGGTCTGTGCCGGTGTCATGGATTTCCGTGATGCGATCCGTCTGGTTGAACTGCGTGGCAAGGCGATGCAGGAAGCCGTACCGGAAGGCACGGGCGCCATGTCTGCCATCATCGGTCTGGACAATGATGTGATTGCCGCCAACTGTGTCGAAGCGGCACAGGGTCAGGTGGTCTCACCGGTGAACTTCAACTCTCCGGGCCAGGTGGTGATTGCGGGTAACAAGGAAGCGGTAGAACGTGCCAATGTGCTGATGAAAGCCTCTGGCGCCAAGCGTGCGTTGCCGCTGCCGGTGAGTGTACCGTCGCATTGTGCCCTGATGCGCCCGGCGGCTGAGAAGCTGGCCGCTGCGCTGGCAGACATCGTGTTGCAGGCCCCGGCGATTCCGGTGATCAACAATGTCGATGTGGCGCAGGAAACTGATCCGGCGCGCATCAAGGATGCCTTGGTGCGTCAGCTGTTCAGCCCGGTACGTTGGACTGAGACCGTGGCCGCGATGGCCGAAGCCGGTGTCACCCTGGAAGTGGAAATGGGCCCGGGCAAGGTGTTGACCGGCCTGGCCAAGCGTATTGATGCCCGTGTTGAAGGGGCTGCGGTGAACGATCCGGCCTCGCTGCAGGATGTGATGGCCAAGATCGCCTGAGGCACCAGTGCTGAACACGAGTCTCAGACTCCCGAATTTGCTGATAGGAAACCCGTATGAGTTTTGAAAACAAGGTTGTTCTGGTCACTGGCGCCAGCCGTGGTATTGGTCGTGCCATCGCGGAAGCGTTCGTGGCCCGCGGTGCCCGTGTGGTGGGTACTGCAACCAGTCAGTCTGGTGCCGAGGCCATCTCGGCCTGGTTGGGTGATGCCGGCTGCGGCATGGTATTGAATGTCACCAGCCAGGAGTCCATTGATGCGCTGTATGCCGCGATCAAGGAACGTTTTGGCGATGTTGACGTGCTGATCAATAATGCGGGCATCACCCGTGACAACCTGATGATGCGTATGAAGGATGATGAGTGGCAGGACATCCTGGACACCAATCTGACTTCAGTGTTCCGTCTGTCCAAGCCGGTGCTGCGCAGCATGATGAAAAAGCGCTTTGGTCGCATTGTGAGTATCGGATCTGTGGTCGGGATCATGGGCAACGCCGGCCAGACCAATTACGCTGCAGCCAAGGCAGGGCTGGTCGGCTTTACCAAGTCACTGGCGCGTGAAGTTGCTTCGCGCGGCATTACAGTGAATGCGGTAGCGCCCGGTTTCATCGAGACCGATATGACCCAGGCGCTGACTGATGAGCAGCGTGCTGGTATTCTGGGTCAGGTGCCGGCCAACCGTCTCGGGGATCCAAAAGAGATTGCTGCCGCTGTGGTTTTCCTGGCTTCTGACGAAGCAGGTTATATCACTGGCGAAACGCTGCACGTAAACGGCGGGATGTACATGGTCTGACCGTTGTGCTGAAAACGTGGTCATAACTATGCAGTTAGATAGGCGATATATGTCTAAAAACTTGGTTTGACCACTTTCAACGGTCTTGCAAACTACCCGCAATCGAATACACTACTGCAACGACACGCAAACTGCGTATTTTCAAAGGAAAAATCAGGTCATGAGCAATATCGAAGAACGCGTTAAGAAAATCATCATCGAACAGCTGGGCGTCAAGGAAGAAGATGTCAAGCCGGAAGCCTCCTTTGTCGATGATCTGGGCGCTGACTCTCTGGACACCGTTGAACTGGTAATGGCTCTGGAAGAAGAGTTCGACACTGAAATTCCTGATGAAGAAGCCGAAAAGATCACCACTGTTCAGGCTGCAATCGACTACGTCAAATCTAACCAGGATTAATTTCCCGGTTCACAAGAGCGGCCCAAGCGCCGCTCTTGTTTATTTCTATTCCCCTTTCTTTTTTTACCTTGCGGAGGCAATCCTGTGTCAAAACGCAGAGTTGTGGTAACCGGTCTGGGTATGCTTTCTCCTGTGGGCAACACGGCAGAATCCTCCTGGCAGGCACTGTTGCAGGGCCAGAGCGGCATTACCAACATCGAGCACTTTGATACGACTGACTTCCCGACCAAGTTCGCTGGTCTGGTAAAGGATTTTGATCCTGAGCAGTTCGGTATTTCTCGTAAAGACGCCCGTAAGATGGACCTGTTCATCCAGTACGGCGTTGCAGCAGGTGTTATGGCGCTGGAAGATTCCGGCCTGCAAATCACGGAACAAAACGCAGAGCGCGTGGGTGTGTCGATCGGTTCCGGGATTGGCGGTTTGGGTCTGATTGAGCAGAACCACACCAGTCTGACCAATGGCGGCCCGCGTAAGCTGAGCCCGTTCTTTGTTCCGTCTACCATCATCAACATGGCCGCCGGTAACCTGTCGATCATGAAGGGTCTGCGTGGCCCGAATGTGGCAATCACCACCGCATGTACCTCCGGTACCCATGCTATCGGCTTTGCCGGTCGCATGATTGCCTATGGTGATGCCGATGTGATGGTCTGCGGCGGTACTGAAAAAGCCTCCACGCCGATGGGCATGGGCGGTTTTGCTGCGGCCAAGGCGCTGTCTACCCGCAATGACGACCCGCAGAAGGCGAGCCGTCCGTGGGATAAGGACCGTGATGGGTTCGTGCTGGGTGATGGTGCCGGGGTACTGGTGCTGGAAGAGTACGAACATGCCAAGGCGCGTGGCGCGAAGATCTACGCTGAACTGGTTGGTTTCGGTATGAGTGGCGATGCCAATCATATGACTGCGCCGCCAGAAAATGGCGCCGGTGCGGCCCAGGCGATGGCCAATGCCATCAAGGATGCCCAGCTGCCGGTCGAGTGCATCGGTTATATCAATGCACACGGCACCTCGACGCCGCTGGGTGACCTGGCCGAGTTGCGTGCCGTCAAGTCCACCTTCGGCGAACATGCCAAGAAGGTGATGGTCAGCTCGACCAAGTCGATGACCGGTCACCTGTTGGGTGCTGCCGGGGCGATTGAAGCGATCATCACTGTGCTGGCGCTGCGTGATCAGGTTGCGCCGCCGACCATCAATCTGGATAACCCGGATGATGAGTGCGATCTGGACCTGGTGCCGAATACTGCCCGTAAGGCGGAATTCGAATACGCCCTGTCCAACTCGTTCGGCTTCGGTGGTACCAACGGCTCGCTGATCTTCAAGCGCGTCTAACTGCGACAGCAGAAATAAGGCCTGATCCTCGATCAGGCCTTTTTTTTGGTTACGGCACCGCCGTTGCGCGGCAAAGGAGGGGGGATGTGGATGGTAAATGGCGAACTCGCCAGCGAGATAACGGTATCTGACCGGGGTTTCATGTACGGTGATGGCTATTTCACCACCCTGCAGTGGCGTGATGGCCAGCCGCAATTCTGGGACTGGCACGTTGAACGTTTGCAATCCACCGCGCAGCGTCTACGGATGCCGTCGCCGGACACCGATCGCCTGCTGGCGCGCTTGCGCGGCCTGATGGTCGGGCAGGGCGATGGCGGGGCCAAAATCATGATCTCGCGCGGTCAGGGCGTGCGTGGTTATTCCCCGCAAGGCTGCATGGCGCCGACCGAGATTATCCAGACCTTTGCCTTGCCGGCCCACTATCCACAGTGGCGGCAAAATGGCATCCAGCTTGGTATTTGCCAGCAGCGACTGGCGGTGGGCAGCCTGCTCGCCGGGGTTAAAAGTCTGAACCGGCTAGAGCAGGTGCTGCTGCGTGATGAGCTGGATCAGCGGCAACTTGCCGAAGGCCTCGTCTGCGATCATGATGGCTGGCTGGTTGAAGCGGTGACCGCCAATTTGTTTTGGCGGCGTGACAGCGTACTATACACGCC
>JAYROM010000208.1:0-2830 GCA_041911695.1 Aeromonadaceae bacterium
AGTTGGGGGGAATAACGATTGGCCGGGGTTTTTTATTGTCGCAGGAGCCGTCGCGCGATGCGCTTAACGAAGCTGGCAAGAATAGGTGATCGCATCAAGATGACAATTGCGTGCGATGGACCCCGGCAGCTCAAACGCATGCGCAGCACGGCGAAAATCGTAGACGCGCATCAGCACAAACAGGTCAGCATGATCCGCCGAACAGGCCACCTCGTTTCGCGAGGCGTAAAAGGGCATCTCTTTAGCAAAGGAGGTGGTTTTCACTTCGATCAGGCGTTCGCGCCCAGTGGTCTCAAAAGAGAGAATGTCATAACCCAGTCCATCCCCCCGCGTCTTGGCAACATGCTCCACGCGATCTGCCAGTCGGTCACAACCACAGCTGATCAAGCGCTGTCGTTCAAATGCCAACACCAACAATTCACCCGCTAAACCGAGTGACTGATTGGCAGCTTCGCGGGCGATATAGTCGCGGTGCAACTGGGGGAGCTCGGTTTGATAAGGCAGTGTTGGCTCGCGGACCTCACGCCCCACGACCGGCGGCGAGACCAAAAAGCCATCGAAGCTGAAATGCGAAGGCATAACAGCCGGTTTATCAATCGCCGCTTCTAAGAAACGGTCTAACTGGGGATTGGCTTGTAACCACTGCACAACCTCTTCTTTGAGCGCACCTTGTAAATTGGACAACGGCTTGTAACCGACAATCCACGCGCGGCCTAATGCTCTGAGCACCTCGCTGATATTTTGATGTTTCATTTCGACCGCAGCGTCACTACGACCATTCAGCTTGGCCATCAAGGCACGTCGATGCTGCGTCTTGTTGTAGCGCTGGTCAGCTAACTCCAACTGCAGCATCTGCATATAATCCGCCACCGTGGCGGCAATTTCCTCTTGAGACCAACTCGCCTTGAGTGCCATACCGATGAACTCACTGTTTTTTCTCAGAGTACCTGGCACTTTTTACATACTCAATCTTGTCTGTCACACAAGTTGCCCGCCCACCCTTATCTAGGGTCCTTCATGCAATCGGTTAGGGTTAGCATTCACAGACCCCTTTCACCAACCCCCGTAACCGCGCCACATCCAGCGCACTGAAGTGGTCGATGCACAGATCGGCGGCTGACAGATCCTGGTTGCCGGAGCCGGGGTTGCGATAGGCGACGCAGGCCATGCCGGCGCGTTTGGCGGCGGTGACGCCGTGGTGGGCATCCTCGATCACCACGCAGTGCGCGGGCGTGACGCCCAGGCGGTCGGCCATGGCCAGAAAGATATCTGGTGCCGGTTTGCTGTGCGCCATGGTCTCGCCGGAGAGGGTCACCGGCAGACGGTCGGCCAACCCGATACGCTGCAACACGGCGGCAATCAAGCCCGGGGATGACGACGATGCCACCCCCATGCGCACCCCAGCCGCCGCCAGGGCATCAATCAAGTCGCCCACGCCGACGATGGCCTGCCACGGTTCGCGTTGCAGACGGGCGATTTTCAGCAACTCCTGGGTGTGTAATAAGGCCGGAATATCCAGCGTCAACCTGAAGTCGCTGGCGATCTGGCGCCACATCTCAGGGTTGGCCATGCCAGTAAACTGCGCCAGATAACCGGCCGGCGGCGTGATGCCAAGTTGTTGCAGCAGATCGAGATCGGCCGCCTGATGCAGGGGTTCACTGTCGATCAGCACCCCGTCCATATCGAAAATCACCGCTTGCAACATGTCGTCTCTCCGGTCCTTGCTGTGTCGCTCGTCGTGTTAGCCGCGCGCGTAGCGGGCGGCGGCCTGAAACAGCTCATCGTCCGGACGCACGCCGGTATAGAGCACGAACTGCTCGACGGCCTGAATGGCAAATACCTCGGCACCGGTGATCACGGTTTTGCCGGCCGCGCGCGCGGCGCGGATCAACGGCGTCTCCGCCGGCAGGGCGACCACGTCGAACACCACCTGAGCCCCGGCTATCGCCGCTGCGGAAAACGCCAGCGTCTCTTGCTCGGCTCCGGTCATTCCCAGCGGAGTTGCATTGATCAACAGGTCGGGCTGCAGGCCATCCAGGTCCGGCTGCCAGCCGAACCCATACAGATCGGCCAGCGCCTGACCGCGTTCCGCATTACGCGCAATGATATGGCCGTGCAGGCCGCGCTGCTTGAGCGCACAGGCCACCGCCTTGGCCATGCCGCCGCTCCCCTGCAGGGCGAAGCGCCAGGTTGGGGGCACCTGATACTGCGCCAGCAGTTGGGCGATAGCGATAAAGTCGGTGTTGTAGGCCTTCAGATAGCCGTCGGTATTGACCAGCGTATTCACCGAATCGATGGCCTGAGCCGATGGATCCAGCTCATCCACCAGCGCCATTACATCCTCTTTAAAGGGCATCGAGATGGCACAACCACGGATGCCGAGGGCGCGCACCCCGGCGATGGCGCCGGGCAGATCGCGGGTGGTGAAGGCCTTGTACAGATAATCCAGATCCAGCGCGTCATACAGGTAGTTGTGAAAACGGGTCCCGAAATTGCTCGGCCGGGCGGCCAGGGACATGCAGACGATGGTGTCCTTATTCAAATTACGGGTCATGGGCTCTCCTCTTGCACCGACCCGGCCGGTAACCACTGTGGCTAGCATGCCAGTATTGGTGACGGTGAAAAAGGGCTGGTCCGCATCGTTCCGGCTTCCGGTTTTCTAGCGTGCGGACACCGCTCACTCCTGCGCCACGAAAATCAGCTGCTTGGTATCAAAGCCAGCGGCCTGTGCCTTCTCGACCAATTGTTGCTTAAGGGGGTCAGTCAGGGTAGGCGTGCGCGCCAGGATCCATAAATAGTCATGGCTCGGGCCGGAAATCACGGCGTATTG
>JAYROM010000209.1:0-10111 GCA_041911695.1 Aeromonadaceae bacterium
GGGCGATCAGGAGGTGATGCAGGACTATTTCAAGCGCATGGGCATCCAGATCCTCTCTACCTTCACCGGTAATGGCTCGTATGACGATCTGCGCGCCATGCACCGTGCCCAGTTGAACGTGCTCGAATGCGCGCGTTCGGCCGAGTACATCTGCAACGAGCTGCGTGTGCGTTACGGCATCCCGCGTCTGGATATCGACGGCTTCGGCTTCGAGCCGCTCTCCGGATCGCTGCGCAAGATCGCCCTGTTCTTCGGCATTGAAGAGCGGGCCCAGGCGATCATCGATGAAGAGACCGCGCGCTGGAAGCCGGAGCTGGACTGGTACAAGGCACGCCTGCAGGGCAAGAAGGTCTGCTTGTGGCCGGGCGGCTCCAAGCTGTGGCACTGGGCCAACGTCATCCATGAGGAGATGGGGGTGCAGGTGGTGTCGCTGTATACCAAGTTCGGCCATCAGGGCGACATGGAGAAGGGCATCGCGCGTTGCGAGGAGGGGGCACTGGCGATTGATGATCCGAACGAGCTGGAAGGGCTGGAAGCCATGTACAAGCTCAAGCCGGATGTCATCTTCACCGGCAAGCGGCCGGGCGAAGTGGCGAAGAAGATCCGTGTGCCATACCTGAATGCCCATGCCTATCACAACGGGCCGTGGAAGGGTTACGAAGGCTGGGTACGCTTTGCCCGCGACATCTACAACGCCATCTATTCGCCGATCCATCAGCTGGCGCTGGTCGATATCAGCAAGGACGAGATCCCGACCGACATGGGCTTTCGTACCGCGCGCATGCTGTCGGATGCCAACCTGAGCGATGAGGTGCGCAATGACCCGACGCTGCGCCAGTACAGCGGGGCCTATGACAGCCTGGCCAAATTCAAGGACCGGGTCTATCCGCAATTTGAACGTAAGCAGACCACCGAAGTGCCGGCACCGGCACTGGTGGCGCAGGGAGGCTGAGATGGATAACAGCATGCAGCAACAGATCGAGCAGATGATCGATTACATCATGAAGAAGTGCCTGTGGCAGTTTCACTCCCGCTCGTGGGACCGCGAACGGCAGAACGCGCAGATCCTCGGCACCACCACAGCGCTGCTGTGTGCAGAGCAGGTGGAGCTGTCGACGCCGGAACAGCGTTGCTATTGGGCCGATGCGGTCTGCCTGGCCGATGCGTTTCGCGAGCGTTTCGCCTGGCTGGCGTCGATGGACAAGGAGACCATTCGCACGCTGATGCAGGGACTGCACCAGCGGCTGGATTTCCTGACCATCACCGGCTCGCTGAATGCCGAACTGACTGACCGCCATTACTAAGTAGCGCAACCCCGACCGGATGGCGTGCGGCGCCTGTCTGGCGTCATCCGGTCGTGAACGGCAAGACGCCGCTATCGGGAACTGAATTTAGGGAGTAATCACCATGAGTTGTGAATTGATGGAAAAGAGCCGGGCCGGCGTGATCAATCCGATCTTCACCTGCCAGCCGGCCGGTGCCCAGTTCGCCAGCATCGGCATCGAGGACTGCATTGGCATTGTTCACGGTGGCCAGGGTTGCGTGATGTTCGTGCGTCTGCTGATCTCGCAGCACCTGAAGGAGAGTTTTGAAATTGCCTCCTCGTCAGTGCACGAGGACGGCGCGGTGTTCGGTGCCCTCGACCGCGTCGAGACGGCGGTGGATGTGCTGTTGATGCGCTATCCGCATGTCAAGGTGGTGCCGATTATCACCACCTGTTCCACCGAGGTGATCGGCGATGATATCGATGGCCTGATCACCAAGCTGAATAATGGCCTGCTCAAGGAGAAGTATGCCGGCCGCGAGGTGCACCTGATCCCGGTGCATACGCCGAGCTTTGTCGGCAGCATGATCCACGGCTACGACAATGCGGTGCGCGACTTCGTCAAATACTTCGCCACCCGGGGCGAGCCGAACGGCAAGCTCAACCTGCTCACCGGCTGGGTCAATCCGGGCGATGTCACGGCGCTCAAGCATCTGGTCGCCGAGATGGGTATCGACGCCACCGTGCTGTTCGAAATCGAGACCTTTGACTCGCCGCTGATGCCGGAAGGCAACCACACCTCGCATGGCAGCACCACGATTGCCGATCTGCAGGGCACCGCCAATGCCATCGGCACCCTGGCGCTCAACCGCTATGAGGGGGCCAAGGCGGCCAAGTATCTGGAGGAGACCTTCCAGTTGCCGACCATCATCGGTCCGACGCCGATTGGTATCCGCAACACCGATATCTTCCTCAAGAACCTGCAGACCCTGACCGGCAAGCCGATCCCGCCGTCGCTGGTACGCGAACGCGGTATCGCGCTGGATGCGCTGACTGATCTGGTGCACATGTTCCTCGCCGACAAGAAGGTGGCGATCTATGGCAATCCGGATCTGGTGCTGGGGCTGGCCGAGTTCTGTATCGATCTGGAGATGAAGCCCAAGTTGCTGCTGCTCGGTGACGATAACCCGTTCTACGAGGAGGACCCGCGTGTCAAGGCGTTGCGTGCCCACGTCGACTGGGACATGGAGATCGTCACCAATGCCGATCTGTGGGAGCTGGAAAACCGCGTCACCAACGAGGGGCTGGAGCTGGATCTGATCCTCGGCCACTCCAAGGGGCGGTTCAGCGCCATTGATATGAACATTCCGATGGTGCGGGTCGGCTTCCCGACCTATGACCGCGCCGGGCTGTATCGCCATCCGGTGGTCGGTTATGCCGGTGCCATCTGGCTGGCTGAGCAGATGGCCAACACCCTGTTCACCGACATGGAATACAAGAAGAACAAGGAGTGGATCCTGAACGTCTGGTAAGGCGCGCAGGGTCGGGCGGGCGCAAGCCTGCCCGCTTGTCCGGCACAAGGGCCTATCAAGGAGAAAGCCATGAGCAAATTACTGTTTGAACCCGCGCCAGTGCGTTACCGGCGCAATCTGCAAGATGCCGATGGCTATCATGCGCGCGCCTGCCAGTTTGCCCATCAGGGGCAGTCGGCCAGTCTGGTGTTCAATGTCGCCTCGATTGCGATCGAGTGTTATCTGATCGCGCTATGCGCCTATCACGATGTGATGCCGTTTAACCATAACTACGGCAGCCTGATGAACAGTGTGCAAGAGGTCGATACTGCCTTCCCTGACACCTTGAATGCACAGATCCGCGCGTTGGATGGCATCTTCGGCATCTGCTCGCTGGAGAACTATCACCACGGCACACCGCAAGCCGCAGATGCCGAGGACGCGCTGGCGATCTGTGCGGCGTTGGCGCAACGCTTTACCGCGCTGGGCATGCTGCCCGAGCCGGCACTGTTCTAACCACATGTTTTGAATAGTCGATCATCAATACCCACAAATACGCACAGTGTTGTATCCCGTTCAAACGGAGAGAGCCGATGAATGCCACCTTACCGCCCCTGAGTGCCGGGCATCCGCATGGGGCCATGCGCCGCGAAGACCGCGAGATCACCGATCCGGCGCGATTAAACGAGATCCTGGCCGCAGGCCATCTGATGCATCTGGCGATGGCCAGCGAGGATGAGCCGTTCTTGCTACCGCTGTTCTACGCCTTTGACGGCGAGGCGATCTATTTTCACTCCGCGCGCCGCGGTACCAAGATGGCGCTGCTGGCGCGCAACCCGCGGGTCTGCTTCTGCGTCACTGACTATCAGGGGGTGATCCCCGATGCGCTGGCCTGCAACTTCGAGGCGCGGCACCGCACCGTAATAGGCCAGGGTAGTTGCCAGATCATTGATGATCCGGTCGAGAAGACTGCGGCACTGGATCGCATCGTCGCGCGCTTTACCCCGACTAAATTCGCCTATCCGGAAGCCAGCCTGAAATCGACCGTTGTCGTACGGATTGATATCGAGTCGATGAAGGGCAAACAGAATGGCATCGGAGCCCCGACGGCGGAGCGCTGAGCGTCATGGTTGCCCTCTTGCGGCAACATGGCGCGAACAAGGAGCAGAGCATGAAAATAGCGGTGTGGACCGATGCCAGTGGACAATGTGCCTCGCTGATCGGTGCGGCGCAGGTGCGCCTGTATCAACCCTCGGCCCAGCGGCCGGATGACTGGCAACTGGACCAGATGCTGGCCGTGAGTCTGGACGAACAGGGCGGCCTCGCGGTGATGCGTGGTCAACTGGAGCAGGTGCTGGGCTGGATGCGTCAGCATGAGTGCGAGGATCTGGTGGTCAGCGAGCTGCAAGGCTTCGCCCGCTCGATCATTGACGGATTCGGCGTGGCGATGTGGCGTCTGCAAGGGCCGATGGCCACCTGCCTTGCCGCCATCCGGACCTTCCGCGAGCAGAAACATCAGCAGGCCCGTGCGCAGGCGGATAACCCGCCAGTGTCTTTGGCTGAGCACCGCTGTCGCCAGCAAAAGGGGCTCAGCTTCACCGTGGATCAGACCGAGCTGGCGCGCTATCTGCCGCAGCCGGTCGAAGAGGGCAAAGCCGGTTGTTATACCCTCAATCTGGTCGACAGCCAGGCCCAGACTGGCCTCAACTCACAGCAGCTGTTATTGCCGTTGCTGCAGACCGCGGCCTTTTCCGAAGTGCTGGTGCAGTGCGAACATCCGCCACGCTGGCTGATGCGCCAGCAGTCCAACCTCGGTGTCGAGGTGGTAGAGGTCAGTCGCGAGGGCGAGAGCGTCCAGCTTCTGGTAAGGCGATGTGGATAGGTCGAGATGGGTTGGCGTAGGCGTCCGTGATAACGCGGTGAACGTTGGGCTTCATTACATTCAGCGCCAACCTACACAAGCAATTGATAAATAATCTGTTGTAGGTTGGTGCTGAGCGAACGCGAAGCCCAACGTTCACCGCATGGTCAGTCGCTGGCGGGCACCGGTTACCCCAAAAAATCCGGAACCATGGCGGTTCCGGATTGATCTCCCATATCAGCGCCTTTCGCGCTACACGCTCATCACGCATAGCCATTACGCATAACCGTGCCGTTGCCGACTGGCTTGCTCTTGTGGCTTGAACAGACCAAAGCGCGGCAGGAACTTGTCCCAATCGATGATATGGCCGTCGATCTCGGGGCCATCCACGCAGGCGTGTTTGCGAACAAGTTTGCCATCCTGCATCACCGGCACCATGCAGGCGCCGCACATGCCGGTGGCATCGACCATGATGGCGTTCAGGCTGGCGACCGTCTTGACGCCGAACGGCTTGGTCAGGTCACTCACTGCACGCATCATCAACGGTGGGCCAATGGTGACCACCTCGGCCAGACTGCGGCCGTGATACTGCTTGCCATCCTTGAGCATCGCCTCAAGCGGGGTGGTGACAAAGCCCTGCTGGCCGAAGCTGCCGTCGTTACTGCAGTAGATCACCTCCAGCTGATCACCATAAGTTGCCTTGAGTTGATCAACCCGTTCGCCCTGACCGGTCCAGAACAGCAGATCGGCATTGCGGAAGCCGGCAATCAGGGTGACATGGTTGCCAAGTTTTAGATGCTCACGGGCAATCGGGTAGACCGGCGGCAGGCCAAGGCCGCCTGCGGTAAAGACCACGGTTTGCCGCGCCGGATCGTAGCGATGCAGCGCACTGGGCTGACCGAGCGGGCCGGCGATGCCGGTGAAACTGTCGCCGATCTGCATCTTGTTGATCTCGAGACTCGAGGTGCCCATGCCTTGCACCACCAGACAGATGGTGCCGGCCTCGGCATCCCAGTCGGCCAGGGTGAGCGGGATCAGCTCGCCATCCGGCCAGGCCAGCACACGCACAAACTGTCCGGCGCGCGCCGCCTTGGCGATCATCGGTGCCTTGACGGTGAACTCGACAATACCGCTGCTGAGCTCCACCTTATCGACAATGGTCTGCGGCGTACGCCCGAGTTCGGTATAGGCGTGGGCGCTGGCTACCCGCGCGGCAATCTCGCTGGCGATGAGCGCGATATGGCCGACAATCTCGCGTGCAGCGGCCTGGCCGTCACCGGCTGCGCGAATCGCGGTCGAGCCGCCACGGGCGGCGTCGCCACCGGAGTAGATGCCATCCAACGAGGTCTGCATCGAGCCCTTGTTCGCCAGATCGATGGTGCCCCAGCGGGTGGTTTTCAGGTCTGGCTCCGAGTGCTTGATGATCGGGTTCGGATCATTACCGAGCGCCATGATCACCAGATCGGCGTGCATGGTCTCCTGCTCGCCGGTGGCCACCGGGCTACGGCGGCCGGAGGCATCCGGCTCACCGAGAGCAATGACCTCAAGGATGGCCGCCTTGACGAAGTGGGTCTTGTCGTCGCCGACAAACTCGCACGGCGAGCGCAGTTGCTTGAGCTGAATGCCTTCCTCCAACGCATGGTGCAGCTCCTCGACCCGCGCCGGCATCTCCTTCTGGGTGCGCCGATAGACGATGGTGACCTGACCCCCGAGGCGACGGGCGGTGCGTGCGGCGTCCATGGCGGTGTTGCCGCCGCCGATGATCAGCACCGACTTGCCGCGAATCTCCGGCAACGGCGTCTCGTACTCAGCCCGTAGCCCCTGCATCAGATTGACGCGGGTCAGGAACTCGTTGGCCGACATTACATTGAGCAGGTGCTCGCCGGGCACGTTCATAAACCTCGGCAGGCCGGCACCGGTGCCAACAAAGATGCGCCAGAAACCGGCCTCCTGCAGATCATGCAGGGTCGCGGTCTTGCCAACGACAAAGTTCTGCACGAACTGGCCGCCAAGCAGCTTGATCTTGGCGACCACATCGTCGATCAGCGCATTGGGCAGGCGGAACTCGGGGATGCCGTAACGCAGCACGCCTCCGAGGGCATGAAACGCCTCGAACACCGTCACCGGGAAGCCTTCGGCGGCCAGCAGATAGGCGTTGATCAGGCCCGCCGGACCGGAGCCGACAATCGCGATCGGTGGTTTGCTGGCTTGCGCCCAGGGATCGGGCAGTCCGGCAAAGCGTTCGGCCAGCGCATCGGGGTGTAAGACCTTGTCGCGCTGGGGCAGGAACCACTCCAGCTGGCCAATCTCGATCGGCTGCTTGGTATGTGCGCACACCCCTTGGCACTGCAGCTCCTGCGGGCAGACGCGGCCGGTGACATTCGGCAGCGGATTGCAGCTTTCGATGAGTTCCATCGCCTCGCGGAACCTGCCGTTACCCAGCAGGTTCAGCACCTGCGGGATATGGATCTTGACCGGGCAACCGCCTTTGGGCTCCTCTTTGCCGGCCACCTGCAGACCCATCTCGCAGGGACGCTCCTCGCACTGTTTGTCGCGCAGCACCTCCAGCCAGACGATAAGATCGACCTCACGCGCGCTGTAGCCGAGATTCATATAGCCAAGATAGCCCTGGTTGACCAGCTCGAAGTCTTCGGCTCGCACTTCGGGCGCACGAATGTACGGCGGAATAAAACGCTCCGCTGGCCAGTTCTCCGACAGCCCCTTGAACATCGGGTAACGGTCGGAGAGATAGCTATCGATCGCCTTGATGAATTTGCGTTTGAGCTTGAGCGGTACGTTCCAGACAAAGCGCATCAGCACCTTGCTGGTGTCGTCGTCGCGCAATAACAGGGCCCAGAAAGTCTGGATAAAATCGGCTGACAGCGCCTGCTGACGGAATTCATGCACCACGGCCTGCATCCCGTCAGCAATAAACAGATCGCGGAACGCTTGCGGGCGCTCAATCAGGCGGCGCTGCAACAGCGCCATCTGCTGGTGGAAGGTCTGCACCGCATCGCGGCCGGCCAGATCGTCCAGGGCGGAGCGGGTGCTCCGCAACTGGTCACTGGCCTGCAGATAGCGTTGCAGATCATCCTGCGGGGTGGGGGTGAGGGCGCTCATTGGATGATCTCCGCATCACAGTTGGCCGACACGCGCTGCAGGCGCGCCTTCAGCTCGGGGGTGACTTGTATTCGCGCCAGCGCCTCGGGGATCAGGCGCGCCATCTCGCGGGTCTCACCGTTGATCACCTGTTGCGTCTTCTCGAACAGCTCCGGCATGTCCTGGTAGCAGGTCTTGCAGTTGGTGCAGCGCGAAGGGTCGGTCATGGTGACCAGTGCCGATGCGGCATGCTCGTCACCGGCGCCGGCCGTGGGCACTGGCGTCTCCTCGACGCCCACCACCGGGATGCGTGCACCGGTCATGCTGGCAGGTACGGAGGCTGTTGGCGCCTGGGTGGACGATGCCAGTTTGACCATCGCCTGGGCAAAGCTGTCCAGCGAGGCATCATGCTGCACGGCGGCAGCAGTCACCTCGGCCTTCAGGGCATCTATGGTCGCCTGGTAGTCGGCGCTCAGTTTGGCCACATGCTGGCCGTCGAGGTATTGCAGCAGGGTCCAGTGGCGACGGCGCTCCTCGACCAGCGCGACTATCGCCGGTAGCACCGCCAGGCGGATCAGCTTCTGCTGCCGGTCGGTGGAGTAGATAAACGGCGTCTTGCCGGTGCGCGCTGCGGCCGGCAGGTTGATGTACTCGTCGATCGGCACCAGATCGGTCGCCTCGCTACCCAGTTTGCGGAACTGCTTCTTGAAGCGCACCTCAGTCAGCGCAAAGTGCGCCGGGGTCAGCGGCATCGTCATCAACTGCAGTTTGTCCTGCTCGTCCCTGTAGGCGATGGTGGTGGTGGTCCAAGTTTGGGTCACATCCGGATTACCCTCCAGCGAGAACCAGTCATGCAGGTGTTCACCACGGTGTGGGTCATGCACGAATACCGGGCTCATGCGGCTGTCGACGGCCAGACGCGCCTGCTTGGCCGAGACGTTATCGGCCACCCCGTGCTCGCCCTGACACGGGGTGTAGACATCGAGCAGTGCCGGCGAGTCGGTGCGCGACAGGAACTCGAGGGTGTTTTTCAGGAAGTGGCCCTGTAGCGCCGTGCTGGTGGCGCAGACAAACACCTTGGCGTGGAAGGCGGCAATCAGCCCCAGCTCCTTGCGTGATTCCATCTTGCCGGTGTGTGCCGCGCCGATACGCGCCAGGTCGGAATCCTGACCGATATAACTTGAGGTCGAGGCCTGACCGCCGGTATTGGAGTAGGCGCCGGTGTTGAGCACTACCACCTTGATAGGCGTGGTACTGGCCAGAATACGTGACAGGGCGCCAAAGCCGATGTCATAGGTGGCGCCGTCACCGCCCACAGTGATGATATTGGGCAGCAGCTCCAGCTCCTGTGCGGTGAACTGGTTGACGTTAAGCAGGCGCATCTGCGCATCGTGCACCGCCGGATCATAGGCATCCGCCAGCTCCAGCCGGGCGGTGCGCAGGGCGCGGATATCGGTCAGCGCCTGCGCGGCGACCCCTTCAAAGATCCCCTTGGCCAGCGGTTGCGCATCCTGGAACAGGCTGTTCACCCACGGATCCTTATAGGCATTGAACGGGAAGGTCGAGGCGTAGACGCTGCTGCAACCGGTCGAGTTGGCGACGATCGCCCCCGCCGGGCCGTTGCCGGTCGGGCCACCTTCGTACAGATAAAGCCGTTTTTCCAGCGTGGCCAGCGTGTCGCGCAGGCGTTGATCGCGCGCCTGATTCGCCTCGTTCTGCTCGCCATGTTGCAGCACATCCAGCTTGATGGTCAGTGCGTTGATCAGCGCCTCCAGTTCGGCCTGATGCGCCTGTTTGCGCTTGCCGGTCACGGCATGGTTGGTCGCCATCACCTGGCGGATCGTCGTGACCTCGCCACAACCGCGACAGCCACCGTGGCCACCGGTGGTCGAGTAGTAGTTACCGCGATCCAGCAGCAGACGCTTCGGTTCACCACCGCTGCTGGTGGCCCCTTCGTGGAAACGGGCCGGAGTGTTCGGGGTGTGGCTCATAAACTCGAAGCGCTGTTGCAAGCGGGCCAGCAGATCCGGCACCTGCTCCTCGGCTTGCAGGGCGCCCGGGCCGCAGACTTCGATGCACTCCAGACAGCCGGTGCACTTCCACGGATCGATGGTGGCAGCAAACAGCCCGCCGGTGCCCGGCATGGTCTTTTCCATGGCATCGAAGAACGGTCGGGTGCGCGCTACCGGATAGGTGGAGAGCAGATCGACCAGCTGGCCGAGATCCGTCTTCAGGGTGGGCGAGACGGCGGACAGTCCGCTGGCCACACTGGCGATCAGCGCATGGAACGGCGGGGTGTCCTTGGCCTGCCGGATCTGCCGGTACTGCTCGCGCACGGCGGTGGAGAGCGGGATGATCTGCGCCCGCAGCGCGTCA
>JAYROM010000210.1:0-34768 GCA_041911695.1 Aeromonadaceae bacterium
GCTTGCCGCGCTGGCTTGCCGTGTCAGTGAGGCGGCATTATAGGGAGCCGCCGATTTCTGGCAACCCCCTTTTTGCATTTTTCCGCTCAATCCGGTGCGTTCGCGCATTTATGCGCCAAATCGCGGAATCTCTATGCGATTACGGGCGCACGCCCAAGGTATGACAAATCGCAAACGTCAATTCGGCACGGTTCAAGGTATAGAAATGGAAGTCCTTGACCCCTTCGCGCGCCAACACCCGCACCATATCAATGGCCACACTAGCCCCCAACAGATTGCGCGTGGTCTGGTCGCTGTCTTCAATCCCTTCAAAACGCTGATGCAACCAGTTTGGTACCTTCACGTTGGTGAAGCCGGCGAATTTAAGCAACGTCTTATAGTTAGAGACGGGCAGGATCCCGGGGATGATCTCGCTTTCGATACCAATGGCAGCGCAACGGTCACGGAACCGCAGATAGCTTTCCACATCAAAGAAGAACTGGGTAATGGCGCGGTTGGCACCCGCATCAATTTTGCGCTTCAAGTTGAGCAAATCCGCCTGCGCTGTCGGTGCCTCGGGATGCACCTCAGGGTAAGCTGCGACCGTGATATCAAAATCAGCCACAGACTTCAGCAACGCGACCAGGTCAGCGGCGTACATCTCCGGGCGCTGAATGCTACCTGGTGGCAGGTCGCCTCGCAATGCCACGATATGACGAATACCGTTATCCCAATAGTCTTTGGCAATCTGGCATAACTCATCACGGCCGGCATCAATACAGGTCAAATGCGGTGCAGCGACCAAGCCAGTGCGCTCCTTGATATCCTTGATTACCTTATGTGTCCGATCACGGGTACCGGAGTTGGCACCATAGGTAACAGAGACAAACTTGGGCTTCAGGCGGCTGAGTTTTTCAATGGATTGCCACAGCGTCTGCTCCATGCCTTCCGTGGTGGGTGGGAAAAACTCGAAGGAGACACCAATGTCCCCATTCAACTCAGCCAGACTCTGGTTCAGCGCCTCAAATTGGCGTGCACTATCAAAACTCATTGCTCTTCCTCCCTGGCTAAGCCTTGCACAGCATTTTGGATGTTTGGACGTCTAAATGTCTAACCATCTTGTCCGTACATCCCTCCCCTGTCAACTCTAATCCGGTCGCAGCAAGACAAAAAGTAGTACACCCATAGCGTAGACGGCGAGATACATAGGTCATGGCGAGTTAGCAGACGTAAAGCGAGAAGCAGAAGCAGAAGCAGAAGCAGAAGCAGAAGCAGAAGCAGAAGCAGAAGCAGAAGCAGAAGCAGAAGCAGAAGCAGAAGCAGAAGCAGAAGCAGAAGCAGAGAAACGATACGCAGAACCGGAGTGACGGAAGTGACGGAAGTGAGCAGATTAGAGCTAAAAGAGGGAGAGAGAGCGAAGATCGAGGAGGAATGGGAAGGTAATAAGAAATGGCGCAGTAAACTGCGCCATTTCTATCTCATTACTTCTTGTAATGAGTAGCCAGGTTGTCCAGGCGCTGGTTAGCACGAGCAGCTTCAGACTTAGCTTCCTGTACATCGGAAGCCAGCTTGGTCTGTTCGGAGCGCAGGGCGCTTACTTCGCCAGCCAGTTGGTCAACCTTGGTGGTCAGACCCTGTACATCGGCGGACAGCTGATCGTTGTTAGCACAACCAGCCAGCAGAGTGGCGCTCAGAGCAACAGTGCCCAGCAAAACTTGATATTTGTTCATGAATAACTCCCTGTAACTTGCAAGATATTAAGGCAAGCGTGTGCAGTATGGCACAGATAATTCCCAATAGAAGCTCTATTTTTTATTTTTTACCCCTTGAAATCACATCAAAAAATTGCATGCGTTCAAAAAGTAACCAAACAGAGCGTTTATTGGGCGACCAGCACAACTTGCGTACAATTTCCGACAGACAATTAGCCTAATCGGTGTAGGCCGATACCTTAGCACCATCTGCCGCCAAAACAAGTATTTCCGCACAATGACTTACACAGGGTGCATTCGGGCACCTGATCGCGGATGTCATAACATAACGCCCCGATGGCGTTGTACGCGATCGGGGCGTCAAGCTAGCGCTGGAGAGGATAAACCGGGAGTTCGGAAATTCTTACAGGACATCCGCAAGGTTGCCCTTGGTCTCCAGCCATTCGCGCCGATCACTGGCGCGTTTCTTGGCAAGCAGCATATCCATCATCCGAATCGTACTGTCGGTCTCATCCAACGTCAGCTGCACCAAACGACGAGTGTTCGGATCCATGGTCGTCTCACGCAACTGTTTCGGGTTCATTTCACCCAACCCTTTGAACCGGGTTACCTGTGGAGTGCCACGTTTCTTTTCGGCCCGCAATCGCTCAAGGATCCCCTCTTTCTCACTCTCGTCGAGGGCATAGAACACCTCCTTGCCCAAGTCGATTCGATACAGCGGCGGCATGGCGACATAGACATGGCCTTTGGCCACCAGCGGGCGGAAATGGCGCATAAACAGTGCACATAACAAGGTGGCAATGTGCAAGCCATCGGAGTCGGCATCGGCGAGGATACAAACCTTGCCATAGCGCAGATCGGAGAGATCGTCCGAATCCGGGTCCAACCCGATGGCAATCGAGATGTTGTGCACTTCGTCGGAGGCCAGCACTTCAGAGGCATCGACCTCCCAAGTGTTCAGGATCTTGCCACGCAACGGCATGATCGCCTGGAACTCACGGTCTCGCGCCTGTTTGGCACTACCACCTGCTGAGTCCCCTTCGACCAGGAACAATTCACCCTGCATTGGATCACTACAGGCGCAATCAGTGAGCTTGCCGGGCAAGGCCGGGCCCTGGGTGACTTTCTTACGCACTACCGTCTTGGCGGCACGCAATCGCCGCTGGGCACTGTTAATACACAGCTCGGCAATACGACTACCGGTTTCGATGTTGGCATTCAACCACAGACTGAATGCATCTTTGACCACGCCGGAGACAAAGGCAGCGCATTGCCGCGACGACAGGCGCTCCTTGGTCTGGCCAGCAAACTGCGGATCCTGGATCTTCACTGACAGGATATAGGCGCAACGATCCCAAATATCATCCGGGGTCAGCTTGATACCACGCGGGAGCAAATTGCGTAGTTCGCAAAATTCACGCATCGCATCCAGCAAGCCTTGGCGCAGGCCATTGACATGGGTACCACCCTGAATGGTTGGGATCAGGTTGACATAGGATTCAGCCAAACACTCTCCCCCCTCCGGCAACCAGCAGAGCGCCCAATCAACCGCCGACTGCTCAGTGCTGAGGCTGCCAGTAAAAGGCTCCTCCGGCACACAGACAAACTCTTTGACGGTATCGGTCAGATAGTCGCGCAGCCCATCCTGATAGCACCAGGTCTGCGTCTCACCACTCTGCTTGTCCTCAAAACTGATAGTGAGTCCGGGACACAGGACAGCCTTGGCCTTAAGCAGATGCACCAGACGACTGACGGCAAAGCGCGGCGAGTCAAAGTAGCTGGCATCAGGCCAGAACCGCACACGGGTCCCCGTTGTACGTCGGCCACAGGTTCCGGTGATCGCTAGTTCGCTGGCCTTGTCACCGTTCTCGAAAGCCATCTCGTAGACCTGACCATCGCGGCGTACAGTGACCTCAACGCGCGTCGACAGCGCATTAACCACCGAGATACCGACCCCGTGCAAACCGCCAGAGAACTGATAGTTTTTGCCGGAGAACTTACCACCCGCATGGAGTTTACAGAAAATCAACTCGATTGCCGGGACGCCCTCTTCTGGATGGATATCCACTGGCATGCCTCGACCATCGTCGATGACCTCCAGCGATTGATCCTCGTAGAGAATGACCTGAATACTGCGCGCATGGCCAGCCAGCGCCTCATCCACACTGTTATCGATGACCTCCTGCCCCAGGTGGTTGGGTCGTGAAGTGTCGGTATACATGCCCGGACGGCGGCGAACCGGCTCCAGACCCTTGAGAACCTCAATGGCATCTGCCTGATAGTTGCTGTTCATGTGATAACGTCTGCGGGTTAGAGATGGAGAAATCTTACAATTTCAGCACAGTAGCGCTCAAATCCTGTGAAGGCATGGTTGCCCTCCGGCTCCAGAGTAATCTGGCATTCGTGATAATACGCACAGGCCTGACGGTAATCGAGGACTTCATCCCCTTGTTGTTGTAACAACCAGATCCGTGCCGGGACGGCTGGTGCCGCCAGATCGAGAGCCACCAACTCGTCGATATGTGCAGGGGTCAGCACATACTGTTGTCCGGTGTAGGGGTTGGTGCGCGCCCCAAGAAAATGACGTAGCAATAACTGGGGATGTACGGCCGGATTAATCACCACCGCCGGTAGCGCAAAATGCGCATTGACGCAGGTACTCCAGAAGCCGCCGAGGGAACTGCCGACGACGCCAATCTGCCCCCCCTCTTGTTGGGCACACTGGATCAGATCACTGATACAGGCCCAAGCCGCCGCCGGGGTATCCGGTAGGGTCGGTCGCCAATAGCGAATATCAGGACGATGTTCGCGCAGCCACGCGTCGAGTAGTGCGGCCTTGGCAGAGCGGCCTGATGACTCAAATCCATGTAAATAGATCAGGGTCGAGGACATTTAATAGCCGCCAGCGGCGACATCGGGCACAAACTGGCCCGCGGCAAGGCGATGAACCTGAGTGGAGACCTCGCCATTGCCATGCAAGTGCAGGTAACGCCAACCCGGGCCGCGGCTATCCAGACCAAAATCACGGCTTAACGGTTCAAATTGCACACAGGTCGATGGTGTCGATAGAAAGCGCACCCCCTGGTGTATCAGATCTGTCTCTTGATGCACATGGCCACACAGAACAACACGCGCCTGTGGAAAACGGGCCAGCAGGGTCAACAAGTCGCTGCCATTTTTCAAATCGTGCTGATCCAGCCAGGCACTGCCGACCGGGAAGGTATTGTGATGTAGCGCGATCAAAGCAAAGCGATCAGGATGGGCCTGCAGGCACTGTTCAAGAAATTGCATCTGATCCGGCTTCAACCAACCATGCGGCACGCTATACACCTGAGTGTCCAGCATGATCACCTGCCAGGCGGGAAACAGTATCTGCCGCGCATCGCTGATGCCGAACTCCGGCATCACCCGGCGCATCAGCGGACCATCGTCATGATTGCCGGGCAACCAGAACACTGGCCGCGACAATGGGCGAACCATATCGGCAAATCGGCTGTAGGAAGCCGTGGTGTAATCCTGGGAAATGTCACCGGTGGCCAAGATGGCATCAAACGCGGCATGCTGCGCCGTCACCGCGTTAAGCACCGCCTGAAAACTATCAGCCGTGCGAATACCCAGCAACTGTCCTTCAGCCTGGGCGAACAGGTGCATATCGGTGATTTGGAGCAGGCGTACCGACTGGTCGCCACTCTCTGCTGCAAGCGTAACGGTGTCCACGGGCGCTAGATTCTGTCTGGTTCAGTCCGCAACGAAAGTAAAGGCACCGTACCCATGAGCGAGACAGAAACGCAGCCACTCCGCCAGGAAGTGATTACATTGCTCTTTCTCGTCTCTGTGATGCATCTGTGCATTGGGGTAATGATAACTGGGCTGCAGGCGTGAAATCTGCTGACTGACACACACTTCGGCCATGCGGACGTCATGATACAGTCTCACTTGCAGATATGCGCGCAGATAATGTGGTAAATTTTCATTTTTCTGCGCTATTTCAACCAAACTGGTAAACCGGCTCTCTTCGAGTACGCGCAACCGAAAATGCAGGCTGTCTGCGGCAGCAAAGGCATAACCTTGCGCTGTAAACGCCTGCTCCGGTAGCAGTTTCATCAACCCCATGTAGTTAATTTCACACACACGCTGCAAGGCGGGCAAGTCAGGCACATGGCGGCGTGCTGTGGTAATCATAATGGCGGACATCCCCACGCCTGGCGCAACTCGGCCAGATGCAGTTGCAACCACTGCAAGGCAATCACCGTCGCAGCGTTATCAATCCGGCCACTCTCCACCCAGTCGTAGGCCTGTTGCCGGCTGACCACATGTACGCGGATGTCCTCGCCCTCTTCGGCCAGACCATGTAATCCCCCAGCCGAGGTGCTATCCACTTCACCGACAAACACATCAATTCGCTCGGTCGTCCCGCCTGGGCTCACCAGATAGCTGAGCACAAAGCGGCTGCGCCCGACCGCCAATCCGGCCTCCTCTTCTGCCTCACGGCGGATCAGTGCCGAACTGTCCTCACCCTCTTCCAGAATCCCGGCCACCATCTCCAGCAACCAGGGCGAACGGGTGCCATCTATCGCACCGATGCGAAACTGCTCCAGCAGCACAACCTGATCCGTGACCGGATCATACGGCAACATGGCACCGGCATGACCACGTTCAAACAGTTCGCGAGTCAAGTCGGCTGACCAACCACCAGCAAACAGACGATGACGCAAGGTATAGCGATTCATCCGAAAGAAACCCTTGAAGCAGGTCTCTTTATTCAGGATTTCGACATCACTGGCCCCAAACTGGGCATCTTGCGGAATGGACGAAACGGACATCGGCATCGCTCCTTGTTCGACCGGAAAAGGCCGGATCACCGGCAAAGCAGCAGCGTAACCTCATCACGGCCTGAATGCGACCTGAACGCCGTTCAGCACAAGAGTTTTTTTTTCACAACAAACCACTATATTAGTAATCTTTTAACAGAAGCTTACCTTCTCTGGCCTTGTCTGTACGATACTTGGCCAGAGAGCGCCAAATCCGTCGCCACGGGTCATCAGGAGATCCCACTCTTATGAAAATTCGTCTTCTATCTACCTTGGTCCTGCTAGGCCTGAGCAGCATGGCGCAGGGAGAAAACCTGCTGGATATCTACCATCAGGCACAAGAAAAGGATCCACAGTTGCTGCAGGCCAAGGCCGTCCGTGATGCCGCATTTGAAAAGATTCGCGAGACCGATGCTGCCCAGTTGCCGCAAATCAACCTGAACGGCAACGTCGGCTATCAGAAAACCAACCATAGCGATGCCAAGACCGCAGGCTCCGCCGGAGGAAGTGTCGGACTGACACAGTCCCTCTACCGCCGCAGTAACTGGATCAATAGCGATCTCTCCGCCAAGCAGGCCGCCCAGACCGATGTCAGTTACAACCTGGAAAAGCAAGATCTCATCCTGCGAACCGCTCAGGCCTATTTTTCCGTCCTTGCAGCCCAGGACAGTCTGGAATACATCAAAGCCAATCAACAAGCACTCAAACGCCAACTGGATGAAACGCAACAACGTTATCAGGTTGGTATGACGGCGATTACCGACGTACAGGAAGCGCAGGCTGCCTATGATCTGGCCACCGCAGACACCATCAGTGCTGAAAATGCACTGAGCAACAGTTACGAAAGCCTGCGTCAGTTGACCGGCAGCGAACATACCCAACTTGCCACGCTCGATACCGCCCGATTCAGCCCGACCAAGCCTAACGAAAGCGCAGAGAACTGGCTCAAGCAGGCTGAAGACAAAAACCTTTCCCTGCACCTGGCCCGCATCAGCAAGGATATCGCCAAGCAGCAGATCGACTTGGCCCAGACCGGCTACTCACCGACGGTAGACCTGACCGCCGGCCTGAACTCGACCTACACCGACTATAAGAATACCGGTGCAGGTTATGATGACGGCACCGTGAATTCGGCCAATGTCGGCATCAACTTTGCGCTACCACTGTATACCGGAGGCGCTACCGATTCGCGGGTGAAACAGGCACAGTTCAACTTTGTTGCGGCCAGCGAAGCCCTGGAAAAGAGCCATCGCTCGATTCAGGCCGGTATCAACAGCAGCTATAACGATGTGAATGCCGCGATCGGCTCGGTACGTGCTTATCACCAATCAACCATTTCCGCTGAAAGTGCCTTGTCCGCCACTAAAGCCGGTTACGAGGTCGGAACTCGTACCATTGTTGATGTTCTGGATGCCACCAAAAATCTGTATGCGGCCAAGCAGAAGCTCTCTGCAGCGCGTTATGATTTTATCCTCAAGCAGCTGTCGCTCAAGCAACTCGCCGGCAACCTGCAAGAGCAGGATCTGATGGAGATCAATGGCGGCCTGAACAAGGGCTGAGCCCATACGGGGGGCTTGCCCCCCGCTTTTCCCTCCCCCATTTCCACCACTCGCGTGGATGAACCCAATCAGTTCACTGTTTTAGTTCACCTTTTTGCTTTTTCCCCGCTGCTGCTTTTTTACTCTTTCGACCCTGATCGCGTTTGCCTGTCGCTTGGATAGCTAGTATGGCGACAGCCGCCATCCCTGCGCGATAGACGCGGCCAACACAGCGGAAAATATAAGGAGGAGAACCATGAGCTTGTGGGACAAGGCCCGGCAACTGTTTGGGCAGTCAGCCCCGGTACGTCATCTGCAACCGGTCAGTGAACAGGACCATTTGAATGCCATCATCAAGGAGCGTGCAGATCTGTGCGATGACCTGGATGCGGCGGCCTCACCCCAGACCGTACGCCGCGATGGGGTGCGTGATATCACCTTTCAGGGGTGGCAACTGTGCAACGTGGAGGAGCGCCATGCGCAAGACAACCGTCGTCTGGCCTATCTGAAGCTATTCCAGACGCGCAATGACAAGTTTGTCTGCCAACGGATGACGCTGATTGATGATGAAGAGAAGCGTTATGCCGCCGCCACAGTAGAAGACCTGGATGGCATCCGCGGCTTTTTTGGCGAGGATAGCTTGGCGCTGGCACTGTATATCATGCTCGATCGGCAATATGCCCCACCCAAGCAGGAACGGGCCTGATAAGTGCGCCGGCCGTGAACCCGCTCTGGGTCACGACCGGCCATTTTCACTGCTTAGCGATCCGACTTCGAGCCAGAATCAGGCCTCATGCCCGCGGATCGACTCGATAATAGCTGTAGTCGAGCAGCCGTTCTCGAAATTCAGCACGCGAACCTCGCCACCATTGGCGACCACCTCGTCGAAACCGGCGATCTGTTGCGGTTGGTAATCGCCCCCCTTGACCAGCAGATCCGGCAACACCGCCGCAATCAGTCGACGCGGCGTATCCTCAGAGAAGGGCACCACCCAATCAACCGCCCCCAATGCAGCCAACACCGCCATCCGGCGCTCGACCTGGTTGACCGGCCGGCCCTCCCCCTTCAGACGACGCACCGAATCGTCATCATTCACCGCCACGATCAACCGGTCACCCAGCTGCCGGGCCTGCTGCAGATAGGCCACATGGCCGGCATGGAGAATATCGAAACAGCCATTGGTCATCACCAGTCGCTCACCGCGACGGCGGGCAGACTGCACCGCAGACAATAATTGCTGCTCGCTGACCACGCCGAAACCACTGTCGGCCTCCATGTGCAGTGCACGCGCCAACTCGAGCGGACTCACCGACGAGGTACCCAGCTTGCCAACCACGATCCCGGCGGCGGTATTGGCAATCGCACAGGCCTGCTCAAGGCTGGCACCGGCGGCCAAACTGGCAGCCAACGCACCGATCACGGTATCCCCGGCACCGGTCACGTCATACACCTCTTGCGCCAGTGTCGGCAGATGAAACTCCGGCTCACCACAACGGATTAAGGTCATCCCATGCTCAGAACGCGTGATCAGCAGCGCTTCGATGCCACATCGCTGCAACAGGCCGTGGGCCTTGGCGAGCAAATCGGCCTCATCACGCACCTTACCGACCACCGCCTCGAACTCAGACATGTTCGGCTTGACCAGCGTGGCCCCGCGATAACGCTCAAAATCGGTACCCTTGGGGTCCACCAGTACCGGCACTCCCGCCTGTCGCGCCAGCGCAATCATGTCCTGAACCCGCGCCAGCGCCCCCTTGGCATAATCGGAAAGCACCAGCAAGTTACTGTTGGCCAGATGATCCGCCATCGCTTGCAACAGCGGCGCCGCATCGGTCTGCGCGAAGCTCTCTTCGAAGTCCAGACGTAGCAGTTGCTGATTGCGGCTCAGCACACGCAATTTGGTGATCGTCGGCAAGCCCGCAACACGGGTGCAGGCCATATCGACCCCGACCGCCTGCAATTTGCTGGTCAGCTGATCTGCCGCCTCGTCGTCGCCGGTAAAGCCACCCAGCGTCGTCTGTGCCCCTAACGCAGCAATGTTCAAGGCAACGTTGGCTGCACCGCCCGGCCGCACCTCATTGTGTTCGACCCGGACCACAGGGACGGGAGCTTCCGGAGAAATACGACCGGTCGGGCCGGACCAGTAGCGGTCGAGCATCACATCGCCCACCACCAGCACGCGGGCCAGACTGAAATCCGGCAGGGTGATCTTCATATCGGGATTCCATAACAAATTAAGACCGGCAGAGTGTACCACAGCCGACACGGCAGATTCGCCTCGCCCCCCCTCATCTGCTACCATGCCGGCGTTTTGCTTGACTGGAGTGATTGCCATGGGGCCCGTGCACACACCTCGCCTGACCGCATCCTTATTGCATCCGCGTTATCTGTTACTCTGGCTGGGGCTGGGGATATTGTGGCTGTTGGTGCAGTTGCCCTACCCCAGTTTGATGAAGTTGGGTCGATTACTGGGGCGGCTGGCCCAGCGGCTGCTCAAGCGCCGGGTGGCGATTGCCCGCCGTAATCTTGAACTCGCCTTTCCCGAGCTGCCCGTGGCGGAACGGGAAGTGCTGCTGCAACGCAACTTTGACAGCGTTGGCTGTGCCATTTTTGAAACCGGTATGGCTTGGTTCTGGTCGGATCGCCGCATGCGCCGCTGGATGCAGGCCTCAGGGGTGGAACATATCACCGCCGCCCAGGCCGGCCAGCACGGGATGTTACTGCTCTCCTGTCACTTTATGACGCTGGAGTTGAATGCCCGCATGTTTGGCCTGTACTGCCCGGGGGTCGGCGTCTATCGCCCCAATGACAACCCAGTACTGGAGTTTGCTCAGGTGCGTGGCCGAACCCGCTCCAACAAATACCTGCTCGACCGGCGCGATATCAAGGGCATGATCAAGGCCCTGCGCACCGGCGAAGCCCTCTGGTACGCCCCAGACCACGACTATGGACGCCATGCCAGTGTGTTTGTCCCGTTTTTCGCGGTTCAGGAGAGTGCCACCATCACTGGTACCGCGACACTGGCGCGCGTCAAGGGAACACAGGTATTGCCCTGTTATACCCTGCGCCTGCCGGATGATCAGGGTTATCGCCTGGTGGTCGGCGCGCCGCTGGACAACTACCCGACCGGCGATGAACTGGTCGATGCGCGACGCAGCAACCAGGTTATAGAAGCTGCAGTCCGTCAGGCACCCGAGCAATATATGTGGCTGCATCGCCGCTATAAAACCCGCCCGCGCCCGGAAGACCCGTCGCGTTATGCCTGAACAAGGCAAGCCGTCAGCGATCTGGTATCTCTACCTGATTCGCGATCGGGATCAGCGGCTGTATACCGGCATCACGCTGGATGTCCCCCGCCGCCTCCATGAACATCAAACCGGCCGCGGCGCCCGTGCCTTGCGCGGACGCGGCCCACTGACGCTGGTCTGGCAGCGTGCGGTCGGCGATCACCGTCAAGCCCTGCGCCTGGAGGCCGCCATCAAGCGCTGGCCCAAGGCACGCAAAGAGGCCTTGGTTCAAGATCGGTTGTCACTCCCAGCGCTATCCTGAATCGCAGGCCGATCCGGCGATTTCTGCGGACAAAGCCACAGCACAAAAGATAAAACTTTGCACAATAGCCGACTTGCGGATACATTCGCGCACCACGTTGCGCTCGGAAGCACGGGTAACGTGAATCGGTTCACTCTTTCATTTCATCAAAGGTTCGTATGACGCACTCATCCTCCACCGTGAAGCGGGATGGCTTCACTTCGAGTTTTGGCGTTCTGGCGGCGACCCTGGGTTCAGCGGTCGGCCTCGGTAACATCTGGAAATTCCCTTACATGACCGGCGAGAACGGCGGTGCCGGCTTCCTGCTGGTCTATCTGCTGGCGACCTTGCTGATCGGCCTGCCGGTCATGATTGCCGAAATCACCCTCGGTCGTCAGGCCAAAGCCAACCCGATCACTGCCCTGCAGCGCCTGGCGCCGCGCAACCAGCCGTGGTGGCTGATTGGTGCCGCCGGCATGCTGGCGGCCTTCCTGATCATGTCGTTCTATTCCGAAGTGGTCGCCTGGGTGTTTGCCTATATCCTCAAGGCCATAGATGGATCGATCCTGAGCAGCGATCCCAAGGTCACCGGGGACGCCTTCGGTGCCCTGATTAGCAATCCAGTGCAATCGCTGGTATGGCAATGGGTGGTGCTGATCTTTATCGGCGGTATCCTGCTGATGGGGGTCGCCAAAGGCATTGAAGCGGTCACCAAAAAGCTGATGCCGCTGCTGTTCCTGCTATTGCTGGTACTGTGTGGCGTCAGCTTGTCGCTAGACAAGGCCGCTGATGGTCTGGCCTTCCTGTTCCGTCCTGACTTCAGCAAGATCACCGGTTCAGTGGTGCTGATGGCAATGGGGCTGGCGTTCTTCAAGCTGTCGATCGGCATGGGCACCATGATGACTTACGGTAGCTACTTCCGTGATGACCAGAACATCCCGACCACCACACTGCGCGTGATGAGTGCGGACCTGTTCGTCTCGATGTTAGCCGGTATCGCCATCTTCCCGGCGGTCTTTACTTTTGGATTTGAGCCCGCCGCCGGCCCGTCACTGGTGTTTATCACGATCCCGGCGGTGTTTGCCCAGATCCCGATGGGCCACCTGCTGATGGTGGTGTTCTTCGTGCTCGCCGCTGTCGCCGCAACGGGTGCCATGCTGTCGTTGCTGGAGGTGCCGGTGGCAATCATCCATGAGCGATTCGGCCTGTCACGCAAGAGCGCAACCGTGATCAGCCTGCTGATCCTGGCCCTCAGCGGCTCGACTTGTGCGCTGACCAACAGCACGTTGGCTAACTTCAAGCCGTTCGGGATGACCATGTTCGATCTGTTCGACTATGTATCGTCCAACCTGCTGCTGCCAGCCGGCGGTATCCTGATCAGCCTGTTCATCGGCTGGGTATGGGGGCCGCAGAAGCTAGAACAGGCCCTGAGCAACCAGGGCACCCTGGCCAATGCCGGTCTGATCCGCGTCCTGTTCCTGTTGCTGCGTTATGTCTCGCCAGTGCTGATCCTGCTGGTGATGCTCAAAGGGCTGGGCGCCGTCTAATCAAAGCGCACAACCCGTCAGTACTAGGCGCGGACGCCGGGTAAAACCGTGCGCCCGCGCTCTTTTTTCAATACAGCCTTAACCACATAGCGTACCTGTGAGCAAAAGCTGGCCTGCCTACTGGCCGCTGTCGAGTGATTCCCTTACAGTAGGCGCACTCCTTACGGCTGTGGATATGACTCCCATGCAACGCCTTCTCTTCCCTTTGGCTTTGTGTATCGCACTCGGTCTGGCAGCCTTTGCCAACTATCAACTGACCAGCGTGCCCATGATCCGTCCGCAGGTTCAACGCCCGGTGTATGTACTGGCTGAGCGCGACGCGGCCAACAAACTGCAGGCCGGTCAGCAGGTGCTGGCGCTCGGTCCTTGGTGCTTTGGTCTGTTTACCGGGCAGCAGGCGTTCAACAGTGTTCGTCAGGCACGCGACTTCGTCGGCCTCAAGGGGCTGGACACCCAAACACAATATCTTTACCAAACCTCAGGCGAATACCAGCTCGATACCACGGATGGCGTGTTGAACAAGACGCTGGCATTGGTCAAACCGATCAGCTGGGATGAGCAAGAATGACGACGCAAGCCTTGCTGATTCGCCCGATGCAGATCAGCGACTATGCCGAAGTCTATGCGCTCTGGGCACAGAGCAGCGGGATGACCCTGCGTGATGCCGACAGCGAGTCGGCCATCCGAGCCTATCTGCAGCGCAATCCAGGGATCAGCCAGGTCGCGTGCATGCAAGGACGGCTAGTGGGTGCCGTGTTGGCCGGTACTGACGGCCGCCGTGGCTACCTGCAACATCTGGCAGTATTCCCGGAGCGGCAAGGGCTGGGGGTTGGCCGCGGTTTACTGGCGGCCTGTCTGGCAGCCCTGGCCGCACAGGGGATCGCCAAGACGCATCTGTTTATTCACACCGACAACGATCAGGCGCGCCAGTTTTACCATCACCTCGGTTGGCAGTCGCGTCCGGAGGTCGAATTGCTCTCCTTCAACGCGACCGCTAACTGCAATATCTAACCCCCGTACTCCCCGACCACAGGAGCCATAGGCTTACAGCGGCAACAGCCGCACCTGGGCACGAATCGTCGCCGTGTCCTTGGGATCGCACAACTGGGTGCCCTGACGCAGGGTCGCTGCGGTACCCGCGGCCACACCAGCCGCCAACATCTCATCCAGTGTCGCCCGCTCCGCCAGTTTCAACGTTAACGCCGCCACCATACTGTCGCCGGCCCCAACGGTACTGAGCGGGGTTACCTGTGGCGAGGTGGCGCGCACAGCACCTTCACGACTGACCGCAATCGCCCCCTCCGCGCCAAGCGATACCACCACATAATGACTGGCACCGCGCTCAACCAATCCGCGAGCCGCCGACACCACATCGGCCAGCGTCTCCAGTGACTGCCCGGTCAGTGCCGCCAGCTCCTTACGGTTGGGCTTGATCAGCAGCAGGCCGCCTTCGGCCACCCCCGCCGCCAGCGCCGGGCCGGAGGAGTCGAGCACACAATGCAGATGATTCTGGCGGGCAAATACCAGCAGATCGACCAGATCAGCGACATCCATGCCTGGCGGCAAGGAGCCGCTGATCACCAATAGACTGCCGGCCGGTAAGGCCGCCACTTTCTGTCGCAAGCCGTGCAACTCCTCGGAGAGCAGGGTGGCCCCAGGCATGACAAACCGATACTGCTCGCCTTTGTCCAGCGCCAGGACATGCAGGTTCTGCCGCGTCCAGTCATGGGTGGTAACCACCTCAATCGCAACGCCTTCATCTCGCAGCAACTGGTTGAGGTGCTGCCCGGTCGGCCCACCGGCAGGGTAGATGGCACAAGCCTGGCCACCGAGCATATGGATGGCACGCGCGACATTGATTCCGCCACCACCCGGCTCGAACCGCGGTTGCACGCAGCGTAACTTGCCTTCCGGATAGATACTGCCGGTTGAGGTCGCGCTGTCCAACGAGGGGGAGAAAGTCAGCGTAGCTATGGTTTTCATCATGCTCTCCATCAAGGCTGCAATATCCCATCTTCCAGCAGCGTCTGATGGAACTCAAGCTACCGCAGTTAAACAATCCCTCGTAATCGACCTAGCGCGCGCCCAACACTCAGAAATGTGAGCCCGCCTGATCTTGTTCCTGCAGGTTTAGCCATTACACTGATTGAAGAAGTTGTCTGTCAGGAGATAACCCACATGCCCGCCCCGGAACTCGCTACCCCTCGCCTGTATTTACGCCCGTTTACGGCGCGTGATGATTTCCGTGTTGAGTTACTGGCTGGTGAGCGTGCGGTCGCCGAAGGCTGCGTGCTGATTCCGCACCCCTATCCGCCAGGACTGGCGGCGCGTTGGATCGCCAGTCATGAACTGGCCTGGCGCGAACAGGGGTCCGTCTATTACGCGATGACCGATCGAGAGCAGGGCTTGCTGATTGGCTCGATCAGTCTGATTCTGGAAGAGCGGCGCACCGGCATTGATGATCGTAGCCTGATGATTGTCGGCCAACTTGGCTATTGGTTGGGTCCGGCTTACTGGGGGCAGGGCTTGATGACCGAAGCCGTCTCGGCCGTGCTGGCATTAGGTTTTGAAGAGCTGGGAATGGATCGGGTTGAGGCTTGGCACACCCCTGAGAACCATGCATCGGCTAAGGTCATGCTGAAGAATGGACTACGACCCTGTCTGGAGCAGGAGCAGCAACTGCCCGATGGTCGCTACATGCGACTATGCTGCTGCCAATTGGACTGGGAAGACTATCGGCTGACACGCCGACATACCGCCGCGCAGGAGCATCCATCGCGGATATCTGCCGCCTGAGCACCTCATCCAACCACGATGCCGGCAAGGATAGCCGCAAGGGCAGATTACGCAGCAACAGCACCAATGAAAACGGCCCGTAACGGGCCGTTTTACTAAGAGACCAGCAGAATTACTTCTTCTTGGCTTCTTCAGTCTTGGCATCAGCCTTGGCTTCATCAGCCTTGCCAGCCGGGGCCTCAGCCGCCTTGTCCTTACCGATGCTCAGCAGCTCCACTTCGAACACCAGTACGGAATTCGGCGGAATGGTGCCCGCACCCTGCTCACCATAGGCCAACTTAGACGGCAGATAGAACTTGTACTTGCTGCCGACAGTCATCAGCTGCACGCCTTCGGTCCAGCCCGGGATCACGTGATCCAGCGGGAATTCGGCCGGTTCATTACGGTCACGGGAGCTATCAAACTTGGTGCCGTCGATCAGGGTGCCGGTGTAGTGCACCTTGACGATATCGCTGGCCTTCGGCTTTTCGCCCTTGCCTTCGCTCAGCACTTCATACTGCAGACCGGAGCTGGTGGTGACAACACCCTTCTTCTTGGCGTTTTCTTCCAGGAACTTCTGGCCCTTTTCCAAGTTAGCCTTGGACTCATCAGCCGCCTTCTTGGCTGCGGCTTCGTTGATCTTCTGATCGTAATCCTTCAGTGCCTTTTCCAGCTGCTTGTCATCCAGCAGCGACTTCTTGGCCAGACCGTCCTGCACGCCCTTCATGATTTCGGCGTTGTCCAGCTTGACCCCCAACTCCTGCTGACGCTGCAGGGTGTTGGCAATATAACGGCCCATCGACTGGCCAATCGCATAAGCGGAGGTTTCTTCAAAGGTCTTCAGCGCGCCACTGGCCGACCCGGCCTGGGCGGATTGTGCTGCCGGTGCCTTCCCTGCTTCAGCATCGGCTTTCTTCTCATCTTTTTGACAACCGGTAATGGCCACGGTCATTGCGGCGGCCAACAGGGACATCTTCAGGATCTGCTTCATTATGTTCTCCAAACACCCAATCTTCGCGCTGGATCTGGTGACGGCGCGGCTCGGCTTGCAAAGCGTTTTATACTAACCGCCTGAAGGCAGAGCGCAACAGCGTTACATGGCAATCATCGAAAAATAGTGAGCTATAACGGATCTTTACCTCTCGATAGAACAGCGGCAACGTTTTCCTGCCCCGACGACTGCGCTGATGAGACTAACTCTTGATGGGACGCTACTGGTATCATGCCCGCCCATCACGCCCCGCAATGGCAGAGGAAAACCATGACCGCCGAACTGGAACGACGCACCGAAGATCTGGAAACCCGACTGGCGTTTCAGGAGCTGACCATCGAGCAACTGAGTGAAGAGCTTGCCGAACAACAACGCACCATCGAGAAACTGCGTCAGCAGATGGAGGTGGTGATCAGCAAGTTACGCGAGCAAGCCGGCTCACCGGTGGCCAGCCAAGCCGAAGAGACCCCGCCGCCGCACTATTGATTGCCGCACTGCGGATAGACAGATGCCGCCTGTCGGCAGCATCTGGTGGGGGTGGATTCGGGTGACGGTTGCCCGTCACCCGAGCAGATTAGCTTTGTTTGGGCCACCTATGGCGCTGACGCGCACGACAGACCAGACGCAGCGCCTGACGCTGACGGGTTTGCAGATCCTGCACTGCCGGCAGATTTTCCAGCCCCAAATCACGCTGCAGATGGGCCGGCAAATGGGCCCACTCCCTTCGCGCCTGACGGACAGCACTGCGCTCACGCGCGGCCAGCAAGGCCACATCCGCTTTCACACACCACAGAGCCAGATTCAGTAATACAGAACGACGCATAACAAATTCCCTCCGGAACGATAAAGGTAGTCGCCGGGTACGAAGGGAACTGGGGCAAGAGAGGTCACAGTCCGCTTGTACCGCGGCCTGTGTAAAAAA
The DNA here is from genome assembly GCA_041911695.1 of Aeromonadaceae bacterium. Classification (GTDB taxonomy): domain Bacteria; phylum Pseudomonadota; class Gammaproteobacteria; order Enterobacterales; family Aeromonadaceae; genus Pseudaeromonas. The sequence goes on from JAYROM010000210.1 coordinate 17,804, forward strand.
ATCAACAACTAGGCAGCGGATCGATGATCGTCAGCACGCGGGGTGGTTAGGGAACGCAGAGTATGCCGCGCGTAATGCGATGCGGTGAACGGGGTGTTCGTCATATGCGTCCTCCTTGTAACCTGTACTGCGGTCGATCCTGACTGCGGGTGGCAGTATGCCAAACTGTGAGCAGAGATGCCAACGCCACCTGGTGGTAGGTAGCAATAAAATCAATTATTTAACTGCACAATAGCCGCATTAATAACCAAGACTCGTTACATTGTCAGCATGCTGTAGCTGAGGGAATAACACTCTTTTGTCATCGGCAGCATTTTGCAGCGAATTGTGACAGGTTGAAAAAAAAGCAAAAAAACGGCGATGTCTCCATCGCCGTTGTCGATATCATCTGGCGCCAGACGCCCGAATCAACCCTTGTAGATACGCGGATTGAACACGTCACGCAGCCAGTCGCCGAGCAGGTTGATCACCAGCACCAGCAGCACCAGGCACAGCCCCGGGAAGGTGGTGATCCACCAGGAGCCGGAGAACATATAGTTAAAACCGATACTGATCAGCGAGCCCAATGACGGCTTGTCAACCGGCATCCCCAGCCCGAGGAACGACAACGCCGCTTCAGACATGATGGCGTTAGCCACCTGGACGGTGGAGATAACCAGGATCGGTGACAGGCAGTTCGGCAGAATGTGACGGAACATGATGCGTGGCGCCTTGAAGCCCATCACGCGCGCCGCTTCGACATACTCTTTCTTCTTCTCTGCCAGCACCGACGCACGCACGGTACGCGCATACTGCGGCCATTCCGAGATACCGATGATCACCACCAGCATCAGGATGGCGTATTTCGAGTAGAACTCGCCGCCCAGCGCCGCCTGGAAGATTGCCGACACAATGATCGCCACCATCATGGTTGAAAACGACAGCTGCACGTCGGCAATACGCATCAGCAGGTTGTCCAGACGACCGCCGATATAACCAGCCAGCAGGCCGATGACAATCCCCAGCACCAGTTGCAGACCGACCGCAAACATCCCGATGGACAGCGACACGCGCGAGCCATACAGGATGGTACTCAGGATATCGCGCCCCTGGTTGTCAGTGCCAAGCAGGAAGCGGGCATCGCCATTGTCCATCCATGACGGCGGCATTTCTGCATCCATGATGTCATAGGTGGTGGCGTCATACGGGTTGTGCGGCGCCAGCAGCGGAGCCAGCAACGACATCACCACGTAGACCACAAAGATCCCCATGCTGATCATGGCCACTTTGTCACGCAAGAAGTAGTACACCAGATCGGACTGGCGGAAACGGGCCCAGCGGCTCATGCTCTTAACTTCGCTCATCTTAGGCCCCCTTGCCGGTCAGGTTTACAGTCGGGTTGATGACGCCATAGAGCATGTCCACCAGCGTGTTGGTGACCACGAAGATCAGACCGACAAAAATTACATAGGCGGTAATCAGTGGGGTATCCACGCGGTTGATCGCCTCAAGGAACAGGAAACCGGTACCCGGCCACTGGAATACGGTCTCGGTCAGAATGGTATAGGCCACCATGGAGCCGATCTGGACACCGCCGACGGTGATCACCGGCAGCATGGTGTTCTTCAGCGCGTGCTGGTACCAGATCTTGTTCTTGTCCAGGCCCTTGGCCCAGGCAAACTTGACGTATTCGGAGCTCAGCACTTCCAGCATTTCGGCCCGCACCAGACGGATAAACAGCGGCAGCATGATCGAGGAGAGTGCAATCGACGGCAGGATCAGGTGCTTGATGCCATCAATGGTAAACAATCCGGACTCCCAGCCCAGCAGGTGCGAGGTGATGCCGCGCCCATACGAGGGCAGCCAGCCCAGCTTGATGGAGAAGATATACATGAGCAGGATGGCGGTCAGGAACACCGGTACCGAGATACCGATAATACTCACCCCCATGATAAGTTTGGTAAACCAACTGCGCGGGTGGATCGCCGAGTAGACCCCGAGCGGAATCGACAATACGATGATGATCAACGTGGCGCCCAGCACCAATTCCAGCGTGGCCGGCAGTTTGGTCAGAATCACCTGCAGTGCGGGTTTCTTGAAGATAAACGAGGTGCCCCAATCGCCATGCACCACCCCCTTGAGGAAGCGAGCATACTTCACCATGAAGGGGTCGTTCAGACCGAGTTGTTCGCGCAGCGCCTGACGCTGAGCCACGGAGACGCCTTGCCCGACCATTTCGCGCAACGGGTCACCCAGATTGTCCTGGATAGCAAACGCCACCAGGCTGATTACAAACATCACGATCACGGCTTGATAGAGCCGCTTAATCAGAAACGTAAACATTGCAGGGGTATCCTTGCCATCCTCCACAAGGGACGGTGGCGGTTCTTGACTCACTAACAGGACGTCCTGACCCCGCAGGAGGTCAGGACGTCTGTCGAATTACACCGTGCCTAACGAACCGGCACGGACTTTGACTTACTCGCTAACCTTCAGGTTACCGTATACCGGCAGGTCACGGCCGTTGACGATCTGCTCAACGTTGACCTTGCTCTTGCCAGCCCATGCCAGCTTCTGCCACTGGATCGGCAGGAAGGCAGCATCGTCAGCCAGGATCTTTTCGATCTGCTGCAGCTGGGCGGAGCGCTTGGCCGGGTCGACTTCAGCGTTGGACTGGGCAATCAGCTTGTCCACTTCGGCGTTGGAGTAACCGCCGCAGTTGTACTGGCCCTTACCGCTCTTGTCGTCACGGGTCTGTACCAGGTACTCGAAGTAGTTACCGGAGTCCACGGTGTCAGACTGCCAACCGATCAACTGCATATCGCTGGCGCACTTGTCGAATTCCGGCCAGTACTGGGCCTTCGGCATGGTCTTCAGCTCAACCTTGATGTTGATCTTGGACAGCATGGCACCGACAGCCTGAGCGATCTTGGCGTCATTGATATAACGGTTGTTGGTGGAGATCATGGTGACCTTGAAGCCCTTCTCGAAGCCGGCTTCCTTCATCAGCTCCTTGGCCTTGTTCAGGTCAAAGTTCGGCTTCAGGTCGGCAACGTGGCCCATGTAACCATCCGGGCTCAGCTGGCCGGCCGGGGTTGCAAAGCCCTTCATGATCTTCTCAACGATACCCGGCTGGTTAACGGCCATGTTGACTGCCTGGCGGACACGCTTGTCCTTGAACGCCGGCTGGGTCTTCTGGTTCAGTTCAAACAGCACGATACGGTCGCTGGTTTCGGTCACGAACTTGACGTTCGCCGCCTTCTTCACGCGGTCCTGATCGTTCGGGGCCACCGGGCCAATCATGTCGACGTCGCCGGACAGCAGGGCTGCTACGCGGGTGGCGTCTTCCTTGATCGGCACAATCTTCAGGTTATCAACGTTGCTGCCGGAGGCCTTGTCCCAGTAATCCGGGTTACGGGCCAGTTCCAGCTTCACGCCCTGTTCGCGGGCCACCAGCTTATACGGGCCGGTACCAGAAACGTGGGTGGCAGCGAAGGTGTTGGCAGCCTTGACGATTTCAGCCTTGTCCTTGCCGTCGTCAGTCTTGCCGGTATAGAACTTGGAGTCCATCGGGAAGATGTAGGTCGCGTTCTGCAGTACCAGCGGGTACGGCACCTTGGCTACCAGGTCAACGGTGAAGTCGTCAACCTTCTTCATGCCTTCGTAAACTTCAAACAGACCCTTGTAGTCTTCAGACTTCAGAATGCGGTTGTAGGTCCAGATGACGTCGTCAGCAGTGAACGGGTTGCCAGAGTGGAACTTGACGCCCTTGCGCAGATGGAAGCGGACAGTCTTGGGGTCCAGCTGTTCCCAGCTTTCAGCCAGGCGACCTTCGAACTTCATGTCCTTGGTCAGACGTACCAGCGGATCATAAGACATGTGGGCGAACTGCAGGATACCGCCTGACAGCTGCTCGTACACGTCCAGAGATTCCGGATCGGCATCCAGGGCTACGGTAACATTGGCAGCATATGCATGAAGGCTCATGCCGGCAGCAAACAGCGCGGCCGCGACCTTGCTAAATCCTTTCTTCATTGCTTACTCCGTGTGGCTGTTGTTGTGTGTTAACACCGGTTACGTGTTCACCCTGCAATCTGCAGGCCGTCACGACTCATCCCCTTGAACTCCGGCATCAGGGAAATCAGTTTACGGCTGTACTCATGAGCCGGGGCCGTAAACAGCTGTTCGGTCGGCGCCACTTCCAGCAGGGCACCCTTTTGCATCACACCGATGCGGTCACACATCTGGCGGATAACCGGCAAATCATGGCTGATAAACAGCATGGTCAATTTCAGCTCGCTCTGCAGGTCTTTGAGCAGATTGAGGATCTGTGCCTGAACGGACACGTCCAGCGCCGAGGTCGGCTCGTCACAGATCAGCAGACGCGGGCGGGTCGCCAGCGCGCGGGCGATCGAGATACGCTGACGCTGGCCACCGGAGAACTCGTGCGGATACTTGAGACCAGCCATACGGCCCAGACCAACATGGTCCAGCAGGTCACCGACGATCTGCTCAATCTGGCGCTCGTTGTCAGCCAGTTTATGGAAGCGGATCGGTTCGGCAATGATATCCGCCACCTTCATGCGCGGGTTCATCGACGAGTATGGGTTCTGGAATACCATCTGCATCTGGCGGCGCAGCGGACGGCGCTCGGCTTCGCTCTTCAGTGCGGTCAGTTCGATGCCTTCGAAGACAATACGCCCTTCGTTCGGCGGATACAGGCCAGCGATCACGCGGGCGATGGTCGACTTGCCCGAACCGGACTCGCCGACCAGGCCGAAGGTCTCGCCTTCCTTGATATCGAAGCTGACGTTGTTATTGGCCTGCACATACTGGCGACGGGACGCGAAGAATGAATCCTTGGTGACAAAACGCAGGCTGACATTCTCTACCTGCAGCAGGGCGCCCTCGTATTGGCGTTCCTGCATTGCTTGGCCCAGCCAGTGGTTCTTCAGATCCAGAGTATGGGTCTCGCCCGCTTCCTCGATGTAATTCACCAGCGGGAAACGCACCAGTTTGATATCGGAGCGTGGCACCGCGGCGATCAGGCTGCGGGTATACGGATGCTGCGGGTTACCCAACACCTCGCTGGTCGGGCCGATTTCCATCAGATCGCCACGGTACATGACCGCCACGCGATCGGTGACGTTGGACACGACACCCATATCGTGGGTGACCAGCATGCAGCCAACCTGGCGCTCCTTGCACAGGTTACGGATCAGCTCCAGGATCTGGTCCTGAATCGATACGTCCAGTGCGGTGGTCGGCTCATCAGCGATGATGAATTCGGGATCCCCGGACAGGGCAATCGCGATCACCACACGCTGGCGCATCCCGCCGGAGAACTGGTGCGGATACTGCTTGATACGCAGTTCCGGTTGCGGAATGCCGACCGCAGTCATCAGCTCCAGCGCACGGGCAAATGCCGCCTCGCCACGCAGCTCAGTGTTGGCCTCGATGGTTTCCACCAGCTGGCGTTCGACAGTGAACAGCGGATTGAGCGAGGTCATCGGGTCCTGGAAGATGAAGCCGATTCGGGCGCCACGCACCTTACGCATCGCTTCCGGAGTCAGGCCAGAGATCTTCTCACCGTTCAGGAAAACATCACCGCTGGCAATACGGCCTGGCGGGCTCAACAGATCAATGATGGCGTTCCCGATGGTGGATTTACCGGCCCCGGATTCACCGACCACGCCCAGGATCTCTCCCTTGTCCACAGTGAACGAGAGATCTTTGACTGCGGCCATGACGCCGCGACGGGACGGATATTCAATCCGCAGGTTCCTGACTTCAAGCAAGGACATGACACAACCTCGGCAGGGGGGCGCCCCCCACGTTTCTTCCTATCGAAGCCTCTGACATCCATGAGATCAAAGGCAGTTTATTCTGGGTAATAACGCCAATCTGGCGTAAATTACTTCCTTTGCCCTAGCGTGTAAACGATTCGTGCCAGCATAAACGACTCAGAAAATGCGGATATGGATGATATATCCAGCATAAAACTCGCAAACAAAACCAACAAACCAGAACATAAATCCATAACAACGGACAATGTCACGCACATCTATTGTCTTGATTGTTATTTGTAGGGGTTTTGCCTTTTTTTACCCTTGGTAAGGGACAAGCCCCCTACTGCAGCCCTAATCACCACTGATAACACGCTCAAATGAAACTTTGCGCCAACGCTGACTAGGGTGATGGGATAAAATCCGGTAGCCCCCTGCTATGGGCTCATTTTAAAGCATGAAGTGTGCCAGCAACTGAAGACAGACCCAAGCGAACACACCCGCTACGACATCATCCAACATGATCCCCAAGCCGCCATGTACCCGGCGATCAAACCAACTGATTGGCCAAGGTTTAAGAATGTCGAACAGACGAAATAGCAGGAAGCCGGCCAGGATCCAGATCCATCCGGCTGGCGCCAGACACATGGTGATGGCATAACCAACAATTTCATCCCAGACAATACCACCATGATCCTCTACGCCAATTGAACGAGTCGCACTGTCACAGATGAAAATGCCACTAACAGCGGCGATCAGCAGCACAATCAGGTAACTGATCAACGGCAGCCCGGCAATCAGCAGATAGCAGGGAATGGCCATCAGCGTGCCCATGGTACCCGGCGCCCACGGTGACAGACCGCTACCAAATCCGGTCGCCAGCCAATGCAACGGATTGCGCCAGGACAGGTGGCGTAATTCAGCTTTGATCATACCTCCTCCTTGAAGTGGTCCCAGCCTTGTAGAGCCAGACCTTGCTCCTGACCCGCAAGCTGCCAGGTAATGGTCGATGGGCCACTGATAATGCGGCCGATCTCGTAGGCCGTGATCCCCTGTGCGGCGATCAAGGTTTCCAGCATACCGCGTTGCCCTTCGGGTACGGTGAAGCAGAGTTCATAATCATCACCACCAGCCAGCGCCAGTGACCAACGTTCTTCTTCAGCTAACGCCTTGAGCGCCACTGGCAGCGGCAAGCGCTCCAGATCAATCTGCGCACCAACCCCGGAGGCACGCAAGATATGGCCAAGGTCTGAGGCCAGTCCATCTGACAGATCGAGACAACTGCTGGCCACCCCACGCAGCGCCATGCCGGTGACAATCCGCGGCTGCGGGCACTCGAGCCGGGTCAGCAGGTCTGCTTCCGGTGCGCCGGGCAGGCGACCCAGCAGATGCTGCAGCGCCAAAGCGGCCCCACCGAGTTCACCGGTCACCCAGATCCCGTCTCCCGGTTGAGCACCACCGCGGTGCAATGCCCCGTTTTCGGGCACCACACCTTTGATACTCACCGTGATCGACAAGGGTCCGCGGGTCATATCGCCACCGACCAGCTCTACATTATAGAAGTCGGCCAGTGCCAGGAAGCCGCGACTGAACCCGTCGAGCCAGGCTTCGTCGGCCTGCGGTAAGGTCAGCGCCAGCGAGACCCAGCGCGGCTCGGCGCCCATCGCCGCCAGATCGGACAGATTAACCGCCAGGGCCTTATGGCCAAGACGCACCGGATCCATATCGGCAAAGAAATGCACCCCGGCCACCAGCGTATCGGTACTGACCGCCAACAGGTTATCGGCCGGCACTCGCAGCAAGGCACAGTCGTCACCCGGGCCGGTCACCACATCCTTGCGCCGTAACGGGCGCTGAAAGAAACGACGAATGACCTCGAATTCACCCATGACGTTTTCCCTCTATTTGGCTCCAATTAAAAAGCCAGCTTGCGCTGGCTTCAGGTCGGGCATGGTGATGGCATCAGGCGCCCAGCGCTCTGACCACCTTGTCCAGTACCCCGTTGACAAACTTGTGGCTGTCTTCCGCCGCGAAGGCCTTAGCCAGCTCGATCGCCTCGTTGATGACCACACGATACGGGACATCCTTGCGATAGAGCAGTTCGAAGGTGGCCAGACGCAGAATAGCCTTGTCGACCACATCCAGGTCTTCGAGCTTGCGTGACAGGTAGGGCGAGAAGGCAGCATCCAGGCGGTCGACGTTGGTGGCGACACCCAGCAGCAATTCGCTGAAGTAGCCGACATCCACCCCTTTCATCTGCTGTTCCAGCTTGAACTGCTCGTCAATATCGGCGACGTTGTCGCGGGTCATCTGCCACTGATAGATGGCCTGGACCGCAAAATGGCGTGCCTTGCGGCGTTCAGACGGTTTCACTCATGTACTCCTTAGGCGTCCAGATTTTGCAGGACGTTGATCATTTCCAGCGCGCTCAGGGCCGCTTCAGCGCCCTTGTTACCGGCCTTGGTGCCGGCACGCTGGATGGCCTGTTCGACGTTTTCGGTGGTCAACACCCCAAACGCCACCGGCACTTCATATTCAAGCATTACCTGCGCCATGCCCTTGTTGCTCTCGTTGGCAACCAGTTCGAAGTGATAGGTATCACCACGGATGACACAGCCCAGTGCAATGATGGCATCGACCTGGCCGTTCTTGGCCAGCTTCTTTACCGCCAGCGGAATTTCCACCGCACCAGGGACGCGCACCAGGGTAATCTGCTCGTCCGGGACCATGCCCTGACGCTTCAGCACATCCAGCGCACCGTCAACCAGACGATCGTTGATGAAGCTGTTAAAGCGAGAAACCACGATGGCGATACGAGCCGCCGGTGCAGCGATGTTTCCTTCAATGACCTTCATGGAGAAAATCCTGATTAATGGCGTAAAAGTGCGCGCATTCTAGCACACTCCGCCGATGACTAAAAACCCGTGCCGACCAGCAAGATTGCTAGGGCACATTCTATAATTATTTCAATACGTTCCGTAATGATAACGGCACGAGATGACAACCTGGCCTCGCCGTCTACTGGCACGCATTAACGAACAAATCCGTGTTCAGCCAGCATCGCCAGCGTGATATGGCTTGCACTGTCACTTTGTGCGGCGCGCTCGCCAAGCACCAGGCGTTCGAGATAGCGAGCGATGACATCCACCTCCAGATTAACGCGGGTGCCAACCTCCCAGTCACTGATGGTCGTTTCTGCCGTGGTGTGCGGCACTATGGTCAGCCGGAAACGCGCCCCGTCGACACTGTTCACCGTCAGGCTGATGCCATCCACGGTGATCGAGCCCTTCTCGGCAATATAGCGCGCCAGCGAGGCCGGCGCCTCGATCCAGTATTCGACGGCACGGCCGCGCGGCTGGATTGTCACCACGGTACCGACCCCATCGACATGCCCGGAGACCAGATGTCCACCCAACCGGCTGGTCGGCTGCAGCGCCTTTTCCAGGTTCACGCGCTGACCGGCACCGTAATGGGCAAAGCCGGTGCGGGCGATGGTTTCCGCCGACACGTCGGCGATATAGCCATCACCCGGCAGGGCCACCACGGTCAGACAGATGCCGTTGGTGGCGATGGAGTCACCCAGGCGGACATCGCCCAGATCCAGTTTGCCGCTACGCACATAGACGGCGACATCCTCGCCGCGCCGCTGCATCGAGGCTATCTGCCCCACCGCTTCGATAATTCCGGTAAACATCCCTTACTCCTCTAAAGCCGCCAACGGCCGCAGAATTAACCGCAGATCCACGCCGATACGCGTCATATCCTGCCAGGCAAATTGCGCTCCGGCCGGCAGCGTATCGGGCGCCGGCAAGGCCAGTAACCCCTGCGCACTCTCCCCCAGCACCTTGGGCGCCAAGTAGAGGAACCACTCGTCGACCAGCCCCACGGCCAGCAGGGCGGCGGACAACTGGCGCCCGCCCTCGACCCATACCTCGTTGACGCCCCGCGCGGCCAACGCCTGCAGCAAGGCCCGTAGGTCCAACTTACCGGAGGGCACCGTCGGTAGCAGCAACTCCTCCTGTCCGGCCGGCCAATCCGGTTTCGGCGTGGCGCGTGCCATCCATATCGGCCCGGGGCAGGTGAAAAGATGCGCGGTGGCGTCGACGCGATTACGGCTGTCGACAATCACCCGCACCGGCTGGCGCACGCTGGCCAGCGCATACTCAGCCTGCACCGCCTCCGGCAGCGCCTGCCAGCGCACATTCAGCGCCGGGTTATCCGCCAGCACCGTATCGGCACCGGCCAGAATCACACTGCTGCGCGCCCGCCAGCGCTGCACATCGGCACGCGCCTCGGGGCCGGTGATCCACTGACTGCGGCCATCGGCCAGCGCCGTGCGACCGTCCAGCGTCGCCGCCTGCTTGACCCGCACCCAGGGCAGGCCGTGGCGCATCCGCTTGATAAAGCCCGGATTCAGCGCTTCGGCTTCGGCTTCACCGATACCGCAGACCACGTCGATGCCGGCCTCACGCAGCAGAGTCAGCCCGCGACCGGCCACCAGCGGATTGGGATCCTGCATCGCCACCACCACCCGGCGCACTCCGGCCTCGATCAAGGCCAGCGCACACGGCGGAGTCCGCCCATAGTGCGAGCAGGGCTCCAGGGTCACATAGGCGGTGGCGCCGCGCGCCGCGTCTCCGGCCGCCCGCAAGGCATGCACTTCGGCATGCGGCTCGCCGGCCCGTTGATGCCAGCCCTCGCCAACGATCTGGCCATCGCGGACCAGCACACAGCCGACATTCGGATTGGGCGCCGTGGTGTACTGGCCCTTTGCGGCCAGATCCAGTGCCCGCTGCATGTACTGCATATCGTCTTGCAGCATCAATTACTTCTCCAGACGGGCGATCTCTTCGCCAAATTCACGGATATCGGTAAAGCTGCGATAGACCGAGGCAAAGCGGATATAGGCGACCTTGTCCAGCCCCTTGAGGGCCTCCATCACCAGATTGCCCACCAGCTTGGAATCCACCTCGCGCTCCCCGGTGGCGCGCAGTTGCGACTTGATGCGGTTGATGCTCTCCTCGACCGCCTCCATGCTCACCGGCCGTTTCTCCAGCGCACGCTGGATCCCGCCACGCAGCTTCTCTTCGTTGAAAGGTTCACGGCTGCCATTGCTCTTGATGATGCGCGGCATTACCAGTTCGGCACTTTCGAAGGTGGTAAAGCGTTCATGGCATTCGGCACACTCGCGACGCCGCCGCACCTGATGGCCTTCCGCCACCAGTCGCGAATCAATCACCCTGGTATCTTCGGCATTACAAAAGGGACAGTGCATGTCAGGACTCCGCCAGGATTAGGTGTTTGCAGTGTATCAGAGGGCACCGCGGACAACACATACGCAAAAGCCGCCCGCAGGCGGCTTTTTAGCGGGTCCGGCTGTCAACCGCACGGGCGGTATCCAGTCCGGACCATCGGGCTGACGGCTCAGGCGTAAACCGGCAGACGCTTACAGATAGCCAGCACCTTGTTACGGGTGGCGGTCAGTACCTGCTCGTCGGTGTGGTTATCCAGCACATCACAGATCCAGCCGGCCAGCTCGCTGGCATCGGCTTCGGTGAAACCGCGACGGGTGATCGACGGTGAACCGATACGGATCCCGGAGGTGACGAACGGCGAACGCGGATCGTTCGGTACCGAGTTCTTGTTGACGGTGATATAGGCCTTGCCCAGTGCGGCATCGGCATCCTTACCAGTCAGCTCCTTGTCGGTCAGGTCAACCAGGAACAGATGGTTGTCGGTACCACCGGAGACAATCTTGTAACCGCGCGCCAGGAACACCTTGACCATCGCCTTGGCGTTGACCACGACCTGCTGCTGGTAGACCTTGAACTCCGGCTCCATCGCTTCCTTGAACGCCACCGCCTTGCCGGCGATCACATGCATCAGCGGGCCGCCCTGGCCGCCCGGGAAGACGGCGGAGTTGAGCTTCTTGTACAGCTCTTCGTCGTTTTCGGCAGACAGGATCAAACCACCGCGCGGACCGGCCAACGTCTTGTGGGTCGTGGAGGTGACGACGTGGGCGTGCGGAACCGGGTTCGGGTAGACACCGGCTGCCACCAGACCGGCGACGTGGGCCATGTCGACAAACAGGTAAGCACCAATCTTGTCGGCGATTTCACGCAGCTTGGCCCAATCCACGATCCCGGAGTAGGCAGAGAAGCCGCCGATGATCATCTTCGGCTTGTTCTCGAGCGCCAGGCGTTCCAGCTCGACATAGTCGATCTTGCCGGCGGCATCGATGCCGTAAGGAATGATGTTGTACAGCTTACCGGAGAAGTTCACCGGTGAGCCGTGGGTCAGGTGACCACCGTGGGCCAGGTTCATCCCCAGTACGGTGTCGCCCGGCTGCAGCAGCGCCATGTAAACAGCACTGTTGGCCTGAGAGCCGGAGTGCGGTTGAACGTTTGCGTAGGTCGCCCCAAAAAGCGCCTTGGCACGTTCGATAGCCAGGGTTTCTACCTTGTCGACAAACTCGCAGCCGCCATAGTAACGCTTGCCCGGATAACCTTCGGCGTACTTGTTGGTCAACTGGGACCCCTGGGCCTGCATCACGCGCGGGCTGGTGTAGTTTTCAGAGGCGATCAGTTCGATGTGCTCTTCCTGGCGCACCGTTTCGTCTGTAATCGCTGTCCACAGCTCGGCATCGTAATCGGCAATGTTCATATCACGCTTCAGCATCCCTTTCTCCTGACGTCGCGTAAAGATGGTATTGGGGGGTTGCTCACATTCTACCTTGCCCCACGCCGGCTGGGTAGTTCGGGTTTCAGCCAATTAACCCTATGCCGCCGATCCGCTTGCCCCGCAAGGCTTTACCAGTGAGCAAAATGTGAGCGGAGTCGGCTGATTAGACCAGTAAAGTGCTGCCAAATTGCCTGAAATCACTATAATTGCGTAACTTGCGCTTGCAGGTCGCGGCCGGAAGGCCTAAAAAAGACGTTCCGGCGGCAAGGTGCCACATCGCAGCACAATCGCCGCATGATTGCCTAGGATAGACGCATAATGACTGCGAAACATCGAATCCTGCTGCTCAATGGGCCTAACCTGAACCTGCTGGGCAAGCGCGAACCGGCCATCTATGGCGCGGACACCCTGGATGATATCGTCACCCGTCTGCAAGGTCTGGCCAGCGAGCTTGATGTCGACCTGCAGCACCTGCAGTCGAATGCCGAGCATGAACTGTTGACGACCATCCACCAGGCCATGGGCCAGGTAGATTTTATTCTGATTAACCCGGCGGCGCTGACCCATACCAGTGTCGCCTTGCGTGACGCACTGCTGGGGGTCGCTATCCCCTTTATCGAGATTCACCTCTCCAATGTGCACGCCCGCGAACCTTTCCGGCACCATTCGTACCTGTCGGACAAGGCGGTCGGCGTCATCTGCGGACTAGGTGCCGATGGCTATGAATTCGCGTTACAAGCTGCCGTGCGCACCTTGCGCCGGTCCACCCGTTAACTGCCAGAGAAGTTGAACCGAGAATGCAAATGGATATCCGTAAAATCAAGAAGCTGATCGAACTGGTTGAAGAGTCCGGCATCGCCGAACTGGAAATCACCGAAGGTGAAGAATCGGTCCGTATCAGCCGCCATGGTTCTGCCGTTGCCCCGGTTGCCTATGCACCGGCCCCGGTTGCCGCCCCGCTGGCTGCACAGCCGCAGGCCCTGGCGCCGAGCGCTGCCGCCGCAGCCCCGGCACTGAGCGGTCATGTGGTCCGTTCGCCGATGGTTGGTACCTTCTACCGCTCTGCCAGCCCGGATGCCGGTCCGTTCATCGAAGAAGGCCAACAGGTCAAGGCCGGCGATCCGCTGTGCATCGTTGAAGCCATGAAGATGATGAACCAGATCCAGTCCGACAAGACCGGTGTGGTCAAGAGCATCCTGGTCAGCAACGGCGATACCGTCGAATTCGATCAGCCGCTGTTCATCATTGAGTAAGAGAGTCTGACATGCTGGACAAAGTAGTCATTGCCAACCGCGGCGAGATTGCCCTGCGTATCCTGCGCGCCTGCAAGGAACTGGGCATCAAGACCGTGGCCGTGCACTCCACCGCGGATCGCGACCTGAAGCACGTAAAGCTGGCCGACGAAACCATCTGTATCGGGCGTCCGTCTGCCAAGGAATCCTACCTGAATGTGCCGTCGCTGATCGCTGCTGCTGAAGTCACCGGCGCGGTCGCCATTCACCCGGGATACGGTTTCCTGTCGGAAAATGCCGATTTCGCCGAACAGGTAGAAAAATCCGGTTTCATCTTTGTTGGCCCGCGTGCCGACACCATCCGCCTGATGGGCGACAAGGTCTCCGCCATCAATGCGATGAAGAAGGCCGGTGTCCCTTGTGTCCCGGGCTCGGGCGGTCCGATCGGCGATGACGCGCGCGAGAACGCCGCTATCGCCAAGCGTATCGGCTATCCGGTGATCATCAAGGCTGCCGGTGGCGGCGGTGGTCGCGGTATGCGTGTGGTGCGGAACGAATCCGAGTTGGCCAACTCCGTGGCGCTGACCAAATCCGAAGCCGGCCAGTTCTTCAACAACGACATGGTCTACATGGAGAAGTACCTGGAGAACCCGCGCCACATCGAAATCCAAGTGCTGGCAGACGGCCAGGGCAACGCCCTCTACCTCGGTGAACGTGACTGCTCGATGCAGCGCCGTCACCAGAAGGTGGTCGAAGAGGCGCCGGCACCGGGCATCACCGAAGAGATGCGCAAGTTCATCGGTGAACGCTGTGTGCGAGCCTGTGTTGAAATCGGCTATCGTGGCGCTGGTACCTTCGAGTTCCTGTATGAAAACGGCGAGTTCTATTTCATCGAAATGAACACCCGTATCCAGGTCGAGCATCCGGTCACTGAACTGATCACCGGCATCGACCTGATCAAGGAGCAGCTGAAGATTGCCGCCGGCCAGCCGCTGAGCATCAAGCAGGAAGATATCCGCATCAAGGGCCATGCCGTGGAATGCCGTATCAATGCGGAAGACCCGCATACTTTCCTGCCGGCGCCCGGCAAGATCGAGTGGTTCCATGCCCCGGGCGGTCCGGGCGTGCGCTGGGACTCCCATATCTACAGTGGCTACACCGTGCCGCCGTACTATGACTCGATGATCGGCAAGCTGATCTGCTACGGTGAAAACCGAGACATCGCCATCGCCCGTATGCGCCAGGCGCTGGACGAGATCGTCATCGAAGGCATCAAGACCAACGTCCCGCTGCAAAAAGAGATCATGCGTGACGAACACTTCATGCAGGGTGGCACCAACATCCACTATCTGCACAAGAAGCTGGGTCTCTGATCCTCCCCGACGGGCCGCCTCATGCGGCCCGTTGTTTTTCCCCTCCCTCTCGCCCCGCACCTGCCTGATGGTCTCCCGCTCGCCAGCCGGTTCCGCTATGCTAGAGCCCTCTTTCCCGACAGGAACGCCGCATGACCCCCAACTGGCGCCAGACGCTCACTGACTACATCCGCACCCAGGCGCTGCCGGTGGACAAGTTCAGCCATCAGCCGCGGCTCTATGCCCTGGCCTGCCGGCTGGCGGGCGACCAGCCGTTTGATGATGACGTGCTGTTCGCCGCCTGCTGGCTGCATGATCTGGGGGTGTTTATCGGCCACCGGCCGACTGATCCGGCGGCGCTGGGTCAATGGGACAACGTCGCCTACATCCTGGGGCGCGCCCCTGCCCTGCTGGCGCAATGGGCGTTCCCGGCAGAGAAGATCCCGGCGGTGGTCGCGGCCATCGCCCAGCATCATGCCAAGGCGCGGCCCGCCGACCTCACCGCCCGCCTGCTGCATGATGCCGATGTGCTGGAGTTGCTCGGTGCCACCGGCCTGTTGCGTACGATCAGTAAAGTCGGACGTGATACCCGTTATCCGCGCTTTGGCGACGTGCTGCCGGTACTGGAACTGGCCCTGGCGTTGGAGGCAGACCTGCTACTGGAGAGCAGCCGCGCGCTGGCCCGACCGCGGTTGGCCCTGCTGCGCCAGTTTCTGGCTGCGGCGCAGGAGGAAAGTCAGGGTATCGACTGGTAATCGCGATCCCGTCTCAGGCGCGCGGATGGTGTTGTGCGTGCAGTGCCTGCAGGCGTTCACGCGCGACATGGGTATAGATCTGGGTGGTATTCAGATCAGCGTGCCCGAGCAGCATCTGCACCACGCGCAGATCGGCGCCGTGGTTGAGCAGGTGGGTGGCGAACGCATGGCGTAAGGTGTGCGGCGACAGCTCGCAAGCAATGCCGGCGCGTCCGGCATACAACTTGATGCGATGCCAGAAGGTCTGCCGCGTCATCATCCGCGCCTGGCGCGACGGAAACAGGACATCCGAGGGCTGCAGGCCAAGCAGTTCGCCACGCGCGCCGTGCAGATAGTGCTGCAGCCAATACATGGCCTCCTCACCCATTGGCACCAGCCGCTCCTTGCTGCCCTTGCCCAGTACGCGCACCACCCCCTGGCGCAGGCTGACATGCTCCATGGTCAGACTGACCAGCTCGGTAACACGCAAGCCGGTGGCATACAGCAGCTCGAGCATCGCCTTGTCGCGCAACTCCAGCACATCCTCGACCTGCGGCTCGGCAAGGAGGGCATCGACCTGGGCCTCGGTCAGATCGCGCGGCAGGCGCTGCGGCAGTTTGGGGCTGTCTAGCAGTCGGGTCGGGTCATCCTCGCGCAACTGCTCGCGGATCAGGTACTGGCAGAAACGCCGCAAGGCTGATAACAGCCGCGCCGTGGAGGTCGCCTTGTAGCCCTGCGTCAGACGCCAGGCCAGATAGTCATGCAGATCGCCGCCCTGCATGGTCAGTAACGACGCACCGCGCTGATCGAGCCACTGCTCCAGCCCGCCCAAATCGGTGCGGTACGCCGTCAGGGTATGCTCTGACAGGCCGCGCTCCAGCCATAGGGCATCAACAAAGGTATCGATCAGTGCAGACATGCGGCCTCCAGGTTGCTTGGCGCATTATGCCCTGTCCTCCGCGCCGACAGAAGCGGTGGACTCATCCACCTCAACAACACTGATCAACCGCACACATTGCACCATATTGCATCAATTGTTCGCCAGCCAGTCGATTTATTGGCCTTAGAGATCCCCTCATTTTTAGAGACTCAAATAATTCCAAGTGTGCGGCTATATAAACGGTGTTGCTTCAGGTAGTAGATAAATTTATCCAGCAATAGGACTGCATTGGCCTCTTTCATTTTTGGCAGCAACTGGTAA
>JAYROM010000211.1:0-4142 GCA_041911695.1 Aeromonadaceae bacterium
AACCAAGAGCCCAACAGTGCGAAATCCTGGTTATCTGGTGGGGTCAAAATTCTGAACAACACGTAAAGGGAACAGCGCCTTTTTTTATTCTCATTGATTCCTCAATCTATAGATGCAGGCCAATTTTTGAGCGCTAACAATCTTTTTTATGCGGCAAAATGCCACATATCCTGAACACTCTTGCCATCGATCACACCAGCGCCCGTCCAGATGGCCCCCCCTATCCCGTTGTCCCCGCACAGGTATCTCCAACCGACCGAGCAGGCTGATGGCATAAACGTCGCCTATCAGACGAAGGGACTCGCTAGGGTTTCCTGGCACGCGCAGCACTTGCTAAAGGCATTAGCTACCGCCCCTAGCTTTGCGGCTGCCACAGTGCCGGGAGAAAGATGGTGCACGGCCTGTCACAACAGGCACCTTGCGCGTTTTGAGTCTCTACGCTAGCGCACTCATTTTGCGGGGGGAATGGCCAAGATCATGATTTATGAATTTTTTCAACCGAGAGTGTGGCTGAAGGGGGGCATGCAGCGATGACGCCATGTCCCCTTCTGCGCGTGGTGTGACGGTGATTCCGCCACGCAGTTTGCCGTTGGGCTTCGCTAACGCTCAGCGGCCAACCTACGACAGCAGTTCATCGTTAATAGACTGAGCATCCCGTCAGGCGGGTGACTTGCGCTCCAGCAGATCCCACTTGGTGCCGTAGAGATCCTGGAACACCACCACGGTGCCGTAGGCCTCCTCGCGCGGTTCTTCCAAGAACACCACGCCCTGGCTTTTCATCGCCTGATAGTCGCGCCAAAAGTCGTTGGTTTGCAGAAAGAGGAACACCCGGCCGCCAGCCTGGTTGCCGATGGCTTGGCGCTGTGCGTCGGTGCTGGCTTGCGCCAATAGCAGGCAGGTACCGGTGGAATTTGGTGGTGCTATCTGCACCCAGCGTTTGCCCTCCCCCAAGTCAGTGTCTTCGATCAACTGAAAACCGAGCTTCTCGGTGTAAAAGGCAATCGCCTCGTCATAGTCCCGGACCACCAGGGCCACATTACCGATCTGCTGCTGGACAGGTTGAGCCGTCATCTCTTCTCCTTAGTTATCTCACTGGTATCTGAGCATGAATTGTATGCCAGCACCGGGAAACATCACGCGGTAAACATCGGGCTTTGCGATGCTCAGCGCCGACCGCCCCGGCTGCTCGAAGCTGAAGGACGACGGCTCGCGGGCAAAACACTGGCATGCCTACCTTCTGACAGCTACAATTCGCCGCCGGCCCCATCTGGTGGGGCCTTCCTGACCTGTGATCAGACTGAGAGACATTATGTTTAGACCTGAGTTGCTTTCTCCAGCGGGGACGCTGAAGAACATGCGCTATGCGTTTGCCTATGGCGCTGATGCCGTTTATGCCGGCCAACCCCGTTACAGCCTGCGGGTGCGTAACAACGAATTCGACCACGACAACCTGCAATTAGGGATCAACGAAGCCCACAGTCTGGGCAAGAAGTTGTATGTCGTGGCCAACATCCAGCCGCATAACTCCAAGCTGAAAACCTTTGTCCGCGACATGAAGCCGGTGGTCGATATGGGCCCGGATGCACTGATCATGTCCGACCCGGGGCTGATCATGATGGTGCGCGAGCACTTCCCGCAGATGCCGGTGCATCTGTCGGTGCAGGCCAATGCGGTGAACTGGGCGACCGTCAAGTTCTGGGAGAAGATGGGGCTGGAGCGCGTGATCCTGTCGCGCGAGCTGTCACTGGACGAAATTGAAGAGATCCGCCAGCACTGCCCAGACATCGAGCTGGAAGTGTTTGTGCATGGCGCGCTGTGCATGGCCTACTCCGGCCGCTGCCTGCTCTCCGGTTATCTGAACAAGCGTGACCCGAACCAGGGCACCTGCACCAACGCCTGCCGTTGGGAGTACAAGGTGCACGAAGGCAAGGAAGATGACGTTGGCCAGATCGTGCATCGTCAGGCGCCGATCCCGGTGCAGGTCGAACCGACGTTGGGCCTCGGCCTGCCGACCGACCAACTGGTGCTGCTGGAAGAGAAGAACCGTCCGGGCGAATTCATGACCGCGTTTGAAGATGAACACGGCACCTACATCATGAACTCGCGCGACCTGCGCGCCATCCAGCATGTCGAGCGGCTGACCAAACTCGGCGTCCACTCGCTGAAAATCGAAGGCCGCACCAAGTCCTTCTATTACTGCGCCCGTACCGCGCAGGTCTATCGTCAGGCGATTGATGATGCGGTGGCCGGCCGGCCATTCAACCCGGATCTGTCGCGCACGCTGGAGAGCCTGGCCCATCGCGGTTATACCGAAGGCTTCCTGCGCCGCCATGTGCACAGCGATTATCAGAACTACGACTACGGCTATTCGGTCTCCGACAGCCAGCAGTTTGTCGGTGAAGTGCTGGGCCGTCAGGCCAACGGGCTGGTCGATGTCGCGGTGAAAAACAAGTTCCTGGTCGGTAACAGCCTGGAACTGATGACGCCACACGGGAACATCTCGTTCAAACTCGAAGAGCTGTTCAACAAACGCGGTGAACTGATCGATGTGGCACCGGGTGACGGCCATACCGTCTCGCTGCCGGTGCCGCAGGATATTGATGTCGGCTTTGGTATCGTGCTGCGCAATCTGGACGATGGCGCCAACACCCGTCAGCCACATCAGGTCTCTGCCTGATGGCATTGCTGATCACCGAAAAGTGCATCAATTGCGATATGTGCGAGCCGGAGTGCCCGAATCAGGCAATTCACTTCGGCCCGCGCGTTTACGAGATTGATCCCGACCGCTGTACCGAGTGTATTGGCTTTTATGAACAGCCAACCTGTGTCAGTGTGTGTCCGATTGATTGCATTATCCCCGATCCGGCCTGGCCGGAGACCGAGGATGCCTTACTGGAAAAATTTGCCCGTTTGCATGCCTGACCTCATCATGGTTGACGTCAGCCTGCCCATTGCACCGAGGAGTAGTCTATGGAAAAAGTGACCATCTACGGCAAGCCGCAATGCCCGTACTGCGAAAACGCAGTCAACCTGTGTGAAGAGCGCCAGTTCGCCTACGAATACATCGACATCTTTGAAAAGCAGATGAGCATCGCCGATCTGCACGAGATCGTTGGCAAACCGGTGCGTACCGTGCCGCAGATCTTCGTCGGTGAGACCCACATTGGTGGCTTCACTGATTTCTACGAGTACGTCACCACCAACAAGCTGTAAGGGTCGATGGGGCGTTAAGTCGCCCCGTTCGCATCGTTTAGCGGCCTTCGGCTGTAAAAGCCGTTTGCCTGCTTCGCCTCGGGCCGTTATAATGCGGCCCGCTGTTTTTCCGTTCTGTTCTTTAACATCTGGTGAGTCAATTTATGCATCCCATGCTCAATATTGCCGTGCGTGCAGCTCGCGGCGCCGGTCAGGTTATTGCTCGTAACTTTGGCAACACTGCCAACGTACAGACGGCTGAAAAGGCCAAGAATGATCTGGTAACCAATGTCGACCGCGAAGCCGAAGAAACCATCGTCCGCACGCTGCTGAAAGCTTACCCGGATCACTGTGTGATCGGTGAAGAGTTCGGCGTTCAAGGCGTTGAGGGCTCCGAGTACCAATGGATCATTGACCCGCTGGATGGCACCACCAACTTCGTTAAGGGTATCCCCCACGTTGCCGTTTCGATCGCCCTGCGTGTCAAGGGCCGTACCGAAGTCGGCGTCGTTTACGATCCGATCCGTGATGAACTGTTTACCGCCAGCCGTGGCCAGGGCGCCCAGCTGAACGGTTACCGTATCCGTGTCGGCGAATCCCGCGATCTGGACGGCACCGTACTGGCCACCTCCTTCCCGCACCGTCATCGTCACCACCTGGATGCGTACAAGAAGATGTTTGATGGCATCTTCGCTGAATGTGCAGACATCCGTCGCGCCGGTACTGCCAGCCTGGATCTGGTCTATGTGGCCGCCGGTCGTGTGGACGGTTACTGGGAACTCGGCCTGAAGCCGTGGGATCTGGCGGCTGGCGAACTGATCGCCCGTGAAGCAGGCGCGCTGGCAACCGACTTTGTTGGCGGCCACAACTTCTACAACAGCGGTAACATCGTTTGTGGTAACCCGCGTGTGGTCAAGGCCCTGCTGGCCAAGATCCGCGAAGAGTTGCCG
>JAYROM010000212.1:0-3266 GCA_041911695.1 Aeromonadaceae bacterium
CAGTATGATTGCCGGTCTGGAAAGCCTGATTGGCCACCGTTTCCTCAACCCGGATATCTACTTTATCGATTTTCTACCTTCGGAACTGCACGCGCTGGATGTGGCGATTGTCGCCGGCGCCGCACTACTGATGAGCCTGCTTGCCACCCTCTATCCCGCCTGGCGCGCCAGCGGCCTACAACCCGCCCGCGAACTGGGACGCGGTTGATCGCATTACACCCTGCACAGATTATATCATTGAA
Source organism: Aeromonadaceae bacterium (assembly GCA_041911695.1). Classification (GTDB taxonomy): domain Bacteria; phylum Pseudomonadota; class Gammaproteobacteria; order Enterobacterales; family Aeromonadaceae; genus Pseudaeromonas. The sequence continues at coordinate 243 of JAYROM010000212.1, forward strand.
TTAAAATGATTTTTCCTTTGCAGGGCGGATTAGCGTAGCGTAATCCGCCGTAGTACGGGTATGGCCGATCCCATGGGATGGTGGGTTGAAACAGCCATTTGTCTCGCTGTTAGCTTGGTGATGTCACAGGGTGCCAGGTGTAGTGTGCATACGGCGCATTACGCGGGCTAATGCGCCCTAAAAGTGGTTATGGTATTGAATTTATAATGGTTTTTGCCTTTGTAGGGCGTATTAGCGTAGCGTAATACGCCGCAGTGTGATCTCCGATGAGCCTATGGGGTGCTCAACTGGTTCGGCACTTGTTTTCTCGTCGGCTTGCCGACCTCGCCGAATGACGTTAGAAACAACAACGCCCTGACCAAGCAGGGCGTGATTACCTCTCCATCCGGCACTATCTCGACCCGATGGCTCAACTGAATGGTTACTCGTCTTGCGACAACGTCTGACGACGCTGGCGTTCGCGCAGATAGTGGCGCAGGGCATAGATGGCTGCCGCCAGAATAACAATCCCCGCCAGGGTCAGCAGGCCGGTCTGGCCGCGGGAGACCCACTTCATCAACCAGTCACGGTTGTAGGCCCCCAAATAGCCGAGATAGACCCAAATCGGCACCGAAATCAGTGCGGCAAACCCATCCATCATCGCGAAGCGCGCATAGCTGACTTGGCCACTCATCCCTGCTGTCACAAAGATCGGCGAGCGTAGTCCAGGCAGGAAGCGGGCGACAAACAACACCCAGTGTCCGTAACGGGCAAATTTCGCCTGCACTTGCGCAAATCGGTGCGGCGGCAAGGTGCGCTGCAGGGGCGGGAACTTGAGGATCCGTTCGCCGAAGATGCGTCCCAGACTGAACATGACGCCATCGCCCAGCAGAACCCCCAGCATGCCGACCACGAACATGGTGTGCACGTCGGCAAAGCCGAGACCGGCAATAATGCCGCCGGCTACCAAGGTAATGTCTTCGGGGATAGGGACGCCGAAACCACAGATCAGTAGAACGAAGAACACGGCAAAATAGCCGTAATCGGTGAACAACGTGATCAGAATATCCATCGTTGTATGATGACCTCGAATGCACGGATGACTGTCATCGGCAGTGAATCCGCGAAATAAATCCGCTGCAAGATGAAAGAAGGCACGGTTCCGTGTCCGCTAAAACTGCCCACACTCTAACTGAGTGCAGGGCATTCGCCTAGCAAAAAGCGCGCTTCATTGCTGACCTGATTAGTTCTTCAGCGCAGGGATTTTTTACCTTATCGAGAAGATGTGACGCGCCTCGCTTGACGCTGACGAAACCGTCTCCGAACGGACCAGCGCCAGCCGGCCTGTACCAGGAAGTAGCTACTGACTGAGCTGGCGATACCCATCACGGCACAACCGAACAGGAAGGGTCGGCCAATGGTGCCCATCATTTGCACCACTTCGTGCCACGAGAAACTGGTACCGAATTCGACAGGTGGCAATCCCAGCAGGCGCGAACCAACATAGTAGGCCACATAAAACAGCACCGGCATGGTGACCGGGTTGGTGATCCAGACGGTGGCAACGGCAATCGGCAGATTGACGCCCCACAAGATGGCACCGCCAGCGGCCAGCACCATCTGGAATGGAACGGGGATCCAGGCCATGAGCATACCCACGGCCAGTGCACCGGCTGCCGAGCGCCGGTTCAGATGCCACAGGTTGGGGTTGGCCAGCCAGCGGGAAAAAATACGCAGATTCTTGTTCTCGCGTAACCGGTCCGGGTCCGGCATCCAACGTTGGAAAATGTCTTTCACTCTGTCTTCTCGCTCAACCGACAACCTGACCCCTTGGTTGATCGGTGCAGTGACCGGGGCCAGCAGTTCCTTGTTCTGGCCGACGTTGCCATCCTGCGGATGGGCAGTGTTGGCCCTGTGTCTATCTCTATTAGTGTATGCGATCTGCCGCAGAAGGCGCAGAGAACGCTGGCTGACGACAGGCGGCGGGGTCACGTCCGGGTGTTTGGCCGGAGCAGGCTGGTGCGGGTTGTTTTTCCGGCTCCAGTTGAGTTGGTTGGCGACCCTGCCACTGGGTGAAGTGCACCATAGCATAGCCGGACGAGTACTAGAAAGCCGGCTGAGCGACTATGGTGGTCAGATTGTGCTACAGGTCAGTCAATGGCGGGATCATTCGTTATGGCCGATGCCCAAGGTGCGGCTCTATCTGACCGGTGACCCGCCACCATCCGGCAGTCAGCTGCAGGGCGAGGCGCGGCTGCGGCCACTACGTGGTACGGCTAATCCGGCGGGGTTTTCTGTCGAAACCTGGGCATTGGGGCAGGGGATTACCGCCAGTGGCAGTCTGCGGCAATGGCAAGTGACCTCACCGCAAGCTGCACCGCCCTGGCGCGAAGCCTGGCTGGCTAAAGCTCGACCGCTACTGGCTGATTTACCGCAAGGCGGGATATTGGCTGCGCTGATCTTTGGTGAGCGCGATGATGTCGAGCGCACGCGCTGGGATCAATTTCGCGAGACCGGAATCATTCATCTGCTGGCGATCTCCGGATTGCATATCGGTCTGGCTGCCAGTTGTGGCTGGGGGGCTGGCCGTCTGCTTGGCTTGCTGATACCGCGCTGGCGCGGTGTCTGCCAGGTGATGCTGGCATTAGGCGTCAGTGGTCTGTATGTGGCGCTCTCCGGTTGGGGGGTACCGGCAGTGCGCGCCTGGGTGATGATCTTGCTCTGGTTACTGTTACGCCGCCTGCAGCGGCGCTGGTCGCGCTGGCAGGTGTGGTGGTGGGTGCTGGCGCTGATGCTGCTGGCTTCGCCCTGGTTGCTGTTCAACAGCGGGTTCTGGCTCTCGTTCTCGGCTGTCGGCTTGCTCGCCATGGCGCCGGTGGTGTTGCGTCGGCGTAACCTGTTGACCCTGCAATTGTGGTTGCTGTACGGCATGTTGCCATTGCAATGCTGGTTATTTTCCGGTGTCAGTTTGTTGTCGTTGCCGGTCAATCTGGTGGCGGTGCCGCTGTTCTCCTTTCTATTGATTCCGTTAGGGTTGGGTAGCGG
>JAYROM010000213.1:0-11553 GCA_041911695.1 Aeromonadaceae bacterium
ATTCAGCAAACAAGGAATCAACGAAGGAACAGCAGAACAAATTGATGGACTGGCGAACCAGCACCTAGTGGCAGAAACCACCCAGCCGGCTCTTGGCCGCCGTAAAACTGACATCCGGTCTGGCACGATCCAGACTGATGGCCACGGTCCCCAGTGGGTTGATGGCCTCATAAAACGCATTGTCATACTTGCGTAGCCGCGCTGCGTGTCCATTGACATAGACAGCGGCGCCGGTCAGGTGGAGCGTGACCCCGTCAGCACATTGCAGATCCATGGTCGGCAGGGTGTGCAGGCGGTGAACCGGTGCAGCGCTGACCAGCGGCAGGCTGTCGGTGGTGGTCGAGGCGGCCTGAACCAGTCCGCTCAGCAGCAGGATGGGCAAGGTTAGCAACAAACGGTGCATCCTCTCGTCTCCTGTCAGGGTCGACCCTATGTCGACGCGATGGAGACACCTTACCTGAGCCGGATTAAATGCCCGCTAAACCGAGTGATGGCTACTCATTTCTCGGCATAACTGTAGCCAGGCTTCTGCCGGCCGAGACAGATAACGCGCCTTGGGCCAGAGGAGGCCAAGGCGCCATTCAATCGCCGGCAACAGGGGACGTAACAGTAGCCCCTCCAGCGAGAGTCGCCTGCCAATCGGTGCGGGCATGAACGCGACACCCATGCCGCTGCGGACCATCGCCATCAGGAAATCCCACTGGCTGCTGCGTGCCGCAACCTGCGGGGTGAACCCTGCGTCACGACAGGCTTGCTCCAGTCGGCCGCTGAGCAGGAAGTCCTCGCTGAACAGTAACAATGGCTCCTCGCGCAGGTCGGCCAGATTGACCTGCGGCATGGCGCGCCAGCGCGCGGTGTCAGGGAGGACGGCCTGGATCAGATGGCTGTCGAGTTCGTGGCTGGCGAGCAGTTCGCTGTTCGGGCCGGGCATCATGTTGATGGCAAGGTCGAGTTGCCCCTCAAGCAAGGCCTGTTCGGTCAGCAAGCCACCATATTCGACGATATGCAATTCAACCGCTGGCCAGCGTCGGCGATAACGGGAGAGCAAATCAGCGACGACCGGCCCAACCAGCGGCGGCACCCCCAGAGCCAGTCGACCGCGCTGCAGCGCTTGTAGATCGGCGAGCCCGGCCTGCATCTGCTGCAACTGATCCAGCATATGCAATGCATGCTGATAGACAATCTGCCCGGCATCGGTCAGTGCGAAGCGGTGACCCTGGCGTAGCAGTAGCGGTTGCCCGGCCTCCTCTTCCAATGCACGGATCATCTTGCTGATGGTCGGTTGGGTCACACACAGGCGGTCGGCCGCCCGGGTGAAACTTTGTTGGCGGATTAATTCCACAAAGTAGCGCAGGGCACGCAAGTCCATGGCTCAATTCATTCCAATAAAGAATAATTTGTTTAATTAGAATTCATTTTTTTCAGAAATTGCACTCTTTTATACTGCTGCAGTCACTTATTTCACTGCTGAGTATTCGTCACATGAACCTCAATATGTCGCTTGTCCTGCAACGTACCGGGCAGATTGCCCTGTTAGCGGCTATCTGGCAGCTCGCGACCTGGCTGGTGCAACAACTACATCTGCCCCTGCCCGGCAATGTGCTGGGTTGTTTGTTACTGTTGGCCCTGTTGATGACCGGTAAATTCCAACCCGCCTGGTGCCAGTCTGGCGCGCGCTGGCTTTTGTCAGAAATGCTGTTGTTCTTTGTGCCGGCGGTGGTGGCGGTGGTTAATTACCAGCCGCTGTTGCTCGGGCAGGGCTGGCGTATTGCGCTGGTGCTGATCATCAGTACCGCGTTGGTTATCGGGGTGACCGCCCTGGTGGTGGACCGTGTCTATCGTCTGGAGTGTCGTCTGGCTGCACGGAGGGCGCAACGTGGCTGATACATTGATGACCGCCCCGTGGCCGCAGCAAGCGGCTGGCATCGGTTTTCTGCTGTTAACGGTGGCCATCTACTATCTCAGCAAGTGGCTGTATGGTCGGGTACGCACCATGCTGCTGATGCCACTGTTGCTGACGCCGATCATTCTGGTGGCGATTCTGCTGCATTACCACATCAGCTATGACGCCTACATGCTGGATAGTCACTGGCTTCTCTGGTTACTTGGGCCGGCGACGGTCGCCTTTGCCATCCCGATCCACGAACACCGACAGTTGATCCGTCAGCACTGGTTGTCGCTGAGTGTCGGCGTGGTGGTGGCGATGACGGTCGCGGTGAGCAGTAGTGTGCTGCTGGCGCGTGGCTTTGGCCTGCCAGAGTTATTGCAGCGCAGCCTGGCCATGCGCTCGGTGACCACACCATTTGCGATTGAGGCCAGTAAAATGGTGCACGGCGACAGCAATCTGACCGCGCTGTTTGTGGTGCTGACCGGTTTAATCGGCATGACCATTGGTGAGGCGATCCTCGGCTTGCTGGCGATTCGCAGCAGTTTGGGCAAGGGCGCCTGTCTGGGGGCCGCCTCACATGGCGGTGGGACTGCCAAGGCTTTCCAAATCGGTAACGAAGAGGGGGTTATCGCCAGCATCGTCATGCTGCTGGCGGGGGTGTTCACGGTCATCATTGCCCCTTGGGTCGGCCATCTGCTCTGGTGATCAGTGGGCCTTCTGGCGTTTAGCCGGCACCAGCAGTCGGCGCTGGGTCTGTAATGCATACAGGACGCCCAGGACCAGCAGCCCGATCCCGAGGGCTGTGCTCAGCGGTGGCCAACGCTGGCGCAATATAAAGCTATACAGCAGCCCGGCCAGCGTTTCGGCCACCACTAGCGGGCCGAGCAGGGTTGCCGGCAGATGCTGACTGGCGTAGTTCCAGCAGTGGGTGCCAAGCCAGGAGCATAACAAGCCGATGATCAGCATCAGCGGCAGATAGTGGCCGGGTTGCGGACCGGCCGGCAACGGGAAGTCCGGGTTTTGCCAGGCCAATCCGACACAAGCCAGCACATAGGCGAGGGCGGCCAGGGGCAAGGTGACCAGCCCTTGCGCGGTGGCCCAGGTACTGGCGCTGTGCTGCGGGTGTTCATGCAACCAGCGCGCATTACGCAGCGGGTACCAGGTCCAGCTGAACAGCGCCAGCACCGCGAGCAACAGGCCGCTGCCGAAGCGCCATGGGTCAGCCGCCAGCGCGGTATCTTGCAACTCCTGATAATTGACCGCCAGCAAGCCAGCAGCAATCAGCAGCAGTCCAGGTAACAGTCGTCGCCAGGCCAGCTGCTGGCCTTGTCGGCGATACTGCCACTGGGCAGCGACCGCCATCACCACCGGCAGGGTGCCGATGATCATGGTGGTGATCGGGGAGCCGGTACGGCGAATCGCCGCTGCCAGACAGAGATAGTAGAGCAGGTTGCCGACCAGGGTCAGGCGGGTGGCGACCCACCAATCCTGACGACGCAGTGCGCGCAGTTGAGGACGTGCCAGCCAGCCCAGAGGCAGGCAGATCAAACCAAACGCCAGATAGCGCCCTGCCGACAACATCACCGCCGGATAGTCCGGCACCAGCCATGGGGTGATAAAGATCAGTCCCCACATCAATCCCGCCAATACAGCGCTTGCGATCCCGGCCAGCATTCAGTTCATCCCTTTTCTCGCGTTTCGTTCACCAGTCTACGTGGATGGCACGGGCGTGCCTATGGGTGGTGCGATAAGCGCATGAAAATACTGGTATCGACTGGTAAGGCTTTCTTCCATGCGCCAAGCTAACTGGGTATAACAAGCTAATGCAAAGAGGTTGATGTAATGGTGGGGCTTGCATGACACAAGGCGAAGCGGGCAAAGCTGTCTCCCTGTCAGCCAGAGAGGATTGGTCTGGCGACATGGCGTTGCATCTTTTAACGCAGGCGTTTGCCCACACGTTGCCGATGCTGCTGGTGAACCTGTGTGCCAGCGCGGGAGCGGCCTTCTCCTTGTGGCGACATGATTGCTGGTGGTGGGCGGTATGGTTGACGGCCTCGTGTCTGATCACCGTGCTCCGCGGTGGTTTGCTGTTTGCTTTTACGCGAGCGGCGACGGACGCTCGTCAACTGCCGCGTCGTCAGCACGCCCTGACGGTCACTAATAGTCTCGGTTTGATCCTGACGGCCTGTCTTTGGGGTTGCCTGTTGTGGCTGGTGGGCTCGCAGATGGATGCCTCGCTGAAATATACGTTGGCCATTATCATCTCGGCATTGGCCGGCGGGGCGACCGGGATCGTGGCGCCATTGAAACTGACCGGCCGCGCCTATATCTCGTTATTGCTCGTTCCCTCTTCGCTGGCGCTGATCTTCAGTGCTCATGATTTGCTATTGGGTTCGCTGGCAGCACTGTTCTGGGTGGTGATGTTGTATACCCATCACAGCAATCACCGGGTGCTGGTGCATGGACTGACCCTGCAGTTTCGCAACCAGCAGTTAATCGCGGATCTACAACAACTCAATCAGACACTGGAGTCGCGGGTGGTCAGCCGTACCGCAGATCTGCATGCGTTGGCCCACCACGATGCGTTGACCGGATTATTGAATCGCTCTGGATTGGCTGACTGGTTGCATGGCCACTGGCTGGGGGGGACGGATGACGAGGCTGCGGTACTGTTTCTGGATCTGGACCACTTCAAACAAATCAACGATGCGATGGGACACGATACCGGAGATCAGGTGCTGCGCACCCTGGCGCGTCGTTTTGCGGCCATCTTGCCGGTGGGCGGAGCCCTCTGTCGCTGGGGGGGCGATGAGTTTCTGGTCGTATTGGTGGGCGTGTCGGCAGGGCGTGAGCGGGTCGATGCGTTGGGCGCTCGATTGCTGGAGGAGGCTGCCACCCCCCTGCAGATAGGGGCGGATGCGATCTCGCTGGGTTTAAGCATCGGTGCTGCATTCTTCCCGGATGATGCCGCCGAAGCCAAAGAGGTCATCCATGCAGCGGATCTGGCGGTCGCGGAAGCCAAGCGCCGGGGGCGCGGTGGCATGGTGATTTACAGTGAGTCGTTTGCTGAAAACCAACGTCGGCGTTTTTATCTCGGGCATGCCTTGCAGGAGGCGCTGCAGCGTCAAGGTCTGTATCTGGTCTATCAACCGATTATCCAGGCGCAAGATGGTCAACTGGTTGCGTTCGAGGCGTTATGCCGCTGGCGGGATGCGCTACTGGGGGAGATCCCGCCTGATGAGTTTATTCGTCTGGCAGAAGAGACCGATCGAATCGCCCTGCTGGGCCGTTGGGTGTTGGAAACTGCCTGTCAGAGCGCACAGCAGTGGCAGGGGCCGATGGCCAAGGCGCGCATTGCTGTCAACGTCTCGATCTGTCAGCTGCTTCATCCGGGTTTTGCCGATGATGTTGCCCTCATTCTGCGTAAGACCGGACTGCCGGCGACCCGATTATGTCTGGAGGTCACCGAATCATTGTTCAGTGAACAGCATGAACAGACGGTGTTACAGGTGGTGACAGCGCTCCATCAGCAGGGGATTGGCATCCATATCGACGATTTCGGTACCGGCTACTCCTCGTTATCGCGCCTGCATCGTTTCCCGGTGACGGCGATCAAGATCGACCGCAGTTTTGTGGCCATGTTGGGCCAGCAAGGTGAGGTGATCATCGAGAGTGCCTTGATGATTGCCCGGCGCATGGGAATGGCGGTAATTGCCGAAGGGGTTGAGACCCAACAGCAGGCAGACCATCTGGCTGCAATGGGGGTCGACTGTCTCCAGGGGTATCTGATCTCCCGACCTCAACGGGTTGCGGAAATGGTCTCCTATTGCCCACATTCGTTGCCAGATGCTGCGGTTGATGATCCGGGGTCCGCGACGGCATAATGCGGGACCAGCACTGGTGCCGTGGAGCGCGCATGTCCTCTTCCAGCCTTTTCCTCTCGATCGCCCAGCAGGCGCAATGCGTGGCTGAGCGTCTGTTGTCGCGTCACCTGACTGTGACTACTGCAGAATCCTGTACCGGCGGTGGCGTGGCTTATGCCCTGACCGGCGTAGCCGGCAGTTCGCGCTGGTTTGAACGCAGCTTTGTCACCTACAGCAACACGGCCAAGCAAGAGATGCTGCTGGTCCCTGAGACCGTATTGGCGGAACACGGCGCAGTCAGTGAGGCGGTCGCCCGGGCCATGGCGGAGGGGGCATTACGTGCGGCCAGGGCCCATGTCGCGGTCGCCCTCAGCGGTATTGCCGGCCCGGATGGCGGCACTGCCGATAAACCGGTCGGGCTGGTCTGGATCGCCTGGTCGCGACAGCTGCCTGGCGAGGAGACCCCGGTCACCATCGCCAGATCCTGCCAGTTTGCCGGCGACCGCATCCTGGTGCGGGAACAGGCGATCCTGACGGCCTTGCAGGGAATATGTGATTTCATACAGTAAAATCTACTTGATGCTGTATGGCTGTACAGTATAATCCTCACCAACGACGAAAATATCCGCGGCCCGTGCCCGGTGGAGAGACAAATGGATCAGAACAAGCAGAAAGCCCTTGCCGCCGCGCTGGGTCAGATTGAAAAACAGTTCGGCAAGGGATCGATCATGCGTCTGGGTGATACCCAGATCATGGATGTTGAGACCATTTCTACTGGCTCCTTGTCGCTGGACATTGCCCTGGGGATCGGCGGCTTGCCGTGCGGACGTATCGTGGAAATTTTCGGACCGGAATCCTCCGGTAAGACCACGTTGACCCTGCAGACCATTGCCGAAGCACAAAAGAAGGGCAAAACTTGTGCCTTCATCGACGCTGAACATGCATTGGATCCGATCTATGCCGCCAAACTGGGTGTCAAGGTGGATGACCTGCTGGTCTCCCAGCCGGATACCGGCGAGCAGGCGCTGGAAATCTGCGACATGCTGGTACGCTCCAATGCGGTGGATGTCATCATCGTCGACTCGGTGGCGGCCCTGACCCCGAAAGCGGAAATTGAAGGCGAGATGGGGGATTCTCACGTCGGCCTGCAGGCTCGTCTGATGTCGCAGGCGCTGCGTAAGCTGACCGGTAACATCAAGAATGCCAACTGTCTGTGTATCTTCATTAACCAGATCCGTATGAAGATTGGTGTCATGTTCGGTAACCCGGAAACCACTACCGGCGGTAATGCCCTCAAGTTCTACGCCTCGGTTCGTCTGGATATCCGTCGTACCGGCGCGATCAAGGAAGGTGACGAGATCGTCGGTAACGAAACCCGCGTCAAGGTGGTGAAGAACAAGGTCGCCCCGCCGTTCAAGCAGGCTGACTTCCAGATCATGTACGGGGCCGGTATCTCCAAGGAGAGTGAACTGGTCGACCTGGGCGTCAAGTGCAAGCTGATCGACAAGTCTGGTGCCTGGTACGCCTACAAGGGTGAGAAGATCGGCCAGGGCAAGGCCAACGCCATGAAGTTCCTGGTGGAAAACGTGGCCATCTCGCAAGAGATCGAACAACAGCTGCGCGGCCTGTTGCTGCAGGGTGGTGACAACAAACCGGAGCTGGAGGATGCCGCATTCGTGCCGAGTGAGCAGGAGCGGGATGACCTGGCTTACGACGAAGAAGCACTCTGATACAGCACAGGGCCGGTTAATCCGGCCCTGATTGTTTTTGGGCGGGAGACCTGATGATTAAACGGCGTCCATTTCGACCGCGGCCGGCTGAGGCGGCAATCACCGCAGAACAGCTGATGAGCCAGGCGTTGCGCTGGCTGGCGCGGCGGGATTATGCAGCGGCCGAGTTGCAGGGCAAACTGGAGCTTGCCGGCGCCAGTGTGCAACAGGCGCGCGAGATAGTTCAGCACTGCCAGGCGCAAGGCTGGCAGGATGAGGCCCGTTTTGCAGGCGTGTTGGTGCGCAGCCTGTTGGCCAAGGGATATGGCCCGCGCCGAATCCAGCAAGCCGGCCATCTCTATGGTGTTGATCAAGAGGTGCTGGCGCAGGCCATGCACGATGAGGGCTGTGATGAGGTGGCGCTGGCCGTTGCGGTGGCCGAGCGCTGGTGGCAATCGCGAGGCATGTCGCGCGAGGCAGGGCAGACCGATGCAATGGGTGGTGAGGCGTCGCTGCGGCAGAAATTTAGTCAGGCCATGATGCGCCGTGGCTTTACGGCGACGCAGCTCCGTCATGCCTGGCAGCATTGCCGAACGACCTTCTTGGCTACCGATTGAGCCCTTTCTCCTGCAGATGGTTTTACTTTGTGCAGGATACCTTTTAAATTATGCCGCTTAGCGTCAACCCATTTCCGAAGCAGACAGGTTTGCAAACCCATGTATATGTCGACATCTGAGATCCGCACTGCGTTTCTCGAGTATTTCCGCTCCGAGGGCCACCAGGTCGTCGCCTCCAGCTCGCTGGTGCCGCATAACGACCCGACCCTGCTGTTCACCAATGCCGGGATGAACCAGTTCAAGGATGTGTTCCTGGGCAGCGATGTGCGTCCTTATCGTCGAGCCACCACTGCGCAGCGCTGTGTGCGCGCCGGTGGCAAGCACAACGACCTGGACAACGTCGGCTATACCGCCCGTCACCACACCTTCTTTGAGATGCTGGGTAACTTCAGCTTTGGTGACTATTTCAAGCGTGATGCCATTGTCTACGCCTGGACCTTCCTGACCTCGGTCCTCAAGCTGCCGAAAGAGAAGCTGCTGGTCACCGTCTATCAGTCCGATGACGAAGCCTATGACATTTGGGCCAAACTGGTAGGCGTGGCGCCAGATCGCATTATCCGCATCGGTGACAATAAGGGTGCCCCGTATGCTTCGGATAACTTCTGGCAAATGGGTGATACTGGGCCGTGTGGTCCGTGCACTGAAATTTTCTATGACCATGGCGACCATATCTGGGGTGGCCCACCAGGCTCGGCTGAGGAAGACGGCGACCGTTTCATTGAGATCTGGAACGTCGTGTTCATGCAATTTAACCGTCAGGCTGACGGCACTTTGGAGTCGCTGCCGCGTCCGTCAGTTGATACCGGCATGGGTCTGGAGCGTATCTCTGCCATCATGCAGAACGTGCACTCCAACTACGAGATTGACCTGTTCCAGGGGCTGATTCAGTCTGCCGCTTCCATCGTCGGTCATACCGATCTGGAGAACAAGTCGCTGCGCGTGATTGCCGACCACATTCGCTCCTGCGCCTTCCTGATCGCGGATGGCGTGATGCCGTCCAATGAAGGGCGTGGTTATGTGCTGCGTCGTATCATCCGTCGTGCCGTGCGTCATGGTCGTAAGCTGGGCGCTACCGACACCTTCTTCTATCGTCTGGTGGCCACCCTGGCCAACCTGATGGGCGATGCCTGTCCGGAGCTGTGTAGCCAGCAACCGGTGATCGAGCGTGTCCTGCGTCAGGAAGAAGAGCAGTTCGTGCGCACGCTGGATCGTGGTCTGGCGCTGTTGGAAGAGGCCCTGGCGCAACTGGGTGATGCGCGGGAGGTGCCGGGTGAAGTGGTCTTCCGTCTGTATGATACCTACGGCTTCCCGGCTGACCTGACGGCTGACGTGGTCCGTGATCGCGGTTACAGCATTGATGAAGCCGGCTTTGAAGCCGAAATGGACAAACAGCGTGAGCGCGCCAAGGGCGCCTCGGCGTTTACTGTCGATTACAACAAGCGTCTGAAAGTGGATCAGGATTCGGCCTTTACCGGTTACGATCATCTGGTCGGTGAAGACACCATTACCGCGCTGTTTGTCAACGAACAGCCGGTAGATAGCGTCCGTGCCGGTGATGAGGCACTGGTCATTCTGGCCAATACTCCGTTCTATGCCGAGTCGGGTGGCCAGATGGGCGATACCGGTCTGCTGCTGGCTGGTGAGGCGGTGTTCGCGGTTACGGAAACCCTGAAGCTGGGGTCGGCCATTGCTCACAAGGGCTATGTCGAACGCGGTGAGCTGAAGCTGCATGCCGCTGTGCGCGCCGAGGTTGATGCGACCCGTCGTCAGGCGACGGCGCTGCACCACTCCGCTACCCACCTGCTGCATGCCGCGCTGCGCCAGATCCTGGGGGATCATGTGGCACAGAAGGGGTCGCAGGTCGGTGCTGATCGTCTGCGTTTTGACTTCTCCCACTTTGAAGCGGTGTCGCCAGCGACCTTGCGTGAAGTGGAGCAACTGGTCAATGCCGAGATCCGTCGCAATGCCCCGGTTCAGACCCGTCTGATGGATCTGGATGCGGCGCGCGAGAGCGGTGCCATGGCGCTGTTTGGCGAGAAGTATGACGAAGAGGTCCGTGTGGTCTCGATGGGTGACTTCTCTACTGAACTGTGTGGTGGTACCCATGCCGCGCATACCGGTGATATCGGCTTCTTTAAGATCCTGAGCGAAGGCGGTGTGGCGGCAGGTATTCGTCGTATCGAAGCGGTGGTTGGCCAGGCTGCACTGGAATATGTGCATCAGCTGGGCGAGCAGGTGGATGAGACCGCTGCTCTGGTCAAGGGGGATGCCTTCTCTATCGCCAGCAAGGTTCGTCATCTGCTGGATCGTAGCCGTCTGCTCGAGCGCGAGCTGGATCAGCTCAAGACCAAGCTGGCTGCGCAAGCTGGCGGCAATCTGTTGAGCCAGACCGTCAAGGTCAACGGCCAGACCGTGCTGGTGGCCGCGCTTGAAGGGGCAGACCCGAAGAGCCTGCGTACTACCATGGACGAGCTTAAAAACCGCCTGCAATCCGGCGTTCTGTTGCTGGCGACCGTCAGCGAAGGCAAGGTGAGCCTGATTGCCGGGGTGACCGCTGACCTGACCGCCAAAGTTAAGGCCGGTGAGCTGGTCAATATGGTCGCGTTGCAGGTGGGTGGCAAGGGCGGTGGTCGTCCGGATATGGCACAGGCAGGGGGGACGCAGCCGGAAGCGCTGTCTGCAGCCCTGACCAGCGTCATCCCATGGCTGGAAGAACGCCTGTAAACGCGCCTCGTCGCGTTGTGGCGGCCGTCTGTGGACGGTAAGCCAAGCAAGAGCCCTGACGGCTCCCGGTAAAACGGGGGCCGTCACTGTTTTGAGGGCAAGTGGCGTTGGTCGACATTGTGGAGTTTGTTAAGCCCGCCCCTTGATCGCCGCTAATATTGCCCCCATATTGATGTCATGCGGGTGGTTTGCCAGGTGCGACCCCCATCTTGCAGCGGCGAGTGGCCGTGTGCCCCGGACCAGAGTCCGGTAACTGTTTGGCGGTCGGTGGAATAAGAGCTGCCGTGACCAGAACCAAGGAGCAAATGAATGCTGATTTTGACTCGTCGTGTTGGCGAAACCCTGATGATTGGCGACGATGTGACCGTCACCGTACTGGGTGTGAAAGGGAATCAGGTGCGCATTGGCGTGAACGCACCGAAGGAAGTCTCCGTACATCGAGAAGAGATCTATATGCGCATCCAGGCCGAGAAGGGCTCTGATGAGGATGCGGTAGGAAATTACTGATTTGAAGCGAAAAGGCGACCGAGTGTCGCCTTTTTCATATCTAGAATGGGCTACCACTGGCTGAAGTGCGGAGATTTCGTTCGGAATGGCTAATTGCTGTGCGAACGAAACAGTCTGACGAAAAAGGGTTTGACTTATTTTCCCCGGACAGTAATATCTGCACCCGCAACGGTGAGGTGGCCGAGAGGCTGAAGGCACTCCCCTGCTAAGGGAGCATGCGGTCAAAAGCCGCATCGAGGGTTCGA
>JAYROM010000214.1:0-3829 GCA_041911695.1 Aeromonadaceae bacterium
GCATACTGGCTGCCGAACACCTGCAGTTCACCGACCCCGTCGATACGGCTGATTGGATCCTTGAGGTTGGCATTGACATAGTCCGCCAGGTCATGGTTATCCATGCTGCCATCGTTGGAGATAAAGCCGGCCACCATCAGGAAGCTGCTGGTGGTCTTCTGAACTTTAATGCCTTGCTCTTGAACCAGGGTCGGCAACTGGGTGGTCGCCTGCTGCAGTTTATTCTGCACCTGTACCTGAGCAATATCCGCATTGGTGCCCGGCTTAAAGGTCAGGGTCAGCGAGACACTCCCGGTGGAGTCACTCTGTGCCGACATATACAGCAGGTTGTCCAGCCCGGTCATGTTCTGCTCGATGATCTGCGTCACCGAGTTTTCCACGGTTTCCGCTGAGGCACCCGGGTAGGAGGCGGAGATGCTCACCGCCGGCGGGGCGATGGTCGGGTATTGCTCGATCGGCAGCTTGGACCAGGCCAAGGCACCGCCGAGCATGATCATGATCGCGATAACCCACGCAAAGATGGGGCGATCGATAAAGAATCTTGCCATCCGGAATTACTCCTTGCCTTGGACCGGTGCGTCGGCACTGACTTCATGCGGCTGGACAGCGGCACCGGCCTTGACCTTCTGCAGGCCGGCCACAATCACCCGTTCGCCGGCTTGCAGACCGGATTCGACCACCCAGCTGTTGCCATAAGTACGGCTGACCACGATGTCGCGGTTCTCGACCTTGTTATCCTTGTTCACCAGCAGCACGCTGGAGCCACCCCGCTGGGTACGCACCAACGCCGCTTGCGGCAGCAGCAGGCCATTCGGGCGCTCACCCTCACCAATCGAGGCGCGCACGAACATGCCTGGCAGCAGCAGACGGTCCGGGTTTGGCAACAGGGCGCGCAGGGTGACCGAGCCGGTGGTTTCATCCACGGTGACATCGGAGAACTGCAGGGTGCCTGGTTGAGCATAGGGGGTGCCATCTTCCAGCGTGATCTTGACCGCTGCGGTCTTGCCCGCCGTCAGCTGGCCCTGAGCCAGTTGTTGCTTCAGGCGCAACAGTTCCGTGGTCGACTGGCTGACATCCACATACATCGGATCGAGCTGCTGGATGGTGGTCAGTGCCGTGGTCTGCTGAGCCGTGACCAGTGCCCCTTCGGTGATCGAGGACTTGCCGATCCGGCCAGAGATTGGGGCGGTGATACGGGTATAGGCCAGATTGATGCGCGCACTCTTCAGGGTGGCCTGGGCGGTGGCGATATCGGCGACGGCCTGTTTCCAAGTGGCATCGGCATCGTCATAGTCCTGACGGCTGATGGCACGCGCCTTGATGAGCTCGCTGTAGCGCTGCGCCTTCAGGCGAGCGCTCTGCTCGGTAGCTTTGGCTTTGGCCAGTGCGGCCTCGGCGCTGGCGACGGAGGCCTCATAGGTGGCCGGGTCAATTTGGTACAGCAACTGACCGGCTTTGACTTCGCTGCCTTCGGTAAACAGACGCTTCAGCACGATGCCGCTGACTTGCGGGCGGACTTCAGCGATACGGCGGGCGCTGGTGCGGCCACTCAACTCGCTGCTCATCGGAATGGTACTGGTCTTGAGGACCAGGACATCCACGGCGGCAGGCGGCATCGCACCGCCGGCTCCTGGGCCGGCCTGCTGCGGTTTGCCGCAGGCGGTAAGAACAGATCCGGCCAAAATGGCCAGGGCAAGGGATTTTGCAATCAAATGTTTGTGCATGTGAAAGGCGCCTCATACAACAAGCAAAACGTGTTTTTTTGTGGACTAGGAATTTGGCTCGTGGCCAGTCATCTGGCAATATACATACAAGCATGAATGTATGTAAGCGGGTTAACTGAAAATAACCGTCGCTGCAAGTCAACCGGATGCAACAAAGAGTATGGCGCGAAAAACCAAAGAAGAGGCAATGCTGACCCGACAGCAGATCATGGAGGCCGCCATGAGCCTGTTTGGCCGTCAGGGGCTGACCGGCACCAGTTTGGTCGATATCGCTCGTGAGGCCGGGGTGACCCGAGGTGCCATCTATTGGCATTTCGATAACAAGGAAGATCTGTTTGTCGCGCTGATGAATGAGATGTGCGAACCGATGCAGGAGTTGGTAGAGGCCTGCACCGATCCGAGCGAGCGAGATCCGCTAGGGCTGATCAAGGTGACCCTTCGTCATTTGCTGCGCTCGCTGCAGGAGCGCCCGGCGAATCGTCAGTTGTTCCGGGTGCTGTTCAACTTGATGGGGCAGGCGCCGACCGATGACAAGGTCTGGTCGATGCTGCTGCGTCAGTTACAGGGCTATCGCGACCATCTGGCCCTGTCGTTGGCCAATGCGGTTGCCCATCAGCAGTTACCGGCCAATCTGGACTGTCGGCGTGCGGCGGTCTACCTGCAGTGCGCACTGGACGGATTTATTCTCAACTGGCTGAACGAGATTGAAGGGTCGATGCAAGACAGCGTCGACCAGGTGCTCGACGGTCTGTTTCTGGCATTGCGTCAGGGTGCCTTTAACAAGACACCCTGAGTCTCTGCACTTACTGCAAGCGGAAACGGCCGACAATATCCGCCAACTGGCGATAGGTATTGCCCAAACTGCTGGTACTGCGCAGCGTCTGCTCGCCGGTGTCGTGCAGGTGGTTGATCACCTCCTTGATGGCAGTCATGTTCTGCGCAATCTCTTCACTCACCGCACGCTGCTCTTCGGCGGCGGTAGCCATCAGGCTGCTCAGATCATTGATGCCGGTGATATGGCCGGTCATTTCATCCAGGCTGTGGGTCACCTCCGCGGTATTGGCCGCGGTGCGCTCACAGGTATCACGAGTGCCATCCATCGCATTGACCACGGCGGCGGTGCCCTGCTCCAGACGGTCCAGCATGTCGCGGATCTCGCGGGTACTGGTCTGGGTACGGGCGGCGAGGGCACGCACCTCATCGGCCACCACCGCAAAACCACGACCCTGCTCCCCAGCGCGCGCCGCTTCAATCGCCGCATTCAGCGCCAGCAGGTTGGTCTGTTCGGCGATGCCGCCGATAACACCGAGCACCGAGCTGATCTGGCCGGCATGCTGCTGCATGGCATGGATCGAGTTCGAGGTGGACTGCACCTCATCAACCAATGCCGATACGCTGTGGATGGCGGCATTGACCACTTCGCGTGAGCGAGTGGCCTGATCGCTGGTCTCATGGGTCAAGCGGGCCGAGGTGGCCGCGTGTTCGGCCACTGATTGCGCGGCGCTGCTCATTTCGGTGATCGCGGTGACCGCCAGTTCGGTCTCCTGTACATGGTGATCCAGTAACTGCTTGCTGGTATCGGTCTGCTGACTGAGCTGCTGGATATCATCCTGCAGCCGACGGCTGGCCTCCTGCACTTCGAGCATCATACTTTGCAGATTGCTGATGAACTGGTTGATGCCCGCGGAGATCTGTCCCAAGTCATCTTGATTGGTCACCTGTAGGCGGCGAGTCAGATCGCCATTGCCCTGGGCCAGTGACTGGACCAGATTACGCAGTGAGATAATCGGCTTGTAGGCGACGCGCACCGCCAGCACCGACAGCCCCATGATCAGCAGGCCGGCGACCAGTAGGGTCAGGGTGATGGTGCGGTTCAGCTGGCTGGTGATGGTCTGGATATAGGTTTGATCGACATAGCCGGTCAGTGTCCAGCGCGCACCATGGGTCTCCAGATTGTTGACCTGCGGCACCCAGTTACTGCCCACCTGCTCGCCGAACAGTTTGGTACCTTGGCTGTCTTTCAGTTCGAAGTGGCTGCCGTTGACGCTGGCTTGCTGCAACAGGGTGCGGAACGGGGTCATGTCGAGAAAGTAGAAGTAGGCCGA
>JAYROM010000215.1:0-9824 GCA_041911695.1 Aeromonadaceae bacterium
CGACCAAACCAAGGTGATCGAGGTTACGGATAGAGATAGCGGGAGCGGCCATGATGATCTACCTGCAAAAGAGAGTAATAGATCAGAATGACCGATCGCCGTCAAGCACTGAAAAAGCCAAAATCAGGTGCGGAATGACGGCCAGACGATTCTCACTATCGCGATAGACCTCTTCGTTGAAGATTTCCATCATCCGCTCTGGGTAACGCAACTCACTGAAGCCTTGCTTGCGATAGAGGGTATGTGCATCGAGGGTGGACAGCATGATCCGTCGCAACCCTTGCAAGTCAGGATGGGCCAGCACACAACTCATCAACCATTGGCCGAGCCCCTGCCCTTGCCAGGCGGGAAGTACGAACACATCCGAGACATAGGCAAACGTCGCGTGATCGGTGATCACCCGCGCCAGGCCAATCTGCCGCTCGCCGTCATACAGACCGAAACAGAGTGCCCCCGCCAGTGCACGCTCAACGCGCGCCAAGGGAATGTCTTGGGCCCAATAACTCTCACGCAAAAACGGATGGATCACGGCCAACTGCAGCAGACCGGGATCCGTACTGACGCGATATTGATAGCGCTGCCATTCCATCATCGTTCCTCCCGATAGCAGATGACAGCTCAAGTCTAGTCAGTGCCGGACGACACCGCTAAGCAAAATCGCCTGACCGGATCACGGCGCCAGGCGATCGATATGCCAATGGTCACTGACTCGGGAATAGAGGAAGCGGTCATGCAGACGGTGCTCACCACCCTGCCAGAACTCCATGCTATCGAACGCCACGCGGAATCCGCCCCAGAAACTGGGTAGCGGGATCTCGCCACTGGCGAATTTCTGCTTCAGCTCCATAAACTTGGATTCGAGCATACTGCGCGCCGAAATACGGGTCGACTGCTGGCTGACCCAGGCGGCAATCTGGCTGTCACGCGGGCGAGAATGGAAGTACTTGACCACTTCAAGCGCGGAGAGCTGGGTGGCGACACCGGTGATATGCACCTGGCGATCGAGCATGTGCCATGGAAACAACAGGCTGACCTTACCGTGCTGCGCGATATGTTGCGCCTTGCGGCTGCCGAGGTTGGTATAAAACACAAACCCTTTCTCGTCATAGTGCTTGAGCAACACGATACGCTGAAACGGTTGGCCGTCTGGCGAGACCGTGGCCACGCTCATCGCGGTCGGGTCCGGCAGTTTGGCGTCACAGGCCTGACGCAACCAGGTTTCGAACAGTTCCATCGGTTCGACCGGTAAATCTTCCCGGTGCAAGCCGCCCTGTGTGTACTCACGGCGCAATTGCGCGATATCCATCCTGACAGAATCCTTGCTGAAAATGTGATGTACCGCATTGTGCGCTGCCCGGTCTGCAATCTCAAGCTACGAGGTCACGCCTGCGCTCCATCCCCTGCCCTGCGCCACTCCAACTGTCTCA
Source organism: Aeromonadaceae bacterium (assembly GCA_041911695.1). Lineage (GTDB taxonomy): Bacteria > Pseudomonadota > Gammaproteobacteria > Enterobacterales > Aeromonadaceae > Pseudaeromonas. The sequence continues at coordinate 1,428 of JAYROM010000215.1, forward strand.
ATCCGGCCTCTTCATGTGAAGTTTTGTTAGGTTACGTTTATCTCTGTTTTGCTGTGTGAATTTCACGCATTTTGGGATTGAAATCGCTTTCATGGCCTTGTCTATGAAGCAGATCTCGTTTTGAAAAAGCCAATGTAAACGTTTGTAAGCACAGCAAATTATTTTCACTTCCGATCACAAATTTGCGGATTTTGCACTCGTATAGTGCGCGCGTTATCACATTGGTGATGACATTCCCTTTCCAAAAATAAACGCGCCCTGCTTTCGCTTTGCAAAAAACGAAACAGGGACCACATAAGGACGAAGGAAATGCCCAAAATTAAATTGCTGGCGTTGTGGGTCATGCCCACCATCGTCGCGATGTCACTGACCGCTTGCGGCGGGGACAGCAAAACGACTTCCACAACCGATCCGGTGGCGACACTGCCCACCGTCAGTAGCCCGACTGAAGTCGTGACGGCTGGCGACAAGCAGGTAGTCATCAATGTGATCGACACCTCTTCCATCTCCTCCAGCTCAAGCAAAAGCAGCAAGAGCACCAGCAGCACACATGCCAACTGGAATCTCTATCTGTGGAACGACACCACCTGTTCCGCACTGGATAGTACCGATAGCAGCATTGATGTCGGGAGTTGGGACAAGGTCGATAACATGGCCACTGGCGAAGATACTTATGGTCCTTACTGGACCTTGCCGGTTACCAGCGACAGCGGTTGTGTCAATTTCATCCTGCGTAATGGGACAGACAAGCTGATCAGCAGCGACATGAAGGTCGATTTCAGCGCCTTCCCCGACCGGACTGTTACCGTCGTGCCGGGTAAGAGTACCGTCTATGACACCCGCGCGGCCGCCTTTGCTGCTGCCTTCGGGGTGGCCCAGGCCAAGGCACATCTGGTCTCCGGTGACACCCTGCTGTGGCCGGATGGCGATGGCCAGTCGATCGTGCGTCTCTACTACTCCAAGACCGGCAACATCGGTCCGGATGAGAGTGATGGCCAGTTCAAGGACAGCTATGTCAACCTGACCGCCACCACCCTCAGCGATGACCTCAAGGCCAAGTTCCCGAATCTGTCCAGTTACGCGGCGTTCAAGATCCCGTCCGGCACGGATATCAAGGCGCTGCTTAAGGATGAGCTGGTAGCGATTGCCACCAACAGCAGCGGTGTGGTCCAAGCCGCCACCCAGGTGCAGACTGCCGGCGCGCTGGATGATGAATATGCCACCGCCGCCTCGGCACTAGACTACGGTGCCATCGTCAGCAGCGATGCTGTCACCTTCCGTCTGTGGGCGCCGACCGCACAGAGCGTCAAACTGGTGGTCTACAACACCGACAAGACCGTCGCCAATACCTATGACATGACCGAAGACACCAGCACCGGTGCCTGGAGCTATGTCGGTGCCGCCGATCTGAAGGGTAAATACTACCGTTATGCGCTGCAGGTTTATCATCCGCTCAGCCGTAGCGTGCAGAGCTATGAAGTGACCGATCCCTACTCGCTCAGCCTGTCGCAGAACTCCGAGTACAGCCAAGTGGTTGATCTCAATGACAGTAGCTTGAAACCGGATGGCTGGGATGATCTGCAGGCGCCCCATGCCCAGACCACCAAGGCCGATCTGGCCAAGATGGTGGTCACCGAGTCGCATATTCGCGATCTCTCGGCCTGGGACAGCACAGTCAGCGATGCACACCGAGGCAAATTCCTGGCATTGACCGATAGCAGCTCTAATATGGTCAAGCATCTCAAGGAACTGTCTACCGCCGGCGCCACCCATATCGAGTTAATGCCGGTGTTTGATATCGCCTCGGTCGATGAGAATCCAAGCAACGTTGTCAATTTGACTGACTCATTTAGCAAGTTGTGCGCGAAAAACAGCGCCGTCAGCAGTGACAGTCAACTCGGCGGCTACTGCAGCAGTTCGGACACCATCGAGAGTGTGATCACCTCGCTCAAGAGCAGCGACTCGAGCAGCAACCCGATCATCCAGACGCTGTATGGCTACCTGCGTGACTATGACAGCTATAACTGGGGTTATGATCCGTTCCACTACACTACGCCAGAAGGCTCCTACGCCACGGATGCCGAAGGGTCACAACGTATCCTTGAGTTCCGCAAGATGATCAAGGCGATCAAGGAAGATATCGGCATGAACGTGGTGATGGATGTGGTCTATAACCACACCAATGCCGCCGGGCCAACTGATAAGACCTCGGTGCTCGACAAGATTGTACCGTGGTACTACCAGCGTCTGGACGAAAGCACCGGTAGCGTCGAGAACGCCACCTGCTGCTCGGACTCTGCGCCGGAACACACCATGTTCGCCAAGTTGATGACCGACTCGCTGAAGACCTGGACTGAGGCCTACAAGATCGACGCCTTCCGCTTTGACCTGATGGGCTACATTCCGAAGTCGGTGATGGAAAGTGCGCTGGCCACGGTGAAGAAGGTCGATTCGGATATGTACTTCTTTGGTGAAGGCTGGGATTCGAGCCAGGGCGATCGCTTTACCATTGCCTCGCAGCTCAACCTGGGCGGCACCGGTATTGGTACCTTCTCGGATCGTCTGCGTGATGCGGTGCGCGGCGGTGGCCCGTTCGATACTGGCGATACCATTCGCAGCAACCAGGGCTTCGGTAACGGCGCCTACGTTCTGCCCAATGAGAAGAATGCCATCACCAAGGACTCGGCGCTGCACCTGTCCGACCTGACCATGCTTGGCATGGCCGGTAACCTGAAGGACTTTGTGCTGCAGACCAAGGACGACGTACCACAAGAGGGGGCTGACATTCTGTATAACACCGTGGCCGCCGGCTATGCCGTCGATCCGATTGAAGTACAGAACTACGTCTCCAAGCATGATAACCAGACCATCTGGGACATTATCAGCTATAAGGCGTCAACCAGTGCCGATCTGGCCAGCCGCGTGCGCATGCAGGCGATTTCAGAAGCGACCGTCCTGCTTGGTCAGGGTATCGCGTTTGATCAGCAGGGCTCTGATCTGCTGCGCTCCAAGTCCTTCGAGCGTGACTCCTACAACTCGGGCGACTGGTACAACCGCGTTGACTACACCTATACCGACAACAACTACGACAAGGGGCTGCCACGCAAGGATAAGGATGGCGATAACTACGCGCTGATCGAGTCGGTCAAGGACGCCGGCAGCGGCGTGGCCAACAGCGAGATCACGCAGATGAGCAGCTTCTATAAGGAACTGCTGCAACTGCGCCAATCCTCGCCGCTGTTTACGCTGGGTGATGGCACCTCGGTCAAGAATCGTGTCGACTTCCGTAACACCGGCTCCAGCCAAACGCCAGGTCTGATTGTCATGACCATCGACGATGGCTCGACCGTCAGTGATCTGGATAGCACGACCGATGGTATGGTGGTGATTATCAACGCCACGGCCAATAGCCAGAGCACCGGCACCTTCACCGATGCCAGTGGTAATGCCATCAGCTTGAGCGGTTATCAGCAGAGTAGTGTACAGACCGCACTGGGCACCGCCTCCATCGGTTATGGCGCGACCTTTGATAATGGTACTTTCACCGTCCCGGCTTGGTCGGTAGCGGTGTTCACCAAACCACAAGGTAGCAGCCAGGGCACAGGTCTGCCGGTCTCCAAGAAGGTGGATCAGAGCACGGTGGCGCCGTTCGGCAGCACCACTGTTTACCTGCGCGGCCTGCTGGATGATAGCTGGAGTGCGGCGGACACCAATGCCTTTACCTTCAGCGGCGCCAACTATGCCTACACCTACTCCACCGCCATCGGCAGTACCTCGGTAGGTCTGAGCAAGACCTTCAAGGTCGCCAGCGAAGACTGGAGCACCGCCAACTATGGCCCGTGCACCGAGGGAGAAAAGCTGGTGGCAGGTACCGCCATGACGTTGTGCAAAGGCAGCAACTACAACATCAATATCGATCTGGCCAAGGCCGGGACCTATCACTTCACCTTTACGGCGAAGAGCAAGGACAGCCCGACCCTGAGCCTGAGCATCGAGGAGCCGGCTGATACCTGCACCCTGCTGGATGACTCCACTGACACACCAACCCTGGGGACCACCAAGCTGGCCGTTCGTGGCAGCCACTCCAGCTGGAACTGGGATGCAACCTATCAACTGAGCTACAAGGGCAGCGGTATCTACGAGGCCAAGCTGAGCGGGGTGGACCTGACCGGCGGCTTTAAGATCGCGGATGACAGCAGCAGCTGGGATACCCAGTTTATTGCCGAAACCGGTGGCGCGCTGGCCGCACCGATGACGGTCGGGACTGTGTACGATGCCTTTGCCCGCTTTGCCGGCGATGGGACTGACCCAGGTAACAACACCATCGCACTGGATAGCAGCAGTAACTATCTGTTCCGCCTGAAGCTGGACACCACAGCGACCATGAGCGGATCGGGGGTCAAAGGCACCATTGATGTCTGCCAGCTGACCCAGTAATTCACCGTGTTACCTTTGTTCGCAACATTTTTGTAAATCGATTAGCGATATCGGGGCCTGCGGGCCCCGCTTTTTTGCCGGACCAGTAACAAATTTGTTGAGGAGCCAATATCCCCCCCAAGATAACGAATAGTCGTTCACTGCACGACACTGCTAGCATCCCCGCTTTGCCAATACATCCCCCCAAGAGTCCATCATGAAAGCCTTTGTTACGCTCTCCCTGATCGCCACCACCCTGCTCAGCGGCTGTGTCGCTGCCAACGGCAATATCGGCCCCCTCTCCTATGACCAAGGCGGCAGTCTGCACTGCAGTCGCGATGGTGAAACCCGCGCTTGCGGCTACCGGGTTGTTCATCATCGCGATCAGCACAGCGACGAAATCTGGATCTCCAACTCGCGCCACGGGCAGATGTTCTATCGGGTGCTGCATGCGCAGCGCGGCCATTTCCGCAGTGAAGATGGCGCCTCCGTGCAGGCACGCCATGCCGGTGATGACTGGATGATTGATATCAACGATGGCGAAGAGACCTACCGCTTGCCGCGCCAGGATCTGTTGCCTTAAGCCATCCAGCCCTCAGCGATTATCACCAGCGGCAGCCTGCTGGTGATGTTCCTCTCTAACAACACCGCATTGCGCATACGATCGCTCCGTCATCCGTTCCTGCTCATATTTCAAGCACCCATACGAATCCCTTTTCGAATTGAGACCGCAATCACCCAGGCTGACGGCATAACGTTAAGTTATGTTATTTTTGATGCTTAATTTGTAATGCGAATAGTTCTCAAGTGTGATAGTGTCCTCCGCGATGTCGTAAATGATGCATTGTCGTTATCACTTTTCTTTTCCCGGAGCCTTGAATATGAATGCAAAATTCTCTCGCCTTTCTCAATCCATGCTCGGCGCCCTGGCACTGCTGACTGCGGTTGGCCTGCAAGCGGCCCCCAGTGCGGATGGCATTGTGGTCTACAACGCCCAGCATGAAACCCTGACCAAAGCCTGGGTCGATGCATTCACCAAAGAGACTGGCATCAAAGTCACCGTGCGCAACGGCAGTGACACTGAACTCGGTAACCAGATCGTGCAGGAGGGCAAATCCTCCCCGGCCGACGTCTTTCTGACGGAAAACTCGCCGTCCATGGCGCTGGTTGACAATGCGGGGCTGCTCAGCCCACTGCCAACCTCGATCCTGTCTCAGGTCGCGCCGGATTATCGCCCGTCACATGGCCGCTGGATGGGGATCGCTGCGCGCTCTACCGTCTTTGTTTACAACAAGAACAAGCTGTCTGCTGACAACGTACCGGCCTCGTTGATGGACTTGGCCAAGCCGGAATGGAAGGGCCGCTGGGCTGCCTCGCCGACCGGTGCTGACTTCCAGGCAATCGTCAGCGCCATGCTGTCACTCAAGGGAGAAACTGCGACGCTGGACTGGCTCAAAGCGATGAAGACCAACGCGGTGGCCTACAAGGGCAACAGCACAGTGTTGAAGGCGGTCAACGCCGGTCAGATCGACAGTGGCGTGATCTATCACTATTACAGCTTCATCGATCAATCCAAGACTGGTGAGAACAGCAACAACACCACACTGCACTACTTCAAGCATCAAGATCCGGGTGCCTTTGTGAGTATTTCCGGCGGTGGCGTATTGGCCTCCAGCAAGCACCCAGAAGAGGCGCAGTCCTTCCTCAAGTGGGTGACAGGCGTTAAGGGACAGGACATCCTGCGCACCGGTACCTCGTTCGAATATGCCGTTGGCGAGCACTCCGCTTCCAATCCCAAGCTGACCCCGCTGAGGGATCTGCAAGCACCGACCGTGGATGCCGCCTCCTTGAACAGCAAGAAGGTCGTCGATCTGATGACCCAGGCAGGATTGCTGTAAACGATGACTGGACAGTCTGCTACCGTCACCTCGGTATCAGCGAGTAGAAACCGGCGCCCGGTTTCCGCCCTTAAGGTGCACGGCCGCGGCCGTGCACCCTGGTGGCTGCATAGCTCGGCCACCCTGATATCACTCCTCTCCCTGTTACCGCTGCTGTTTATCGCCCTGATCACCTGGCAAAGCGGCTGGGAGACCTTTGTCCAACTGATTATCCGCCCCCGCATCGCCGAGTTGCTGATCAACACCGCCTTACTCACCGTGATCACGGTACCGCTATGTATGGTGCTCGGGGTGACGCTGGCCTGGTTGACCGAACGTAGCAACTTGCCGGGGCGTCGACTGTGGTCGTTACTGGCGATAGCCCCGCTGGCCATCCCCGCCTTTGTGCATAGCTACGCCTGGATCGGCCTGTTCCCTGGCCTGCATGGCTTATGGGCCGCTATCTTACTGGCGGTGATCGCCTATACCCCCTTCATGTATCTGCCAGCCGCTGCGGCCCTGCGACGGCTGGATCCGGGCATCGAAGATGTCGCAGCCTCGCTCGGCCTGACCCCGTGGCGGGTTTTTCTACGTGTGGTGTTGCCGCAATTGCGTTTTGCCCTCTCTGGCGGCGCACTGTTGGTCGGTCTGCACCTGCTGGCGGAGTATGGTCTGTTTGCCGTACTCCGGTTTGATACCTTCACCACCGCCATTTTTGATCAGTTCCAATCCACCTTCAGTGGTCCGGCAGCCAATATGATGGCTGGCGTGCTCGCCTTGTGCTGTTTAGCCTGGCTGGCCGGCGAGTCGGCGTTTCGCGGCCAGGCGCGCTATGCACGGCTCGGCGCCGGCAGCCCCCGCCAGCAGACGCCAATTATCCTGACTCGCTTCGGTCAGCTAACAGCTCTGATACTGCTGTGCAGCATGACGCTGTTAAGCCTCGGTGTCCCCCTGTGGACCCTCAGCCGCTGGCTATGGCTCGGCGGTTTTGATGCCTGGCAATGGCATGCGCTGCTGCCAGCCTTGAGTCAGACAATGCTGTTTGCCGGGTTGGGCGCACTGTTGACGACCTGTGCCGCATTGCCGATTGCCTGGCTGTCGGTGCGGGCCCCTAGCCGGTTTCAAAAACTGCTGGAAGGGATCAATTATGTGGCCAGTGCCTTGCCAGGTATCGTGGTCGCGCTGGCGCTGGTGACACTGTGCATTCGCTATACCCGCCCGCTGTACCAAACCGTGTTCACCGTCCTGCTTGCCTATCTATTGATGTTTCTACCACGGGCACTGGTCAGCTTGCGCGTCAGCATTGCGCAAGTGCCGCCGGAACTGGAAAACGCCGCTCGCAGTCTGGGGCGTGCGCCGTTTGCCGCCCTGTGTGCCACCACACTGCGCTTGGCCGCGCCCGGTGCTGCCGCCAGTGCGACCATGGTGTTTCTGGCCATCAGCAATGAGCTAACCGCCACCCTGTTGCTGGCCCCCAACGGCACGCGCACCTTGGCGACCGCGTTCTGGGCACTGACCAGCGAAGTGGATTACGTCGCCGCCGCGCCCTATGCGCTGATCATGATCCTGTTATCCCTGCCACTGACAGGGATCCTCTATTACCAATCGAAACGGACCTCCGGACGATGAGCACGTTGCAACTTCACTCGGTGAGCAAATCCTATGGCACGGTCAAGGCCGTGGATGACATCAACCTGACGGTCGCCCACGGCAGCCGCACTGCGATTGTCGGCCCCTCCGGCTCGGGCAAAACCACGGTGCTGCGCATGATTGCCGGCTTCGAATTTCCAGATGCGGGCGAGATCCGCGTTGATCAGCAGTTACTGGCCAACGGCACGCTGGCCATTCCGGCCCATCAGCGCGGTATCGGTTATGTCCCACAGGACGGCGCCCTATTTCCGCATTTGACCGTTGAGCAGAACATTGCCTTTGGTCTGACCGGTAAGCCTGCCGCGCGTCGGCAACAGGTGCAGGCATTGTTGGAGCAGGTCGAGTTGGATGGCGAGATGGCCCAGCGCTGGCCGCATCAACTTTCCGGTGGCCAGCAGCAACGGGTCTCGCTGGCCCGCGCCCTGGCGCAGCAACCGCGACTGATGTTGCTGGA
>JAYROM010000216.1:0-4122 GCA_041911695.1 Aeromonadaceae bacterium
TGCCAGAACGCCGCCGTGCCGATACGGCCTATAAACAGATGGCCGAGGCCGTTCTCGCGGGCATAGGGTTGACGGTACATCAGCACAACCATCAGGCTGCGCCCGGCCACCGGCGCGGCAGCCAGCAGCCAGACCACCTGCGCCGGCTGCGTCTCGCCCAGATGGGCCACCGCCAGCAGGCGGAACAGCAGCAGGAACACCAGCGCCAGCCCGCCATGGGTACCGAGGCGGCTGTCTTTCATGATCTCCAGCATGCGTTCGCGGGTGCGTGCCGAGAAGATCCCGTCGCAGGTATCAGCCAGGCCATCCAGATGAAAACCGCCGGTGATCAGCGCCAGCGCCAGCATATAGCAGGCGGCCGCCAGCCAAGGGCCCCAGTAGTGCAAGGCCAGGGCATAGACGGCGCTCGCCAGGGTGCCGACAATCAGCCCGAGCAGCGGAAACCAGCGGATCCCCTCGCCCAGCCGCTCGAACTCGACGCTGGCGGTCCAGCGTGCCGGTACCGGCAGACGGGTCATAAACTGCAGCAGCGCCAGCAAGCGGATCATTGTGGCGCCGCCGTTGACGATTGACCTGCCTCACCCTGGAGGCTGCGCACGCCTGGCCCCTTGAGCTGCCATTCGATACCGGAGATCACCAGCCAGACCTCGCTGGCGCGGGCGGCCAGCCGTTGGTTGATGCGGCCGGCAATATCGCGAAAGTGGCGCGCCAACCGGTTCTCCGGCACGATGCCGAAGCCGACCTCGTTGGTGACCAGATAGACCGGCACCGGCGTGGCATCGCAGGCCGCGATCAGGGCATCGATCTGCCGGCTGATCGCCGCCTCGATGGCGACAAAATCCATCTGTTCGGGATCGGTATCGCCGGCCTCGGCGAATAACAGGTTGGTGATCAGCGTGGTGATACACTCCAGCATCACCGCATCACAGCGCCCATCCGCCTCGCGGATCACCTGATCCAGATCGGCATACCCCTCATGGGTCAGCCAGCTTGCCGGCCGGGTATCACGATGGTGGGCGATGCGTTCAGCCATCTCGGCATCGGTGATCACCGAGGTGGCGATATACAGCACCCGCTCGCCATGCCGCGCGGCAAAACGCTCGGCAAGACCACTCTTGCCACTCCGGGCGCCGCCCGTTATCAGCATCATACTTGAGGCTCCAGATCCAGCGGGTGTTGTGCCTGTTTGTACTGCAGGATGCGGTAAATGGCGGCCATGTCGACATGCTCGCGGAACGCTGCGGCCAGCTGATCAAACTGATTGGACTTATACTGGCGGTAGTCAAAGGCGGTGTCGGCCAATGGCGCCAGCCCCTTGCGCTGACGCAGGCGGTTGAGCAGGGAACGAGTGAAGTCGGCACTGTCAAACAGACCGTGAATATAGGTACCGGCGACACGGCCCTCGGCGTTGATCGCGCCATCCTCCACCTCGGCACCCAGCTGGTTGCGGCAGGTGATCAGGGTAAACGGCCGTGCCGCCGGGCCACGGCTGGTCTCGCCCATATGGATTTCATACCCCTCCAGCGCCGCCATCGCACAATCGGCAAACAGGCCATTGGCATCGGCCTGCACCTGGGCCAGCACGCGGGTGGTTACCTTCTGCCGCGCAAACACCGTCTCGCAATCGAGCAGGCCGAGCCCCGGCATGCGGTCGATGCCGGACTCGACGCCATCGATCAACTGGTTGCCCAGCATCTGGAAACCGCCACAGATACCGATGATCGGCACCTGCTGGCTATGCGCCTGCATGATGGCGACCGCCAAGCCACTGTCATGCAGCCATTGCAGATCGCCGAGCGTGTTCTTGCTGCCCGGCAGAATCAGCAAGTCGGGCGTGCCGAGTTGCGCCGGCTGGCTAACATAGCGCAGGCCGACATCCGGCTGCGCGGCCAGCGCATTGAAGTCGGTAAAGTTGGAAATATGCGGCACCTGGATCACCGCCACATCCAGTTCACGGTCGCCCTGCTGGCGGTATTTCTGGCTGCCGGGTTGCAGTACCACGCCATCCTCGTCCTCCAGATCCAGCGCCAGATACGGCATCACGCCGAGCACCGGCACGCCGGTCAGCGCCTCAATCTGGGTAAGCCCCGGCTTGAGCAGGGCGACATCGCCACGGAACTTGTTGATGATCACCCCTTTGACCCGCGCCCGTTCGTGCTCGTGCAGCAGCGCCAGGGTGCCGTAGATCGAGGCAAACACCCCGCCGCGGTCAATATCGGCGACCAGGATCACCGGCGCATCAATCAACTCGGCCATCCCCATATTGACGATGTCGCGGTCGCGCAGGTTGATCTCGGCCGGACTGCCCGCCCCTTCGAGGACAATCACATCGTGCTCACTGGCCAAGTCGTCAAACACCTCGTGGATCTGCCCCTGTAGGCGCGGCTTGAAGTCGTGATAGGTGACCGCATCCATATCGGTCATCACCTTGCCCATCAGGATCACCTGCGCCTTGCGGTCGCTGGTCGGCTTGAGCAATACCGGATTCATCCGCACATCCGGCTCGATACCGGCCGCTTCGGCCTGGAAAATCTGCGCGCGCCCCATCTCGTCACCGGCAGCGGTGATGCCGGAGTTGAGCGCCATATTCTGCGCCTTGAATGGCGCGACCTTGAGGCCATCTTGGGCGAAGATCCGGCACAGTGCCGCGACCAGCACACTCTTGCCGACATCGGATGCCGTACCTTGCAACATGATCGACAGGCTCATACCGCCTCCTTGTGTCCATCAGCGGCCCGTTGGGCCGCAAAAAATGCCTGTTCTGATTTGAACAGCGGATAACCGAGTTCAGTGTGTAGCTTAACCAGCCAGGGTTGCACCAGCCCCGCTTTGGCCAGCAACGCCGGCTGCAGGAACACCTGACGCTCGCTGCCTTCGGTCAGCAAGCGGCCACCGGCCAGCACATACAGGTAGTCACACACCTCGTAGATAAAATCGATGTCATGGCTGGAGACCACCACGCGGCGGCCGCTGTCGACAATGCGCTGGATGATCTCGATCATCTGCGCGCGCCCCTGCGGGTCGAGCCCAGCGGTCGGTTCGTCAAGCAGCAGGTAGTCCGCCTCGATCACCAGTGCTCCGGCAATCGCCACCCGCTTCTTCTGGCCATGGCTCAGGTACTGGATCGGCTTGTGGCGCAGGGCATGGCCATCCACCAGCGCCAAGGCCTGATCGACCCGCGCTTGAATCAGCGCCTCGTCCAGCCCCAGATTGCGCAGGCTGAAGGCGATATCGCTGACCACATCGGTGTAGAAAATTTGCTGATCGGGGTCCTGGAATACCATCGCCACCTGCTGGCGTAACGCCTGCAACGCCGCCTTGCTGTAGCGCAACGGCTCGCCGTGAAAACTGACCTGCCCCTGTGCCGGTTTGAGCACCCCGAGCAGGGTCATAAACAGCGTCGACTTGCCGCAACCGTTGGCCCCCAGTACGCCGGTGACCCGGCCCCGGCTAAAGTCCAGCGACAAGTCATGCAGCACCGGCTCGCCTGGTTGATAACTGACATGCAGGTGGGTGGTGGTCAGGCTCATAGATGAAATTCCCCCTGAAACAGTTTCACTTCGAGCGTGGTCTCCATCTGCTGGTAACGCAGCATCACCCGCTGCAGCAGCATGCCTACCAGCATGGCCAGCGAGGTAAAGCCCAGCCGCGGGGTGCGATAACCGAACCGCAGGGTCTGTGCCTGATGGATAGCCGCCGCCTCTTCAATCAGGATGAAGATAAAGCGGTAAGTCAGCAGCAGATGCTCAAGCAGCACTTTGGGCAGCCGACACTGACGTAATAGCTGGATCAACTGGTTAAACGGCGTGGTCAATACGAACAGATAGGTGGCCGACATCGCCGCCATACTGCGCCAGAAGGTGTGATAGGCCACCTGCAGGCCGTGGGCGTCGACCCCGACCGCCAGCGGCCCGAGCTGCGCCCCCCACCACATACCCTGCGTGCTGTGGCCGACCGCGAGCAGGATACCGGCCAGACCCATCAGCAAAAACAGCAACGGGATCAGCAACCAACCCAGATAGCGGCGCAGGCCGACCCGCAGCAGGTAGCAGGTCAGCGCCACGGTGCCGAGCAACTGGCACTGCTGGGTCAGCGGCGAGCCGGCCAGGGCCAGCCCGAGCA
>JAYROM010000217.1:0-10987 GCA_041911695.1 Aeromonadaceae bacterium
AACGGACTACATGGCCGCGATCCAAATACCCTGACCGGCTTACCGCTGATTCTGTTGACTGATATGCTCGCCCAGTGGGGTGTCACCCTGCCGTTGCAGGGCTGATCATCCATAATAAGCAGCACTGATCAGTGGCATGAGCCTTTATCTGATCAGTAGCGATAGATTAGGGCAACCACTGCAATAGCGACTGCAGATCATCAATCACTGCTAGCGGGGCAAATTGCTGCAGCCGTGGCGCATCATGCACGCCCCAGGTGATACCAATACGCGGCATCGCGATGGCAGCAGCCATCGCCATATCATGTGCAGAGTCACCGATCATAATCGCCTGATCAGCACGCAGCTGTTGACGGTCAAGCAGATACTGCAACATAAGCGGGTCCGGCTTGGAGCGCGCTTCATCGGCAGTAATGGTGTCAACAAACAGCGCCGTAAGTCCGGTTTCGGCCAGCACGCGATTTAATCCCGCACGGGCCTTACCAGTGGCCACCGCCAGGCGGTAACCACGGACATGTAACTGCTCCAGCACCTCGCGCACACCAGCAAACAGCGGACTATCGACCTGACAGCGGTGTATGTAATGCTCACGATAGCTGTCGATAAACGCATCCACCGCTGGCCCGGTTCGCTCACCAAACAACCGGGGAACCGCCATCCGCAGACTGAGACCGATAATATCGTGCACCGCCTGTTCACTGGGCACCGGCCACTGGCACTCGCGGGCCGCCGCCTGCATACAGGCGACGATGCGCGCCACCGAATCCATCAGGGTGCCGTCCCAGTCGAAGATGATCAGTTGGCTATCGGTCGGCATGATCACACTGCCAGAGAGGCCAGGAATCGCTGCAGATGAGCATCCAACGGCGCTTCAAAGCTCATCTCTTCTTCCGTCACCGGATGCCGGAACGTCAACCGACTGGCATGCAGGAACAGACGCTGTAAGCCCAATGTGCGCATGCGCTGATCAAAATCGTTATCGCCGTACTTGTCATCACAGGCGATCGGATGGCCAGCATGTGCCGTATGCACACGGATCTGATGAGTACGACCGGTGATCGGGCTGGCTTCCACCAAGGTGGCTTCGGCAAAGCGGCGCAGCACGCGGAAGCGAGTCTCTGACGGCTTACCTTCCGGGTTGACGCGGACAATACGCTCGCCGGACTGCAGCACATTCTTCAGCAGCGGAGCATTGACCACATTGACGTGGCTCTGCCACTGCCCGCGCACCAGGGCGGAGTACTGCTTGCGCATGGTCTTCAGACGCAACTGTTCATGCAGCGACTTCAGGGCGCTACGCTTCTTGGCAATCATCAGACAGCCGGAGGTGTCACGGTCGAGGCGATGCACCAACTCCATAAACCGGGCTTCCGGACGCAAGGCGCGTAGCCCTTCGATCACACCGAAACTGAGACCACTACCGCCATGAACCGCCATGCCGGTTGGTTTATTGAGCACAATCAGTACGTCATCTTCATACAGGATCTGTGTGGCTAACGCCTGAATTGACGACAGTTTAGCCGATGGCAGTTCGTTCTCTTCGGCCACCCGCACCGGCGGAACGCGGACCTGGTCCCCCGCCTGCAGTTTGTACTCAGGTTTAATGCGTTTTTTGTTCACTCGAACCTCACCTTTACGCAAAATGCGGTAGATCAGGCTCTTTGGAACACCTTTAAGCTGAGTTTTCAGATAGTTATCAATGCGCTGCCCTTCTTGCTCAGCATCAATTTCCAGCAGGCGCACTTGTAGATTTTCAGTATTCATGGTCGCGATTCTACACCAGGTAGCGAGCATTGTCGCAAAGCTTCAATGTTGCCTTGATATAGCGAGGTTGAAAATGAAATAATGCAACGCGTTCTTGTATCCAACCCGTAGAGAGCCTTTTGCCCTGCGGGATCTGCCTCGACCAGGAACAGTCATCCAGGTGGCGCGAAAGTATCTCATGCGCCGACGGAGGGGTGACTGCGGCAGGCAGATAGACACAAGGATCCATGCGTTACCAGCCAGGCCGTTCGCACGACAACAAAGCCAGTGGAACGGTAAAGGCCGCAACGTGTACCCAAAGTGCGCCTCATGCATGACCAACCGGGAGGTTGCTGTAACCATGCTGAAGACTCGAGGCCGGTACCGTTTGCCGACCATCTGACGGTGACACCTGACATAACAACCAAAACGTTGAGAACTCAATGAAAAGAATGCTCATCAATGCAACTCAAGAAGAAGAGTTGCGCGTTGCTCTGGTTGACGGGCAACGCATTTATGACCTGGACATCGAAAGTCCTGGTCATGAACAGAAAAAAGCCAACATCTACAAAGGTAAAATCACCCGTGTCGAACCGAGTCTGGAAGCAGCCTTTGTCGATTACGGTGCTGAACGCCACGGTTTCCTGCCGTTAAAGGAGATCGCCCGCGAATACTTCCCCAACAACTACTCTTTCTCCGGTCGTCCGAATATCAAGGAAGTGATCCGCGAAGGTCAGGAAGTCATCGTCCAGATCGATAAGGAAGAACGCGGCACCAAGGGTGCAGCGCTCACCACCTTCATCAGCCTGGCCGGTAGCTACCTGGTGCTGATGCCGAACAATCCGCGTGCCGGGGGTATCTCCCGCCGTATCGAAGGCGACGAGCGTACCGAGCTCAAGGAAGCGCTGAATGGTCTGACTGTGCCGGATGGCATGGGCCTGATCGTTCGTACCGCAGGTGTGGGTAAGTCGCCGGAGGAGCTGGAGTGGGACCTCAACGTTCTGCTCAAGCACTGGGAGACAATCAAGAACGCCGCTGGGCAGAAGGCTGCGCCCTTCCTGATCCATCAGGAAAGCAACGTCATCGTCCGTGCGATTCGTGATTACCTGCGCCGTGATATTGGCGAGATCCTGATCGACAGCCCACGCGTGTTTGAAAAGGCCCGTGAGCACATCGAGCTGGTTCGCCCGGACTTCATCAACCGTGTCCGTCTGTATAACGGTGAAGTGCCGCTGTTCAGCCACTTCCAGATTGAAAGCCAGATTGAATCCGCCTTCCAGCGTGAAGTGCGTTTGCCGTCCGGTGGTTCGATTGTGATCGACCCGACCGAAGCGCTGACCTCCATCGATATCAACTCCGCCCGGGCAACCAAGGGTGGTGATATCGAAGAGACCGCGCTGCAGACCAACCTGGAAGCCGCCGATGAAATCGCCCGTCAATTGCGCCTGCGCGACCTGGGCGGTCTGATTGTCATCGACTTCATCGACATGACCCCGGTTCGCCATCAGCGTGAAGTGGAAAACCGTCTGCGTGATGCCGTCCGCCAGGACCGCGCGCGCATTCAGTTAGGCCGCATCTCGCGCTTTGGTCTGCTGGAGCTGTCGCGTCAACGTCTGCGCCCGTCGCTGAACGAGTCGAGCACCCACGTCTGCCCGCGCTGCATGGGTCAAGGTACCATCCGTGATAATGAATCACTGGCCCTGGCTATCCTGCGTCTGATTGAAGAAGAGGCGCTCAAGGACAATACCGATCAGGTGCATGCCCAGGTACCGGTAGATGTCGCCGCCTTCCTGCTCAACGAAAAGCGCTCTGCGATTCTGAAGCTGGAACAACGTCACAAGGTTCGTATCTTCATTATTCCTAATGAACAGATGCAGACCCCGCACTTCGAAGTGCTGCGTGTGCGTGCTGGTGAAGGCTCCGAAGCCCCGAGCTATGAGCTGAAGAGCGAACTGACCCGCGATGGCTATGAGCCGAAGCTGCCAGAAGCACCGGTAGTGGTCGCTGAGCCAGCCGTGCAGGGTTTCACTGCCCCGCAGGTACAGCCACAGACCCCGACAACCCCGCGCAAGCCGGCCCCGGTTGAAGTCCAACCGGCTGCCGCCGAACAACCGGGCCTGTTTGGCCGTCTGTTCGCCGCACTGATGGCTCTGTTCCGCGGTAAGCAAGAACCGGAAGCCCCGGCCAATACCGGTCGCAAGCAGGCTGAACGTCGTGAAAACCGCCGCCGTGACACCCAGGATCGCGATGGCAGCCGTCGTCGTCAGGATGGCCGTCAGGACAACCGTCGTGACAAGCCAGCCCGCGATGAAGACACTGCTCGCAGCGAAGATAAGCCGGCCCGCGAAGAGCGTCCGTCTAACCGTCGTCAGCGTGGCGAGCGTCCGGAACGGGGTGAACGCGATAACCGTCAGGAACGTGCACCGCGTGAACCTCGTGAGCCGCGTGAACCACGCGAGCCTCGTGAACCGCGTGATGGCGCTGAGCGTCCGGTCCGCGAAAAGCAGCCGCGCCCGGAACGCAAGCCGCGCGAACAGCAGCCCAAGCCGGATGCCGTCATCGTTGATGAGAACGATCTGCAGGATCGTCAGGCCAAAGAGCAGAAGGTCGCTGAGCGTCGTGAACGTCGCAATATGCGTCGCAAGGTTCGCGTCACCGAAGGTGAAGTAGAACAGAGCGTTGCCGCAATGACCCCTGTCGAGCCGGCCGTCCCGGCTGCCGACGAGTGGACCAGCCGTGATGAGTTGCCGGAAAGCGACATCCGTCAAATCGAAACGCCGCTGCTCGAGCCGGTGATTGAAGCCACCCTCACCCCGGGTGAGCCGGTAGAGTCGTCGACCGAAGCACAAGCTGAAGGCCGTCGTCCGCAGCGTCGCAAGCGCATCAACGAAGAGGCCCGCCGTCATCGTCAAGAGCCAGCTGCCGACAACGCAGCAGATCAAGACGCTACCGATGGTACTGACGTTGACGCCGCTGGCGAAGAAGGCAAGCGCGAGGCACCGACCCGCTCCCGCCGCAACCGACGTCGTCCGAACAGCGATCGCGCCGTCAGCAATGACGCAGTGACCGCCGAAAGCCCGGTGGTTGACGCCTCGGTCGTAGCTGAAGCCGTTGCCGAAACGGTTGTCCCGGCACCGACCCGTGCCGAGCCGGTGGTTGTGGCTGCGGAAGCTGACGCCGCACCAGTGGTTGCAGCAGCAGTGGAAGCACCGGCCGTGGTTGAAGCCGTCGCCGTTGAAGTGCCGGTTGTTGCGGAAACCGTCAAGGCCGCACCAGCGGTAGAAACTGTTGTCGAAACGGCGGCCCCGGTGGTTGCGGTGGAAGCAGTGGCGCCAGTTGTCTCGCCAGTCGCTGACGTCACACCGGTGGCAGAAGTGGCGGCAGTGGCAGAGGTTACCCCGGTTGCAGAACCGGTAGCCGCACCTGCGCCTGTCGCACCGGTAGCGGCCCCGGTCGTTGCTGCACCCGCTGCAGTGGCACCGGTTGCGACCGCCCCGGCAGCGTCGCGCAAAGCCGCTACCCGTGGCGTGGTTCAACGTGCACGCTTTACCGCTGCACCGATGACCCAACCGGAACAGGCACCGGCCCAGCCGGCAGCTCAGGTCGAGTACAAGCCGTATGAGCGCCCGACCGTGCATGTCTCTGGTCGTAAAGCCTCAGTCCGCGATCTGCGTACTGTTGCCGCCTCACCGGCTGCGCTGCCAGAACAGCACGACTAAGCATCAAGCGCTTAGGCGCTGATGGCTCAGACAGAAGGCCATGTCCGCGGACATGGCCTTCTTTTTATCTCACCCGTTATACCGCCAGACAGCGCACACGGATTGGCGGAAAATATTCAATTTCGGCCCAACAACGGCAAATATTGCCTAAACGAACCGGCAATACCGATATCCCCTGCTGGCAATTCACTGTAAGCTTTGCCCCGTTTCCCGCCTGGTGCCATTTTGCGCAAATAGACCCATCTGTAGACACCCATCGGAGCAAGTTGAAACTCGGATCAATCCTGTTCTTTCTTGCTATATGATGGTAAAATTGTTTGATAAAAATCAATTAATCAGCATTCAGCCTATGATCGTAGACAAGAAAAGTGGAAAAAGAGTGCAAACCGGTGGTTGTGCTATTCATTGCCACGACTGCAGTATCAGCCAACTATGTATTCCCTTTAGTCTCAACGATAACGAGCTGGATCAACTCGATCACATCATCGAACGCAAGAAACCGATACAAAAAGGTGAAGCCCTGTTCAAGGCGGGTGACGAGCTGAAATCGCTGTATGCGATCCGCTCCGGCACCATCAAGTCCTACACCATCACCGAACAGGGTGATGAACAGATCACCGGCTTCCATCTGGCTGGTGATCTGATCGGTTTCGATGCCATTCATCGCAAGCTGCACCCCTCCTTCGCCCAAGCGTTGGAGACCTCGATGGTCTGCGAAATCCCTTATGAGACATTGGATGATCTCTCCGGTCGGATGCCCAAGTTGCGTCAACAGATCATGCGTCTGATGAGCAATGAAATCATGGGCGATCAGGAGATGATTCTGCTGCTCTCCAAAAAGAATGCTGAAGAGCGCCTGGCGGCGTTTCTGTACCGCTTGTCGATCCGCTTCTCCGAGCGCGGCTTCTCCCCGCGTGAGTTCCGTCTGTCGATGACCCGCGGTGACATTGGCAACTACCTGGGGTTGACGGTCGAGACAATAAGCCGCCTGTTGGGTCGCTTCCAAAAACTGGCGCTGATCAACGTCAAGGGCAAATACGTCACCATTATTGACCATGCCGCCCTGGCCGCATTGGCAGGCATGCAGGTTTGCCAGAATAACGACTAAGTGGTTTTTGTGCGGTCTAGCGCACTTTTCTCCTCGGCCTTCAGCAACGATCGCATGGTAGATGTTGCAAACCGATGATCTTCTCGCCACGCTTAAGGCGAGAGTCATCGGAGCCTGCCGAGGAGGCATCATGATCAAGTATCAGCACATCCTGGTTATCATTGATCCGAATATGGAGGCCCAACCCGCGCTTTACCGGGCCGCCGAAGTCGCCCGCCTGCAAGAGCAGGTCGCGATCCAGGTCTTCATGACGATCTATGACTTCTCTTATGAAATCACCTCCATTCTCTCCGTTGAAGAGCGTGACGAGATGCGTGCGGGGGTTGTTCAACAACGACAAAGTTGGCTGGAAGAGTTGGTCGCCCCCTATAAGGAGGAAGGATTAGACATCACCCTAAAGGTGGTCTGGCATAACCGACCCTCTGAGTCCATTCTGCAAGAGATTGAACAGGGCGGGCATGATCTGGTGATCAAGAGCGCTCATCAACACTCCTTACTGGAGACCTTCATTTTTACCCCGCTTGACTGGCAGTTGATCCGCAAATGTCATGTCCCCCTGCTGCTGGTGAAAGAACATGAGTGGCCGGCCAACGGCAATGTCCTGGTCGCCTTGAACTTCAGCAACGAGCCGGATCAGGTGGCATTGAACAAAAAGCTGTTCCGCGAAGGGTCGCAAGTGGCCAGACTGGTCAAATCTAATCTGCATCTGGTCAACGCAGTCCCAGCCCCTACCGTCAATATCGCGCTGGAAGTACCCGGTTTTACCCCTGAGCTGTATAACGAGGCCATCCGCCAGCACCATGTCAGCATGATGGAAGCGTTCGCCGCCGAGCACCATGTACTGCCGGCTCATACGCATGTGCTGGATGGGTTGCCGGAAGATGTATTGCCTGAACTCGCGGAAAAACTCGACGCGCAACTGGTGATGCTGGGCTCAGTCGGCCGCACCGGCTGGTCGGCCGCGCTGATTGGCAATACCGCCGAGCAGGTAGTCGACAATATTCATTGCGATCTACTGGTGGTCCAGCCTGATCCTGGCGACAACGAGGACGAGAAGACCATAGGCTAACGGCTCACCACGCTTGCCGGTATCCGGTGGCTGGCTATAATATGCCGCCAATTTGCCACCGGGTACCGTCTCATGTCCGAACAACACTCCGCCAAACAGGTCTACAACTTTAACAAGCTGCAAAAGCGCCTGCGTCGCCACGTCGGCGAAGCCATCGCTGACTTCAATATGATTGAGGATGGCGACAAGGTCATGGTGTGCCTATCGGGTGGCAAGGACAGCTATGGTCTACTGGATATCCTGCGCAATCTGCAGGCCAGTGCGCCGATCCATTTCGATATCGTCGCGGTCAACCTCGACCAGAAACAGCCTGGTTTTCCGAGCGATGTGCTGCCGACTTATCTCGACAGCATTGGCGTCGAATACAAGATTGTCGAAGAGGACACCTACTCCATCGTCAAGGAGAAGATCCCGGAAGGTAAAACCACCTGCTCGCTCTGTTCGCGCCTGCGCCGCGGTATCCTGTATCGTACCGCCCGCGAACTCGGTGCCACCAAGATAGCGCTCGGTCACCACCGCGACGACATTCTGGAAACCCTGTTCCTAAATATGTTCTTCGGCGGCAAGATGAAGTCGATGCCCCCGAAGCTGCTTAGTGACGATGGCCAACATATGGTGATCCGCCCGCTGGCCTACTGCAAAGAGAAGGATTTGATCCGTTACGCCGACTGGAAGCAGTTCCCGATCATTCCATGCAACCTCTGTGGCTCACAGGAGAACCTGCAACGTCAGGCGATCAAACAGATGTTGAATGACTGGGACAAGCGCTTCCCGGGCCGTATCGAAATCATGTTCAAGGCGCTCCAGGACGTTGTTCCGAGCCACCTGCTGGACACCAAGCTGTTCCCATTCCAGGCGCTGAGCCGTGATATGCCACAAGGACAGGGCGAAGGCGACATCGCCTTCGACAAGCCAGAGATCATCACCCCTGAATGGCGGGATGAGGATGACGATGAGCCAGCAGCCATGGGCGAGCCAATCCAGTTCGTTGAAGTCCGTTAATCAGATCTGACATTGAAGAGGGCCACTGCGGCCCTTTTGTCATTATCACTATTGCAGCCCTTCGCAAGTGCGCTATTCCACCTCAGATTGCCAGCTCCCAGCAACAACACCCAGCGCGACCGAACAATATGCACCGATTGGCTATTGATCGATGCCTGCAGTAAACACTTCTTTTTGTCTCCTTAATACAGCGGGGACTCTAAAGGCACCTTTAAAGCAAATGTAGCCGGTAACATAATGAATAATGTGCACATTATCCATCTTCATACCTAATAAATATCGCAATAAGGCTTCATTTAACCCCCCCCGCATAAGTTCCATTTGAGCAGCATGATTGTCCAAATCTGGACTTATGTCGATTTTTTGCAGGTTATTATCAACATCAAGGTTTCATCAGCTTATTTTGCAATGCATACTATTGATTATACACGCGAATAAACATTGATGTTGTGTGGGTAAATGTTGATGGTTGGCATCTTCTGTAGGGATAGCAGTAATGACACTCCCCTTTCTTGACCTGTCGCGCCCTTGGTTGCGGCTGTGGTGTGCCTCCTTGTGTTTAATCATCCCGCTGGCGGTAGGCATCTGGCTCCTCCAGATCGACTACCAAGAACATCTACAACAAGCCTCACTTCTGCAATCCAAAAAGATACTCGGTCATATGGAGGAAATGCTTGAACAAGCGGACCTCACCAACCAAAGTACCCTGCCACTGCTGGAAAAATCGTGCGCTGATGTGGTCATCCAGCTGAGTAAAAAAGCGGCGCTTACCGCCTTCGTCCGCTCAATCAGCCTAGGCCACAACGGTCACTTCTATTGCTCCTCCATCTTCGGGAAACTTGAATGGAATGAACATCAGGAAGGCTACGTACAAGGGAAGCTGCTGCTTCAAGCCGGCAATCCGGTCAGCCCTAATCACCCCTTCTTGTCGATCAGACGGTCGAATGCCAATGGAGAAGTCGTTACCGTTATCGACAGTGACTATCTGGTCTACCCGCTCAATAACTCCAGCACGGTGATCGACAGCTGGCTGAAAGTCGGCGATAACTGGCTGGACAAACATGGCAAACTGATTCAGCAGTTGGATCTCCCCAAATCGCCCTATCTGGGGATAGCCAGCTCACCGGAACAACCCATTACGGTCTACTCCATCGCGGCATCGGCGCCAGGCTTATGGCCACTATGGCATGCCCAGCGCATCAGCTTGTTGGTATTACTTTGCGTCAGTCTGATTGCCGCCGCCGGAATGTGGTGGATATTGGGTCGCCCACGCTCACCGATCGGAGAGCTGGCCCGCGCGATTCGGGCACAGGAGTTTGAACCCTTCCTGCAACCGCTGATCACGGCCTCCACCCATGAGACCCGTGGCGCGGAGGTGCTGATCCGCTGGCGCCACCCGACAGTGGGACTGATCAATCCTGACCTGTTTATCCCGCAGGCCGAGGTCAGTGGCCTGATTATGCCGATGACCGAACAGCTGATGCGCAAGGTTGCACAGCGGCTCAGCCAACAGATCAGCCTGTTGCCCGATGCCTTCTATATCAGCTTCAATATCAGCGCAGCCTGCTGCAAGGATATGAGCCTGTTGCACGCCAGCCAGGCGTTTCTGAACCAATTCCCGCCGGGAAAAATTCAACTGTCGTTCGAACTGACCGAACGCGAAACACTGACCAATGATGCGCAAACCATAGCGCTATTTCAGCAACTCGATCAGCTGGGCGTTAAACTGGCGATCGATGACTTCGGCACCGGCCACTCCAGCCTGCTCTATTTGCAACAATTCCAGGTTGAGACGCTGAAGATCGACCAATCCTTTGTGCGCCACATCGGCACCGAGCATATCTCACGCCATATCGTCGATAACGTCATCGATCTTGGCTTGCGCCTCGGCATCAAACTTATCGCCGAAGGGGTCGAAACCGCGCAACAGGCCACCTATCTACAAGACAGAGGCGTGCATATGCTCCAAGGCTACCTATTCGGACGCCCCATCCCGATGGAGCAATTCCTGCGCGCCCTTGCCGAACCGATCCCGGAGATCCCTTCAACCACTGATAGCATCGTCGCCACACAGATAGTTTAACCTCCCAGATAGTTTAAACTGCCGACTCATAGGCGCACGACCTTGACGACGTTCTAAAGCACAGCCTCTCTGCGCATGATGTACCTATTGCGCAGAATGGTACAGAACTTACGCAGACGCATCCCCCATCCAAGCCGATAACCATTAATATTCAGTTCATTACCGATACTTAGTGCTCATCCGGGCCACGCCGCCACGACGAATCCGCATAGAAGAGGCTAAGGTTTTGAATTATATTGAACCGTGTATTCGTTTCGCAGGAG
>JAYROM010000218.1:0-10728 GCA_041911695.1 Aeromonadaceae bacterium
AGCCCCCATTGATGGCGCCCTGCTCGGCGATCGCGTCGAAGTGCATGACGATAGCGCCGCGTTTAGCCTGAGCTGCCGCGGCCGGTTTGCCCACAAGCTGCCTGACGATGCCACCAAGAACATCGTTTATGATTGCTACCTAGGTTATGCCGCTGCGCTGGACAAGCAGGGTCTGGCGATCCGTCCACTGCGCATGGTGCTGGAGAAGAACCTGCCGATCGGCTCCGGCCTCGGCTCAAGTGCCTCCAGCATCGTGGCGGCACTCGAAGCCCTGAACGCCTTCCACGACTACGCGCTGGATAAAGACGCGCAGTTGCTGCTGATGGGCGAACTGGAGGGCAAGATCTCCGGCTCGATCCACTATGACAATGTCGCGCCGTGCTATCTGGGCGGCATCCAGCTGATGGTGGAAGAGCTGGGCGTGATCAGCCAGGCGGTGCCGGACTTTGCTGAATGGTACTGGGTCTCCTGCTATCCCGGGATCAGTATCAGCACCGCCGAGGCGCGTGCCATCCTGCCGGCGCAGTATCGTCGCAGTGACTGCCTGACCTACGGCCGTCGTCTGGCGGCTTTCATTCATGCCAGCCACACCGGCCAGGCTGAGCTGGCGGCCGGCATGCTCAAGGATGTCATCGCCGAGCCCTATCGTCAGGCGCTGATCCCGGGTTTTAACGAGGTGCGCCAGCATGCCGCCATCTCCGGCGCCCTGGCCACCGGCATCTCCGGCTCCGGCCCGAGCGTGTTTGTGGTGATGACCGATCTGCAACAGGCGCTGCGGATGAAGGAGTGGCTGGAGGCCAACTTTATCAGCAATCAGGATGGCTTCTGCCACGTATGCCGCATCGATCGTCAGGGAACGACGGTCAGCACTCTTTGAGACAAGGAAACATCATGAAGCTTTACAACATCAAGGATCACAGCGAACAGGTCAACTTTGCCCAGGCCGTCCGTCAGGGGCTGGGTCGCGAACAGGGGCTGTTCTTCCCGGAAACCGTCGCCTCGCTGGCCGATGTCGACGCCCTGCTGGCCAAGCCGCTGGTCGAGCGCTCGGCGATCATCCTGCGTCACCTGCTGGGGGAAGAGCTGCCGGCGCTGGCGCAACTGGTGGCCAATGCTTTCACCTTCCCGGCACCGCTGGTCAAGGTCGGCGATCATCAGTATGCCCTCGAGCTGTTCCACGGCCCGACCCTGGCGTTCAAGGATTTTGGTGGCCGCTTTATGGCGCAGTGCCTGACCGCCGTCTCCGATGGCAACAAGATCACCATCCTCCCCGCGACCTCCGGTGATACCGGCGCCGCCGTGGCCCACGCCTTCTATGGCCTGCCGGGCATCGAAGTGGTGATCCTCTATCCGAAGGGCAAGATCAGCCCGCTGCAGGAGAAGCTGTTCTGCACTCTGGGGGGTAACATCCGCACCGTAGCCATCAACGGCGCGTTTGACGACTGCCAGGCCATGGTCAAGCAGGCGTTCGATGACGAGGCGCTGAAGCAGGCGATTGGCCTGAATTCGGCCAACTCAATCAACATCAGCCGTCTGCTGGCCCAGGTCTGCTACTACTTTGAAGCTGTGGCCCAGCTGCCGGCCGCCGAACGTGGCAATGCAGTGATCGCTGTCCCGTCCGGCAACTTCGGTAACCTGACTGCCGGGCTGATTGCCAAGGCGCTCGGCCTGCCGGTCAAGCGCTTCGTGGTGGCCACCAATGCCAACGACACGGTGCCGCGCTATCTGCAGCAGGGCCAGTGGGATCCGAAGGATACGGTGGCTACCCTGTCCAACGCCATGGACGTCAGCCGTCCGAACAACTGGCCGCGCGTGGAAGAGCTGTTCCGCGTCAAGGGCTGGGATCTTAGTGCTCTGCATGCCGCCTCGCGCAGCGATGCACAGACCCGCGATGCGCTGCAGCGTCTGCACCAGCAGGGCTATGTCTGCGAGCCGCACGGCGCGATCGCGTGGGATGCCATGCAGGCGGATCTGCAACCGGGCGAGAGCGGGATCTTCCTGTGTACCGCCCATCCGGCCAAGTTCTGCGAGAGCGTAGAAGAGATTCTCGGTATCGACGTTGAGCTGCCGGCGCCGCTGGCCGAACGCGCTGATCTGCCGCTGCTGTCGGCGGAGATGGATGCTGACTTTGCCGCGCTGCGCGCCTATCTGCTCAAGGCCTGATTGGTCAGGAAGCAGTATTTCGGGCCGGCGTATGCCGGCCCGATTGTTTTGTGCTGCGTCACATTCTGCTAGCCTTGTGACATTGTGTCGGCTATCAGGATCTCCTGCCATGACTACCGTATTGAACAACCTGCTGTCGCTGTTGGCGTTGGAACAAATTGAAGAGGGTCATTTCCGTGGCCAGAGCCAGGATCTGGGCTTCGGCGCCGTGTTTGGCGGCCAGGTGATGGGCCAGGCGCTCTCTGCGGCTTACCAGAGCGTCGAGCCAGCGCGCATGGTGCACTCGCTGCACTGCTATTTCCTGCGCCCCGGGGATGTGAACCACCCGATCCTCTACGAAGTGGAACATATCCGTGACGGCAATACCGTTTCCACCCGTCGGGTCGAGGCGATCCAGCACGGCAAGCCGATTTTCTACCTGAATGCCTCGTTCCAGATTGAGGAGCCGGGCATGGAGCATCAGGACACCATGCCGGACGTGCCGGGCCCAGAAGGGTTGCGTAGCGAGCTTGAGTGGGCCGAGCAGCTGAAGGCTTATATCCCACCATTCCTGCATGACAAACTGCTGAGCGAGAAACCGATCGAGATGCGGCCGGTCAGTTTTGTCAATCCGCTGCAAGCTGCACCATGCCCGCCGCAGCGCCATGTCTGGTTCCGAGCCAACGGCACGCTGCCGGATGACCAGGCGATCCATCGTTACCTGCTGGCCTATGCGTCGGACTTCAACTTTTTGCCTACGGCGCTGCAACCGCACGGTGTCGCCTTCTTTGATCGCGGGTTGCAGGTGGCGACCATCGATCATGCGATGTGGTTCCACCGCGATTTCCGTTTTGATGACTGGCTACTGTATGTGGTTGACAGCCCGAGTGCCTCCGGTGGACGCGGTCTGGTGCGCGGCCAGTTCTATACCCGCGAGGGCAAGCTGGTGGCCAGTACCATCCAGGAGGGGGTAATCCGCCGGCGCGGGTGAGCGGTGAGTCGACCCGCTGGCGGCAACGGGTAGCAGGGCGAGGCAAAATGAAAATAGTGCTTTTCGACGCTGGCGCCCGTTTTCAGCTGGCATCTGTTCAGGGGCCTAACTAAGCTGCCTGTAGACACTAAAAAACACGGGATCCCCTCATGCCGCTCGAAGCGAATTTTACCCTGCATCCGCAACTGGATGCCGATACCGTTTGGCTGGGTGACCTGCCGTTATGTCGCGTGCTGCTGGCGCGCGACAGCCGTTATCCCTGGCTGATTCTGGTGCCGCGCCGTGCCGGGATGCGCGAGATCCATGAACTGGGCGAAGAGGCGGCGCAGTTGCTGGCTGAATCGTGCAGTGTGGCGCGTCTGATGCAGACCTCGCTATTGCCGGACAAGTTGAACATCGCGGCGATTGGCAATCTGGTCGAGCAGTTGCATGTGCACCACGTGGCACGTTTTCGCGAAGATGATGCTTGGCCGAAGCCGGTGTGGGGGTTGTTGCCGCCTCAGTTAGCCAGTGACAGTGAGCAGCAGGCAGCGGTGACGCGTTGGCAGCAGTGGTTGCAGGTATTGCCGGACTTTATGCCGGCCTGAGCGGCCGGCATGTCGGGTAAGGGAAAGCGCGGGAGATTTTAACCCGCCGGGCAGAGACAGCCGAGAATCGCCTGGCGACTGGCGCCGGTGACGGCGGAGAGGTTACCGGCTCGGCCATCGAGGAAGCTCTTGGCCAACCAGGCAAAGGCGATAGCCTCTACCCAGTCCGGGTGCAGGCCGAGGGCATCGGTCGAATCAATCTTCCAGCCGGGCAGCAAATCGACCAGCCGGTAGACCAAGGCATCGTTGTGCACGCCACCACCACAGATAAACAGCTCCGGTTCATGCACGCCCGTCGCCAGCGGCAGAATGGCATCGGCCACACTGCGCGCGGTGAACTCGAGCAGGGTGCCCTGCACATCTTCCGGGCGCATCGGCGGACGCTCGGCGAGGAACAGCTCCATCCACGGCAGGGTGAAGGTCTCGCGACCGGTACTCTTCGGATGTGGCATATGGAAGTAGGGGTGGCCGAGCAGACGGTTGAGCAGATCCTGATTGACCCAACCACTGGCCCCCCAGGCCCCCTTGGCATCGTAATGGCCTTCCTTATGCTTGCGATACCACTGATCCATCAAGGTATTGCCCGGACCAGTATCGAAACCGAATACCTGGTCATCGGGCCCCGGCAGCACCGATATGTTGGCAATGCCGCCGACATTCAGAATCATGCGCGGCCCCTTATGCGAGCCGAATACCGCCTGGTGGAACGCAGGCACCAGCGGGGCCCCTTGGCCACCCAACGCCACATCTTTGGCGCGGAAGTCGCAAATCACATCGATGCCTGTCTCCACCGCCAGCCGGGCGCCATTACCAATTTGTAGGGTAAAGCCGAGCTCCGGACGATGGCGAATGGTCTGGCCATGCGAGCCGATGGCGCGGATCTGACTGGGATGGTGGCCGGTTTTGGCCAGCAGGGCGCGCACCGCGCCGGCGAAGTGGATGGCAACAATCTGATCCATCTCACCCATGCGGTCGATTTCGTTGACGCCCGGATTACACAGGGCATGCAGGCGATTGGCGACCTTGACCGGCCACGGCTGGGCGTGACTGGCCAGCAGTTCCGGACGCTCACCATGAAAACGCACCAGGACGGCATCAATCCCATCCATGCTGGTGCCTGACATCAGGCCAATATACAGTTCACTCATGCCAGCCTCATCTCCAATACTGTCCGGACTTCATTCGCACACAGGGGTGCAGCATCCGGCTGACGCCACAGGCGGAGGCGGGCATGTCAAACGGGATTTCCAGGACCATCATGCACTTCTAATCATTAGGGGGGCGGGAGGGCCGCAGCTGGCAGAAGGGGTTGGGGCCAGCCGGCACCCGCGCGTCAAACGCATCGCGCCAGTTTACAGACTTTCCATTGTTGCCGCCATTCCGTAAGATGGTCGGGTTTTTCATTTTTGAACGTGGAGCGAGATGATGACCCAGTTGGAAGCTGCGCTGGCAGAGATTAAGCGTGGCGCTGAAGAGATTCTGGTAGAAGAAGAGCTGGTTGCCAAGCTTAAGGAAGGACGCCCGTTACGTATCAAATTGGGCATGGATCCCACCGCACCGGATATCCACCTGGGCCATACCGTGATCCTGAACAAGCTGCGCACGTTCCAGGATCTGGGCCATGAAGTGATTCTGCTGATTGGCGATTTCACTGCGTTGGTCGGTGATCCGTCCGGCAAGAATGCGACCCGTCCGCCGCTCTCCGAAGAGGCGATCCGCGACAACGCCAAGACCTATGCTGAACAGGCATTCAAGATCCTCGATCCGGCCAAGACCCGCATCGAGTACAACTCCACCTGGCTCAAGGAGCTGGGCGCGACTGGCATGATCAAGCTGGCGGCCAAACAGACCGTGGCGCGTATGCTGGAGCGTGATGACTTCAAGAAGCGTTACAGTGGTGGCCAGTCGATTGCGATTCACGAATTCCTCTATCCGCTGCTGCAGGGCTATGACTCGGTCGCGCTGAAGGCCGACGTCGAACTGGGCGGTACTGACCAGAAGTTCAACCTGCTGATGGGCCGCGAGCTGCAGAAAGATGCCGGCATGGCCACCCAGTGTGTGCTGATGATGCCGCTGCTGGTTGGGCTGGATGGTGTCAAGAAGATGTCCAAGTCGGCCGGCAACTACATCGGCGTACACGATGCCCCGACCGAGATGTTCGGCAAGATCATGTCGATCAGTGACGAACTGATGTGGAGCTACTACGAACTGTTGTCGTTCCGTCCGCTGACCGAGATCAACCAGTTCAAGGCCGGTGTGGCTGACGCCTCGCTCAACCCGCGTGATGTGAAGATTTGGCTGGCCAAGGAGATCATCACCCGCTATCACGATGAAGCGGCGGCGGAAGCGGCGCACAACGACTTTACCCAGCGTTTCTCCAAAAATGCTATCCCGTATGACATGCCGGAACTGACCCTGGTGGCCGGTAGCGAAGGGCTGGCGGTGGGCAATCTGCTCAAGGAAGCCGGTCTGGTTGAGACCACCTCCGAAGCACTGCGCATGATCAAGCAGAATGCGGTCAAGCGTGATGGCGACGTCATCACTGACGGCAAGCTGGTGGTCACTGCGGGGACGGCAGTATGGCAGGTCGGCAAGCGCAAGTTTGCCCGCATTACCCTGCAGTAATGGTTTCGCGGCCGGGCTTGTGATACCGGCCAGCAACAAGATATGACGAGGGCGCCTGCGGGCGCCCTCTGTGTTTTCACGGTTGTGTCGATGGATCAGTACAACAGGCTATATAGCTGGCGACGGTAGCGGCTGGCACTCGGGTCGCCCTCCATGGTGGCTAGGATATCCAGATAGATTTTCTTGATATCACCGGCTTGCAGATCGCGCTTGAGCAGTGGGAACAACAACTCGAGGGCCTCCTGCTTGCGGCCAGCCTGGCTGTATTGCACTGCCAGTGCCTCAGCCACACTGATATTGTCCGGTGACTGTGCCCATTGCTGCTCGAGCGCCTTGATTTCCGGGCTTTCAGCCGCCTGTTCGGCCAGCTCCAGACTGGAGACCAGACGCTGATATTCAGCATCCTGATCGACCATGGTGATCTGCTCAAGCAGGGTGCGGGCTTGCGACAACCGTTGCTGGCGAATGCACAGTTCAATATGCAGTTTGATCAGGTCGGCGCGCGTCGGTTGCAACTGACGGGCTTGCTGGATGGCATCGGCGGCGGTAGCCAGATCATCCTGCTCCAGGGCGGCCAGGGCCTGGTCGCGCAACAGGTCCTCTTCCTTGGGCAGCAGTGGGGCCAGCCAGTCGGCCAGATCGTTTAACTGTTCCATCCCCATCCGAGCATCGGTCGGACGGCCTTGCTGGAACAGTACGACCGCCGGCAGGGCTTGCAGTCCCATCTGGATGGCCACCCCTTGCAGTTGCGGGTTGCTGACTTCGACCTTGGCCAGGGTCAATTGGGGATTCTGCGGACCGATCAGTTGTTCCAGTTGCGCAGTGACCGGCTGGCATTCAGGCAGTGCTTCGGCATAGAAATAGACGGCGACCGTCTTCTGCATGGAGGCATCGATCAGTTCGCTGCGGAGATTTTCGGGCGTAATGACAACGATCATGAAGGGATTCCATCCTCGTTAGTTGAAAGCGGCAGGCGCTAGCCGCCTGCCTGTGGGTCAATGGGGGGCCGCCTCGACGGGGCGACTGCCCTTAAACTGGTTCAGATCTCGCATCACCTTGAGCAATACAGGGACATCCGGGCGACTGTCCTTGCGGCGTCGCCACTGCTGGCGGTCTCGGATCTCGAATTGGCCCTGCCGATCAAACACTGTGATGTCCTGGTCGGTGACAATCACGAAGTTGCGCATATTGCCGAGCAGCAACCAATTGCGATCCCGTGTCGGGTACAGATTATTCCCGGTGGCATAATCGCCCTCAGGCGAGCTGACCCCGAGCAGACGTTGCAACAGGGTGGGGGCCAGATCCAGATGGCTGGACAGGCTGCTGCTGACTTGACCGGTCTGATTCCCGGGCCAGCCAATGATCAGCGGCACCTGCAGGGCCTCCGGCGCATAGCTCAGGCCGCTGCCCCAATTGTTACGCGTATGGTCTGCCAGCTCAAAACCCTGATCTGCGGTGATCACCACCACCGTATTGGCGAGGACTGTGCTGTCGAGCGTCTGCAGCAGACGACCAATTTGCTGGTCGGCATACCAAGCGCCGTTGTGATAGTGGTTGATCAGACGCTGACGGTCACGCTTGTCCGGTGAGGAGAGCGGGTCCAGCTTGGCGGTTTCAGGCTGGAAGGGGCCCGTGATCCCTGCTGGCAGTTCCAGATTGCCTGGTGCATCCATCTGTAACCAGGCAAACCATGGGCGAGCGGCCGAGGACTGCAGACCCACCCAGTTAACGAGTGCGCCGACCGACTCAGCATCATTACTCTGGTTAATGGTGGCATAGGCCTGCCGCAAGCCGCTGAACAGTCCTGCCTTATAAATCGGCGCATCCAGCTTATGCGTTGCAAAGGTCCGGATCTGATAATCCTGACGTTGCAACTCATCCATCAGCAGCGGTGCGCGCTTGTCGGCCAAGGCATCATCCATATAGGCTGCGGGCAACCCGTAAAACAGGCTGAACAGGCTGCTATCGGCATCATTATCGCCCGCAAAATGTTGATTGAAGCGATCGTGTTGGCCGGCATACAGGCTGAGGTTCGGCATGACGGTGGGGGTGAGGGCATCCGCGCGCAGACCGTGCAGGGTGATCAGCAGCAAATTGTAGTGCTGGCCAGGTGGCGTCACTTGCAGCGGGCTCAGCGGATAGAGCAGACGTCGATGTCCCTGTAATGTCGTGGTTGCCCGTTGGGCCTGAAACGCATCCAGATCCAGCCAGCCATGTTTGGCAAGGAACGAGCGGGCGGTCATTGGGTAGGAAAGCGGGAAGTTCGACTTCTGCGCCGTGATCGGTACATAGACCCGAGCATCGGCCCAGATGTGCATCAAATGGGTAGACAGGAAGCAGAGAATGAACAAGGCACCAATGCTGCGGCCTTGCCACGGCCGACGACGACGAAACTGCCGTTTCCATGCCAGGGTAGAGAAAACTATTTCCAGCATGACAATCAGCGGAATAACCACGAACAGGAAATTCCAGTTCAGGCTGGCTTTCGACTGGCTGTTTTCCAGTAACAGGTTCCAGACAAACGGGTTCAGATGGAATTTAAGAAGTTGGTAGACCTGTGTATCAATCAGTAACAGGATCTGCAACAGCGAAGCAATGAACACAGACGTGCCACGTAACAACCGATGGTGCGTGATCACGAATGTCAGCGGAAATATGCTTAACAAAAAAAGCATAAAGCCGATGAAGCCGAAATGACCGATCCAGCTCAATAACAGATACAACTGGGCCATGCCGGTATCTGGCAGGGGCGAGGCCAGAATATAGCGCAGCGCGATCACCATACTCAGCAGTATGTTCCCCAACAGGAACCAGTGCCCCCAAGCGATATGCCGGGACACCACATCCCGGTAGTTCGATTCGCCGCTGGTGGAAAACAGCACGTTCATTTCGGTGTCGATCCAGACTAGTGGGTTTCAGTTTTGACGGACTGCAGCAAGGCCGCGCCGAAGGATTCTGCGATCGCTTGACGTTGACCCGGTGCCAGACGGCTCAGCAGCAGGTGGCTGGCCAGGTTACCGACCGCGATCAGGGACAGATCCAGCGGCGTGTTGTCACGCTCAAGGATGAGTAGCAGTTCAGCTACCAGTTTGTCCACCTGCTCGGGGGTGTATTTTGAGACTAAGGGCATGGTTTCGGGTCCTGTCGACAATGAAAGGGGGATATAATACTGCACCTTGTCCGCTAACTCTATGATGCCCATGAGTGTTGAAAACGTCTCCTTTATCCTGCACGAACTGCAACACCGCGTTGAAGCGGGGATGCAGGTGCTCTCCAGCCCTGCGCCGCTGGCGGTTTCCCCCGCCGTGAGCGACCTTGCTCATCTGTTGCACCAGACTTTCCAGGCCAAAGGTAACCGTGCGTTTGCCGTATTCACTGCCCCGGAGTCCGCTGAATCTGACCCGGACGCTCCGCAGTCGTTGTTTCCGTCGCTGCTGACCGCCTATCAACAAGGGGCGCTCGATCTGGTGCAGTTTTCGCATCAGGCCGCGCAATTACTGGTGGAAAGCATCAATAAATATGGCATGCAATGCGAAGGTTATCTCTATTTCTCGCATTATCAGCACATCGGTGCTGAATATATCATGATCGGGGTGTTTGAGACCGAGGAGAGTGTGAGCTTCGGTGATAGTCTGGATATTCGTAAAGTTCGACACATAGATATTCAGAAAATGGGCTTGGCTGTACAAATTGATTTAACCAGTTTGCGGGTTAGCCCGGAGGAGCGGAAATATATTTCCTTCGTCAAAGGCCGTGCCGGACGCAAAGTGGCCGATTTCTTTCTCGAATTTTTATCGGCCAGCGAAGGGGTCGATAAAAAGATGCAGAATCAAACGCTGGTCAAAGCACTGGATAGCTATGCCGATCGCCAGCAGATTGCGACAGAGCCGATGCAACAGGCCCGTCAATCGGTGATGGGATATTGCCGTGAGCAGATGAAAAATGGCGAGGAGTTGGAGACGAGGCGGATCGCCGAACTGGTGCCAAGTGGTGAGGAGACCGACTTCTACCGCTTTATCAGTGAAGAGGTTGGCTTGCCGGAAAGCATTGCGCCTGACAGCGCCTCACTGCGTAAACTGACCAAGTTTGTCGGTAGTGGCGGTGGGCTGACCATCAGCTTTGATGAGAAGTTGCTCGGCGAGCGTATCCGCTATGATGCGGCGACCGACACCCTGGTGATCACTGGTACGCCGCCGAATCTGAAGGACCAACTGCTGCGCCGACAAGGTCACTAGGCCCCTTCTCTCGCCGTCAATACCGCAATTTTTTCAGGCCGACATCAAGTCGGCCTGACTATTTTCAAACATTTTCAACCGGTTTCATTCCTTATGAAAATGTTTTCATAGCGTTGCTGGGTCTATTTTGTGTAACTAAATTACACAA
>JAYROM010000219.1:0-6166 GCA_041911695.1 Aeromonadaceae bacterium
GCGGCGGGGCAGATAACTGCTTTCAGGACATTTCGCTATGACATCTACCTTCCAACCGCTCGCTGGCTTGACGCCACAACAACAAGCCATAGTACCGATTGCCGCCCTGGCGGCAGCGGGCCAGATTGACCGCCTCAACGCTGCCCTGGTGCAAGGGCTGGAGGCTGGCCTGACCATCAGCACATTGCGTGAAGTGCTGGTGCAGCTGTATGCCTATGCCGGTTTTCCGCGCAGCCTGAATGCACTGGGCGAATTGATGAAAGTGCTGGCCGCCCGCCAGCAACTGGGTATCCAGGAT
This sequence comes from Aeromonadaceae bacterium, assembly GCA_041911695.1. Lineage (GTDB taxonomy): Bacteria > Pseudomonadota > Gammaproteobacteria > Enterobacterales > Aeromonadaceae > Pseudaeromonas. The sequence continues at coordinate 299 of JAYROM010000219.1, forward strand.
GCCGCAGGCGATGCCCCCTCGCACAAGGCCCCGCAAGGCGCAGATCTGCTGGCCAGCGGTACCGCCAACCAGACCCGACTGGTCGGCCGTCCGGTCGCCGGACCGGTATTCGAGTTTGCACCGGCCATCGACGAGTTTCTGAAAACCCATCTGTTTGGCGACATCTTCGAGCGCGATAACCTCGACTGGCAGAGTCGTGAAGTGGCCACTGTCGCCATGCTATCTGCGCTGAGCGGCACCGACTCGCAGGTGCAATCGCACCTGTTTATCAGCATGAATATTGGCTTGAGTGCAGAAGCCTTACGCCAAGTGATCCAGATCCTGGCCACACAGGTAGATGCCAGCGTGGCACAACGCGCCGAGGCCGCGCTTGCCAGGCTGCTGGATAAATAGGGCTAAACATGTCGAACCCTCTGTAGTAACGAGCCGGAAGATCGGCAAGCGTAAAACGAAGAGGGCAGTTCGCACTGCCCTCTTCTGCTATCTACTACCCACGTCTCTGCTACCAAGCTAGCGCTTTAACGTTTCAGTACGAATCGACCGACCAGCGCGGTGAGTTGTGCTGCCTGTTGTGCCAACTCATTCGACGCCTGGGCGCACTTCTCAGAGGTTTCGCTGTTCTGATGCGAGACCTCGTCAATCTGCTGGATACCAATACGCACCTCTTCCGCTCCTTGCGACTGCTGCGAGGAGGCCGAAGAGATCTCGCCGACCAGACTGGCCACATTGTTGGTATTGCCAACGATAGTCTGCAACGCCTCCGAGGTCTGACTGGAAAGTTGAATCCCCTTACGGGTCTTCTCTTTCGAGGTGCCCACCAGCACCGAGGTCTGCTGCACCGCCTCGGCACTTCTTGCCGCCAGCTTTCTGACCTCGTCGGCCACCACCGCAAAGCCACGCCCCTGCTCCCCGGCGCGCGCCGCTTCAATCGCGGCATTCAACGCCAGCAGGTTGGTCTGCGCAGCGATCGAGTCAATCACCTTGATAAACTCGTTGATGTCATTGCCGGCAGTTTCAATTTCCGTCATCGCGACCTGCAACTCCTCCATCAACCCGTTGCCATTACTGGCCGACTTGGCGCTCTCCAGCGAGATGGAGTTGGCCTGATCAGCACGGTCGGCACTTTGGCTAATCTGTGCCGCAATTTGCACCACAGTAGCGCTGATTTCGGTGACCGAGGCGGCCGACTGGGTCGCCCCACTGGCCAGATCGTGGCTCAACGCCGACACCACATCCGAGTTGGCGCCAATGATATCGGCGCGCCCCTTGATCTCGCTGACCAGTTGATTCAAATCCTGCAGCATCTTCTGCAGCGCCAGACCAAGTTGATCATCCTGCGCGGCCAGCGCCACCGACTGGTTCAGATTGCCGCTAGCAATCTTTTCCGCCACATCGGCATGGCCTTTAAGCATGGCCGCCATGTTATCCAGCGCGACCGACAGTTGACCGACTTCATCCTCACTGCGCGAGTTCAATCGCTTGTCGAAATGGCCTTTGGCAATCTCTTTGGCCATCGCCACCGCCTGCATGATTGGCTTGGACAGATTGCTGGCCAGCATGAACAGGCCCAACACGGCAAAAATGGCCACAGCCAAGCCGAGTACGACCTGCCAGATAGCATCCTGGCGGTTATTGCTATCAATCTGGTTGGTCAGCTTGTCGACTTCACTCAACACCAAACGCTTATCGAGCGTAATCGCCACCCCCCAACGGACATTGGTATTGCCCAAGGTTAACGGTGCAATCACGTTGACCGTATTATTGGCATCATCAATAAAGTAGCCAACCTCACCATTATTGATCTGCGCCACCACCTTTTTGCCAAAATCATCATTGGCGCCCTGAATAGACTGCCCGATATTCTTGGGATTGCCACTGTCAGCGATATAAAGCCCATCCGAGGTAATAATCCGAACCTCTGCTGCATCTTTGAATACCGACTGGGCCACGTTCTTACTCAAGGTCTGGACAAATTCCAGATCATAATCCGTACCGGTGACCCCCATAAATTTGTTATCAACAATCACCGGCGAGGACAGGGTGGCCAACCATACATTACGCCCTTGCACGATATAGGGCAGCGGCGCGGTCACGGTTGGTTTCAGCGTGGCCTTCGGCACCTGGAACCAGGCTCCTTTCTTCACCCCGTTCGGATGGGCTTCAGGAGAGTCGTACTCAACCAGTGGCTGGACACTCACTTTGCCAGTGGAGGGATCGCGCACCCAGTACGGGGTAAACCGTCCGGTCTGCGGATTGCTACCATTTTGATCGTTAGCATTGCTGCTGTCGGCATGGTCAAAGGCATTTGGCTCCCAGCAGCTGTAGACGCCGTTCAGGTCTTTATCTGCATGCAACACACGCTGCAAAATGGTATTGAAGGTTTTGCGATCGATGCTGAGGCTGGCACTGTCGGCGGCACTATTTTTTAGGCCAGATGCCGCATCCGACAAAGTTTCAGCCGCTTGCAACCCGGTCTCCAGTTTGCGGGCTATCGCCTTGGATGAGTCAGCCGCCACACTCATCATCTTATCCAACGAGATCTTGGTCACCAGATCAGAGACCTGACTTTTGACCAGCGCACTGGATTTGGTCGAGGAGTAAACACTGAAAACAACCAGAACGATGACAGTAATCAACACACCTATTGCTGCGGAGACACCAATCTTGGTTTTTATCGACTTTAACATGCTTACTCCCTAAGAATCGGCGACAGAATCCGGTTGAGTATAGCAGGGAAAATCGAAAGCAAAATGGGACCAACAACTTAAATATTCACACAATGCATGTTGGAAATTTAAAATAAAGATAACATCATACCCAAACAGATACCAAGCATAGCTATCCAACATTTAGCTCGTTAACCCGAAGAGATGCGCGCAATATTTCCATCCCACCACACAGATTAACTTTATATAAAAAATTGCCTAAACAACTATAAAAACCGCCGCAGAAGGATTAACGAAAAAAACATGCCTAATCAACGTCATATTTTCAACGCATCCACCACCACCCGCAGGGCAGGCGAGACATTGCGGTGCGGGTAGTACAGATAGAGCCCGGCCAACCGGTGGCTGTAACGCATGAGCACGCGAATGAGGGTGCCACGCTCAAGGTCATCCGCCACCAGCTCTTCCGGCACATAAGCCACCCCCAATCCGAGCCGCGCAGCCGCCGCCTCCATATAACTGTCCGAGACCACCCACTGCCCTTGCGGTCGGTGCTTGATGGCTTTGCCCTCTTCCCAGAACTCCCACTGATACAGGCTGCCGTCGGCAAACTGGTAGGCGATACAGGGGTGGCTCGCCAGATCTGCCGGGGTTTGCGGGAAACCGTAATGACGAAGATGCTCCGGGGTGGCGACTGCCACCATCTCCATATCCGGGGTAATACGCACCGCGATCATCCCCTCGCCGACTTCGTCGCCCAGGCGGATCCCGGCATCAAACTGCTCGGCGATGATATCGACAAACCGGCTTTCGCTGATCAGCTCCAGGCGGATATCCGGATAGTGCTGACGAAAACTGGCCAGTTTGGGCAGCAGAACCTTATCGATGGCGTGCTGGCTGGCATTGATGCGTACCGTGCCGGAGGGGGTATCCCGGTAATGCGCCAGCGCGGCCAGCCCGCTGTCCAGCGCCTGGAAGCTGGCTAACGTATTGCGATAGAGCTGCTCGCCAGCTTGGGTCAATGCCAGCTTGCGGGTGGTTCGGGTTAACAACTGCACCCCAAGTCGTGACTCGAGTTCGCGCACCGTGCGACTGATCCCCGACTGCGCAACACCCAGCTTGCTGGCGGCACGGGTAAAACTGCCCTCGCGGGCGACCAACATAAAGGCATACAGATCATTGTAATTCTCGCGATAGGTCATGTTGTTCCCCTCCTCCGATCAGATAGGCCGTTCGCCAACGCAGCAAAATCTCCGCCACTATTCATAACGCTAACGCATCAATGTTATCCATTTTTAGTCACTAATCATCTTTTATTGTTCTAACTAGAATCTGCTGCGTGGATTGAACATCCATCAACCCAGCATCAGTTCCCGCACCTCACAGGAGTTATGCCATGACATTTTTAACCGATAAATGCTCGCGCCTGGTTACCAGCCTGGTGTTGGGCACCGCGCTAACTGGAGCCTCGATGATGAGCCATGCACAAAACACCAACCCCAACGAACCGGTGTCGATGGTGACCGAATGGGACAAGACCTTCCCGCAAAGCAATAAGGTCGACCATCGCAAGGTGACCTTCAAGAACCGCTATGGCATCACCCTGGTCGGTGATCTCTATCTGCCCAAAGACCGCGCCAACCATAAACTGGCGGCCATCGCAGTCAGCGGCCCGTTCGGCGCCGTCAAGGAGCAATCGAGCGGCCTGTACGCACAGACCATGGCCGAACGTGGTTTTATCACCCTGGCGTTTGACCCCTCTTTCACTGGCGAGAGTGGCGGCCAGCCGCGTGATGTAGCCTCCCCGGACATCAACACCGAAGATTTCAGCGCCGCCGTGGACTATCTCGGCCTGCTGCCGGAGGTCGACCGTGCCCGCATTGGCCTGCTCGGTATTTGTGGCTGGGGTGGCATGGCGCTGAACGCCGCGGCGGGCGATACCCGCGTCAAAGCGGTCGCGACCAGCGTGATGTATGACATGAGCCGCGCCATGGGGCATGGTGTCGGCGCCGGCAAGGATCGCTACACCACGGCCGATCGCCGCGCTGTATTGAAGTACCTGAATGAACAGCGTTGGAAGGATGCCGAAAGCGGCAGCTATGCCCATGCCAACCACGATATCTATGTCGATAAGGAGGGCCATGTCACCGCTGCGGCGCGCACGCTGCCGGAAGCCTTGCCGGAGAATCCGAACCCGGTACTCAAGGAGTTCTTCGACTACTACCGCATGCCGCGCGGCTTCCACCCGCGTTCGGTGAATTCGGCCAGCGCCTGGACCACCACCATGCCGCTGTCGTTCATGAATATGCCGCTGCTGAGCTACGCCAGTGAAATCACCATCCCGACGCTGATTGTCACCGGTGAAAAGGCGCACTCCCGCTACTTTGCCGAAGATGCCTTCAAGGCTGTCGGTAGCGCGCACAAGACGCTGGTGATCGTGCCCGGTGCCAACCATGTTGATCTCTACGACAACGCCGCGCACAAGATCCTGTTCGATAAGTTCGACCAGTTCTACAAAACCAACTTGAAGTAACCCTCACGGCGCGATGACCACCACCGTCATCGCGCCTTATCCCTGCTGCACGCTACGCCATATGAAGTACCAGCCGTCATGTCTGCACAAATAGATCATCAAGTTGAAGTGGTTGCACCAGCAATCGTGCCCCATTGGAGCGGCGTCTTGGCAATGACGCTCTGTGTGTTTGCCTTGATTGCCTCAGAGTTTTTACCGGTGAGCCTGCTCACCCCACTGGCCGGATCATTACAGATCAGCGAAGGGCTGGCTGGCTACGGGCTGGCTATCTCGGGGGCGTTCGCCGTGGTCACCAGTCTGCTGGTCCCTGCTCTGGCTGGCACAATCGACCGCAAACACCTGCTACTGGGGCTGACAGCCCTGATGGGGATCTCCGGACTCATCGTCGGTATGGCCAGCAGTTATGGTCTCTATCTGTTCGGTCGAGCGCTGATCGGTGTGGTCGTGGGGGGGTTCTGGTCGATGTCAGCGGCGGTGGCCATGCGCTTGGTGCCGGCCGAATCAGTTCCCAAAGCCCTGGCGATTTTTAAGGTTCTTCGCGGAAGCGTGGGGAACTGTAAGTTGACAGACAGGGATCGGGTAAACTGGTAGTCGCCAAACAAACCGGTTCCTTCACCCTGCTGTCGCTATGCATCATATTGATTTTGACTCGTTCTGGCCAGGTTACGA
>JAYROM010000220.1:0-5043 GCA_041911695.1 Aeromonadaceae bacterium
GTCACGGCACCGCTGGTCGTGTCACCATTGCGGTCGGTCACGGTCACCGTCGTGCTATCCAGCAGACTGTCCGCCCCTTGGCTGCTGTGGGTTTCGTGGCTATCCAGCACATAGACATAGCTGACCACACCGGTGCTTTCGTCATATCCAGTAATTTCTATCGTGTTACCCAGCGCACTGGTCGTGGTCAGCGGGCTCTTGCTGCTCGCCCCTTCGAGTTCGGCCAAGCTGAACGTGCTATTACCTACCGTTAAACTACCCAGCCCGTCTGCCGCCGTCACCGTAAAGCTACCGCTCACCTCAACCGCTTGCTCCGTGCCACGCAGACCGGACTCGTAGACTGTCCCGCTATCCCCGGTGACCAGCGACACTCCGTCATTGCTGCCTTCAATGGTTACCGTCAGCGTCGCCGTGCTGGTGTCGCCATCGCCGTCGGTCAGGGTGTAACTGAAAGTCTGGGTCAGGGTTTCACCTGGGATGAGGCGCTGGACGGTCGTATTGTCGGTATCTAGGGTGAAGGTGTAGCTGCCATCGGCAGTGATCACCAACGAACCATAGGTGCCAGCCTGGGTCCCGGCATTGGCGGTCGCACCATCAGCGCCCGGGGTACTGCCATCCAACAGATTGCCTGTGAACGCCACCGCTCGAGCGGCTTCCCCATCCTCGGTGACCGTCAATGTCTGATCGACCGCAATCGGGGAGTCATCAGCAATAGCGACCACCAACACCCCCGTGCCTGTCCCGCCCTCACTGTTGGTCGCGACCAGATTGAAATCCAGCGACAGATTGTCGCCATCCAGCGGCCCGTCCAGATCGACCGTCCAGCTGCCGTCGGCCGATACCGTCACGGTGAGAATGGTCTCGCTGCCGGCCGTGCCGGTGAGCACTGTGCCATCTGCCGAGAGCGTCCAAGTCACCGCAGTTCCGCCAGAGGTCACCGCCGGTTGCGATGCCACCTCACCAAAGGTCACTGTACCGGAGAGCCCGGAGAAATCCAGATGAAGGCTACCGCTTACCGTCGTACTTTGCAGGCCAGCTTCACTACCGTTCACCAGATCAGGATCAGTGGTCGATGATTTGTCGAGCCAGGCTTCGGAGAGAGAGGCGCTATCCGGGTTGAGCGTCGGATCAGGCGTCGGGGCGGGCGAAGGTTCTGTGGTCGTAGCGAGCGTATCACTGGCTACTGCTGAGAGGGTATAGGCCTGATGGGTGGTGTCGAAACTGGCAGAGGCTTGAGTCGTATCACCGGTACGATCGATGGTGACAAACCCATTATTGCCAGAGCCCCCGCCCCCGCCAGCACCTGCCGCGCCGCCTGCAGCGGTCGCTTTTAGCGTCGTGGGGTCAATCCCTTGCAACAACGCTTGCTGCAAACTGGCGACATCAGCATTGGTGCCTGTTGTCAGCAATTCGGCCCCGGTCGCGGCATGTGCCGGCGCGGCCTGCTCGTGATGTGTCGACTCAGGAGGAGAAAGCAACAACCGGGCATGATCATCCACCAGCAACTCGGTGCCAGGCTGCAACACTTCGCCGGGTTGCAACAAGCGAGTCTCGCCGTGACCTAATTTGACGCGCACCTGGCCGGAAAACTCGACCACCTGCATCAGCGATTGGATAGTCCTGGTATGCATGCTCCCCTCCACGATCAGCTTTCGTACGAAAACCCATCATAGAAAAGAAAAATGGACTCATCTGTCGCAAAAAACAGCCAAAATCGACGGCTAATTGCACACTTTTCGCTGTTTTATCGAATGGTTAGGTCGACCCTGCATGTTTCGAATGAAGAGTGAATGCACCGTGAAAGCCATCGAAAGAAAACAGTTTCGGCCATATGTGAAGATTGTAAACGAAAGCGGGATTGAGAGGCGAGAGGCGAGAGGCGAGAGGCGAGAGGCGAGAGGCGAGAGGCGATTAGCAAAGTATCACTGGTAGCAGCTAGATCCGATCTTTCAGTTTTAGGTAAACCTCATCCTTATCCCGTTTCCCGATCATCAGGACATACACAACAATCTCGTCATCCATTACCTCGTAGGCCAATCGATATCCCGCCGAGCGTAACTTAATCTTATAAACGGACTGATAGCCTCGCAGTTGATCAGCCGGAACACGCGGATTTTCTAGTCTTTCCGCCAACTTCTTCTTGAACTGGTTTTTGACTGGCTGAGCCAACTTATTCCACTCCCGCAAGGCAGTAGGCAGGAATTTGAGTTTATAGGTCATCCAGCGAAACCTCTATGGCATTGGCTTTATCACTGATTCTCGACTCGACCAGTTGTGCCAACTCATAGTCATCAATCAAATCCATCAGCCATTCATAGGTTTCCGCAGGAACCAGATAAGCAGCTGGTTTATTGTGATTGAGCACAGCAACCGGCGAATCGCCGGCCTGACTGAGCACAGCTGATGGATTTTTTTTCAGTTCGGAGATGCTAACAGAATAGTCAGCTAAAACCTGTCTCATAAGGCCACACCATAGATGGTTAATTATGACCAAATTTTAGGTCTTTTTTTGCAGGTGGTCCAGTGTATCAAAGGTCAACGAGCGATAGAGCGGCGTAGATACGGCCAATGGAGGGGATTAACACAAGCATCTTTTGTAGGAGTCGAGCGTTAGCTCGCGAAGGGGAAACCTTGGTGGTTGCACAGATTCGCGAGCTACGCTCGACGCCTACAGTCCGAGGATATACCCGTCAATCGTTCCCGAACAGATCGCGGGTATAGACCTTGTCAGCCACATCGGCCAACTCGGGCGCATTGCGATTGGAGATGATGACATCGGACATCTGCTTGAAGGCTTCCAGATCGCGGATGACGCGCGAATTGAAGAAAGTATCCTCCTTCAACACCGGCTCAAACACCACCACCTCGATGCCCTTGGCCTTGATACGCTTCATCACCCCCTGGATCGACGAGGCGCGGAAGTTATCGGAATTGGCCTTCATGATCAGGCGATAGACCCCGACCACCTTGGGCTGACGACGAATAATCGAGTCGGCCACAAAATCCTTACGCGTGGTGTTGGAGTCGACAATCGCGCGGATCAGCGTATTCGGCACTTCATGGTAGTTGGCCAGCAGCTGCTTGGTATCCTTCGGCAGGCAGTAACCGCCGTAACCGAATGACGGATTGTTGTAGTGACTACCGATACGCGGGTCGAGGCCAACGCCCTCGATGATCTGCTTGGTGTCCATGCCATGGGTTTCGGCATAGGTATCCAGCTCGTTGAAATAAGCCACACGCATCGCCAGGTAGGTGTTGGCAAACAGCTTAATAGCTTCGGCTTCATCGGCACCGGTTAGCAGAATCGGCACATCCTTACGCTCAGCCCCTTCTTTGAGCAGATCCGCAAACGCCTGACCGCGCGGCGAACGCTCGCCAACAATAATGCGTGACGGATAGAGGTTGTCATACAGCGCACGCCCTTCACGCAGGAATTCCGGCGAGAAGATAACATTATCGCAGCCCAGTTCGGCACGGATGCGGCTCACAAACCCGACCGGAATGGTCGACTTGATGACCATGGTGGCCTGCGGATTGATCGCCAGCACATCGCGGATCACCGCTTCGACCGAACGGGTATTGAAGTAGTTGGTCACCGGATCATAATCGGTCGGCGTGGCGATAATCACCCAGTCCGCCCCGGTATAGGCTTCGGTCTTATCCAGAGTCGCCTTCAGGTGCAGCGGCTTCTCGCGCAGGAACTGCTCGATCTCGCGATCAACAATCGGCGACTCGTGCCGGTTGATCTGTGCAACCTTCTCGGCATTGATATCCAGCGTCACCACTTCATGATGCTGGGACAACAGAATGGCATTGGAAAGACCGACATAGCCGGTACCGGCAACCGCAATTTTCACCTGAATGCTCCTTAAAACAACAAGGCCCGCCGGACATTCCGTGCGGGCCCAACTTGTGGACGACAGTTTGCCACAAATCCCCTACGAATTGCTTAGAGATTGACAATCGCGGACTAGGGCTTGGTCGCCGTAGACGTACTCGTAGTAGCAGGAGCCGCCCAAAATGTCGACGCAGGGAACAGTCGCTGGCCTTCACTACGCCACTTCAGTGCATCGGCGGGTTGTTGCAACGCATCGAGCGCAATGGCTGTATTGGCATACACCACAGCCCTCGGGCTCAAGGTAACAAAGTCACGCGCCCAGTCGACATAAGCCTGCAAATCCTCTGCTTTATGGTGCTCCAAACCATAAATCAGCCGCAACGACATGATGTCGTACATAAACCGTGCATGCCAAGGCAACGGATTGATCACGTCCTGCAGTAACTGCGGTGCCTTCATCCCACCACGCTCGAACTTGGTGATGAGATAGGCCCCCTGCATCCCAGTCAGCATAAACGGCACCGTCAACAGCGGAATGCCGATCGCGAGCACGCGCAGTAACAACCAATACGCAAACGGGATGACCTGACCTTCGCCTGACTCCTCATCGGTAAACCAAAGCAGGAACATCAAGGCTATCCAATGGGCGACCGAGTGGTAGAACGGATATTCGACCATGGCATGAAACAGCAAGGGCACCGGCAGTGCCAGCAACGCCAGGCGCTGGCTCCAGCACTGACGCGCCAGCATGCGCGACCAGCCGCACACCAACAGTGCCAACCCGGCCAGCGCGATCAGCCCGCCCTCGACCAGCCAGTAGAGGATCTCGTTATGCGGATGGTCGAGGTTCTCTTCGATGGTCGGCACGCCGCTCAGGGTCTGCGGGATCTGGTAGTAGGTGTTCACAAAGGCGCTTTCAAAGCGGCCATAACCCCAGCCGAGCAGCGGGTGTTCCAAGAACATCTGCAGGGCATGGTGCCAGTAAACGAGGCGTAGATGCCCGCTGGCCAGCTCTTCTACTGCGCGCCCACCACCATGACGGAAGAGGGCTCCACCGACTAATCCGAGCACGACAGCACCGGCAAAGTACAAGGCCTGGTGACGATTAGCGCGCCATAATAAGGGCAGGTAGATCACCACGCTGAATGCCGAACCAATCATCCCGGCGCGAGAGACAATTAATAACTGCAGCCAGATGCCGCTCA
>JAYROM010000221.1:0-1576 GCA_041911695.1 Aeromonadaceae bacterium
GTCGACGGCATGGACAGGCTTTCACCGGTCAATCCGGCCAGCAGATCGGTCAGCCGCGCATCCTCAATCTGCTGTTCGGCAGCCACTTGGGTGAGCCAGGCATGGCTAGCCAGCTGGCATTGCGTCTGGTGGGCGCGTTCCATCACTGTCGCCGCCCCTTTCAGACAAGGGTGTAGCAGCGCATCGAGCAGGGTCCGGTGGCGCCAGTCCATCGCCGGGGTCTCCCCCTCGCCCGCCGCTTTGTTCTCTTTCTCGTCATCACCGACCCAGATCCGCGCATCCAGCGGATTGCACTGCGCCAATAGCGCCAGATCATGCGGGGCCTCGCCAGCCGGGGGCAACATCACCGGCAATACCGCGCCCAGCGCACAGACCAGGTGGCGCCAATATTCGCTAAACTGCTCGCTGACCGAACAGACCGGTTGCGGGCCGTCAGCCGGCAGGGTCAGACTCAGCTTGTTCAGCTGGCGCTCGATAAACGAATCGGCCGGCAAGCCGAACTGTGCGGCAATCAGGGCCTCGATCTCCGCCGCAACGGACTCATCCAGCAAAAAGGCCTGCTGCAGGAACCCCTGCTGATAAAAACGGACCAACGAGGTCGAATTCGGGATCAGCAAGCTGACCGCCCACAGCACTTCAAGGCAGCGCTCCTGCTCCTCGGCCGTCAGCGTGGTCCACTGCTCCAGCTGCTCGGCCAGCAGCAGGGTCGCCTGCACCAGATAGGGCCAATGGGCGGAATAGATCCCCAGCGACATATTGCACTGCGGCTGGCTGGTCAGTTGTTGCCGTTCGAGCAAGCGGCGATAGGCGTTGGCACCATCCCAGATGGTCAGCCACGGCCGCGTGGCGACGAACTGGCGCGCCGGCAGATCGAGATAACCCAGCCAGTCCAGAATCACCAGATGCGGCAACCCCAGCGCAGGGGCATCGGGCAGGTCGCGACGCTGCAGCGAATGGCCCTGCGAAGCCCCACCCTGCGGTAGCTCGCTGCGCACATAGGCCTGCTGCACCACCTGCGTGCTGTTATTCAGCATCGACCAGATAAGGTAAGGGGCCGCCTGACGGATGCGATGGGTATTGCTGCTGGCGAACCGGCCGGTCAGCAAGGTGTTGTAACGGCTGGATAACGATTTGAAGAGCTCAGGCGCCTGTTTTTCCACCAGCGCGACCTGCTGGTCCAGCCCCTGGATGCGCAGCAAGGAGATCAAGCGCTCGCCATCCTGCTTCAATAACGACGGCGGCAACCCCAAATAGAGGTCGGTCTTCAGGCTATGACGAACGGTAACGGCCATAATGGCTCCTGTCGGGTGGTGCTGCGCGGTGGCAAGGGGATGACCGACCGAGTATGCCGACAGGGGCGTAAACCAAGGGTAAATAGACGTGTTTTGCCGAAGGATTGCGGGGGGTGAGGGGTTTAGTGACGATCAGAACCATTCATCTGGGTGCCCCTCTGCATGGCGTTGTTGCTCAAATCAGGGAACTATCCCGCAGTTTGGTGATCTGATCTCTTAGGTTCACCACCGGGAGCGCCAGATGGGCAAGTCCAAGCACAAGATCAGCAACTGGAAACAGTACA
>JAYROM010000222.1:0-3150 GCA_041911695.1 Aeromonadaceae bacterium
GTGCCAATTCCCGCCGATCAGTCTCTTTGACCCGACCACCGCATCCTGCCATCAAACAGGATGCGGTCATCCAGACACGGATTCGAGATAAGCGGGCTAGACGGCGGCTCGGGGACTGTCTAGCCCGGTAATTGCGCTATCCAGTGGCGGATAGTGTCGGCCACCGTCTGCACGCCCTGCACCGGAAGCCGAAAGTCATGGTCGGTGGCAACCCACTGCAACTGCGTAGCTGGTGCTAGCGGATAACCATCTACCCGTCCCTTCCGGCCATAGACGTCTTCTGTCCCCTGCAATATCAGGCAAGGCGTCTGTACGGTCGCCAAGTGCTGGTATCGCGCCGGCTCATCCGCACATTCAGGATGCCGGAACGGATAGCCCAGACAGATCACCCCGCGCAGTGCCAGCGCATCAGCACTCAGTGTCGCCAACCGTCCCCCAGCCGAGCGCGACAGGATCACCGTCTCATGCGGCCGACAGCGACGCGGCAACCAGCGGCGTAAAAATTGCGCCCGCTCAGTGATAGACAGATGCCGTCGACTATAGATAAACCAGGCATAGCGCGGATTGAATGCGGCATATGCCAGCTGGAATGCCCGCGTCAACCGTTGCTTGCCCCGCGCGCCCAGCCAGCCAAGTCGCTGGATGTGATATAGACACTGCGCCGCTGGGTCTTCCCAGACAATTCGCCATTGCGGATCAGCGAGCAGCGGGATCAACACCTCATGCAACGGCCCATCCCGCTGCCAGTCATCCCGACCGATGATAAATAAGGTCAGTGCCACCCCAACGACTCCTGCATCCCGCAAAACGCCAGCATAGCACTGGCGGCTGGTCAGGTTGAGCACCCCAGCGAGTCTTGATCATGGAAGGTGAGCGCCTTTACCAACATCGGATTTCCGATTGCCGCCAATTCACATTCATTCAGCCAGCGCTTGTCAGACAGGCTAAATAAAATGAACTCCCTTTAACGCTCAAAATAAAAAGCCCCTTCCGAAATCGGCAGGGGCCTTTCATTATTGCAACCGAATCTGGTAGCTGTAGCCCCCGGCAAGAGAGGGCACAAACGTCACGGCATAGGGCAATGATTTGCCACAGCCGTGAGCAACCCACGTCTCACTGGCTATTTGGTTGGTAACCTCGCTGGCAGTAACCTCTGCATAGTCGATTTTTTCGCATTTCATCTTTGCTGCTGCAATTGCACTGAACATACGATAGGTATCGGTTTTCAGAACCTCATCCGCCGCCGAATTGCCACGGACACTGTTGGATGTTGATGCACAGGCGCACAAACAGCACACCGCAGCCAACGCTACTATTTTCTGCATGATTCCCTCTATGGTTATGATTTTCCCGCGCGAAGCATCATGCGTTAAATAATGTTAAGAAACTGAGTGCCCGGCGACAAATCCATCTAGAGGGCAATGGAAAATTCTTTTAAAAACAGAAACATGGATTCATTCAAACCTCAGTAAGTCAACCTCTGACTTGCATGTGTTGCCCCATCAACTACTCGTCGCGCATTCCAGATGCTTGCCGACATACGGCACAACGATATGGTCGGTTTGCACCAGGAAATAGATGCGCAGGTGGCGATTGACCGCCAGGTGCGACAGTACGGTTTCCTGACGGCCGTCGATGCTGAATTCGCGCATCTTTTTCAGGCGTTCGCTGCGGATCACGGTATCGGATTCGCTGGCGGAGTAGGCATCACCGAAGACATGGCGTGCCGAGTTGTCGCCGCCCTCCTGATAACGTGGCAGATAGTCGAAGGCCAGTTTCAGCAGGAACGAAAGCAGATCCCGGCCGCTGTATTCACTACGCAGGTAGAGGCTGGCGCTCTGGTAGGCCTCGCTGGTAAACCGCAGGCGCCCTTGGCTAAAGCGCTCGCTGAGTTGCAGCACGGCGGGGATGTTGTCATTCGGCAGGGTGCTGATCAGGGCATCGGCCAGATCGTCGAGATGGCTAAAGCCCGGTACCACCAGATCCGGCCGAGGTTGCTCGCGGCTCTTTTGCTTATTGGCGATCCGCTCGTAACGCTTAATCTGTTCGCGCTGGCGTTTGATTTCGCGGTTTTTCTCTTCCACCAACTGCTTGAGCTGGCTCTTTTCCTGCTTGGCGCCGCTGAGCTGGATCAACAGCGATTCGTCCAGTTCATCTTCTTCCCCGGCGTCCTGCGCCTGACCGCGGACCGCTGGTGCCTCTAACAGGCGACCCAGTTGCTGGAGTTCGGCCATCTGCTGCGCCATACGCGCATGTTGCTCGTCGATATGCTGCGCCTGCAGGCGCAACGCCTCACGCTCCTGTGCCAGCGCATCGCGCCAGCCGTTGATCACCTGCAACAAGATGCCACCCTGCTGCTCGGGGCGCGCTTGCGCCATCGCCGCGTTCAATTGACCCAGCAGATCCAATAATCCCGCATTCAGCTGCGCGGCATGCTGTCCGGTGAGTTGTGCCAGTTGCTGCTGCAGCGCACTGCTGGCCGCGGCATAGGCACCCGCGTTGTTCTGCAAGCCCAGCAACAGCGGGCCCAGCAATTGCCAGAAGGTCAGCAACTCCTCGCTAAAGGCATACTGCTGATCAAAGCCATCCAGCACCGGACGGCGCTGGTTAAGGGTCGCCAGTTGCTGGAGCTGGCTGGCCAGCTGCTCGCCTTGATGCAGCCAGTCGGTCGACGGCATGGACAGGCTTTCACCGGTCAATCCGGCCAGCAGATCGGTCAGCCGCGCATC
The DNA here is from genome assembly GCA_041911695.1 of Aeromonadaceae bacterium. Lineage (GTDB taxonomy): Bacteria > Pseudomonadota > Gammaproteobacteria > Enterobacterales > Aeromonadaceae > Pseudaeromonas. Next base: position 2,730 of record JAYROM010000222.1, read on the forward strand.
CTCAATCTGCTGTTCGGTGGCCAATTGGGTGAGCCAGGCATGGCTGGCCAGCTGGCATTGCGTCTGGTAGGCGCGTTCTATCACCGTCGCCGCCCCTTTCAGACAAGGGTGCAGCAGCGCATCGAGCAGGGTCCGGTGGCGCCAGTCCATCGCCGGAGTCTCCCCCTCGCCCGCCGCTTTGTTCTCTTTCTCGTCGTCACCGACCCAGATCCGCGCATCCAGCGGATTGCACTGCGCCAACAGCGCCAGATCATGCGGGGCGTCGCCAGCCGGGGGCAACATCACCGGCAGTACCGCACCCAACGCACAGACCAGGTGGCGCCAATATTCGCTAAACTGCTCGCTGACCGAACAGACCGGTTGCGGGCCGTCAGCCGGCAGGGTCAGACTCAGCTTGTTCAGCTGGCGCTCGATAAACGAA
>JAYROM010000223.1:0-2041 GCA_041911695.1 Aeromonadaceae bacterium
CCGGCCAGCAGGGCATCAACACGGCCGGCTTTCAGGTCCATAAAGGCTTCATCCGGGGTGCCATAACGGTTGATGGTCACTTGGTTACCGTAATTGTCCATCAGGTATTTTTCATGTGTGGTCGCCCGTTGGACGCCAATCTTCTTGCCCGCCAGCCCCTCTTTGGTCAGTTGTAGCGGATTGTTCTTGGCCACCACAAAGCGGTTTGGCAGGTCAGCATATTTGTCGGTGAAATTGATCTTTTTCTTGCGCTCTTCGGTGATCGACATCGCGGCGATGATGGCATCGTATTTGCGAGTGAGCAGGGCGGGGATCATGCCATCCCACTCCTGTTGCACCAGTACACACTTGGCCTGCAGTTGTTTGCACAGGGCATTGGCGATATCGATATCGAAACCTTTCAACTCACCGGATGTGGTCACGAATGAGAAGGGGGGGTAGGCGCCCTCGACGCCGAAACGCAGGGTCTTCCACTCTTTGGCCTGAGCCGGTGACAGCAGTGTGGCCGATACCAAAGCGGCCACTACGAGCAAATGTTTTTTCATGTTCTCTATCCCTGAAGGTGATGAATCATTCCGTAGACAGGAGAAATGTGCGGTTTTACTGATTTTTATAAAACGACATTTCAACCTTTAAACAGGGGTATCATGATTCAATCGACACCGCAAGTGATGGCCGCCTGCGGCATTCGCTCTGTTCCGCTGCGGCGTCACCGGTTATTGCTGCGTTTTTTACAATAATGACTTGTGGCCCGTGCATTGATTTGTCGGCCAGCCCTCCGATAAGGTGCCAGAGCATCGCGCTGGTGGTGGTCTGGTTGGCCCTGCCATATCCCTCGTTTGCTGAAATGCCAAGGAGTGCCGCATGAGTGCTTATGTTCCGCCCGCTGTCTGGACACCACCCGCCAGTGCTGCGGGTCCGTTTGCTGCGATCAACCGTCCGGTTGCCGGTTCAACCCACGACAAGGCGCTGCCGATTGGCCGCCATCCGCTCCAGCTCTATTCGCTGGGGACGCCGAATGGCATCAAGGTCACCATCATGCTTGAAGAGCTGCTGGCGCTGGGCCACACGGGTGCCGAGTATGATGCCTGGTTGATCCGAATCGGCGAGGGAGATCAGTTCTCATCCGGCTTCGTCGAGGTCAATCCGAACTCCAAGATCCCGGCATTGATGGATCGCAGCGGCCCAGAGCCGGTGCGCGTCTTCGAGTCCGGCGCCATCCTGCTCTATCTGGCGGAAAAGTTCGGGGCTTTACTGCCAACAGATCACGCAGCCCGCACCGAGACCTTGAGCTGGTTGTTCTGGCAGATGGGCTCGGCGCCGTTTGTCGGCGGGGGCTTCGGCCACTTCTACGCCTATGCACCAGAGAAACTGGAGTACCCCATCAATCGCTATGCGATGGAGACCAAACGCCAGCTGGATGTGCTGGATCGTCTGTTGGCTACTCGTCGCTATGTGGCCGGGGATGACTACACGATTGCCGATATCGCCATCTGGCCTTGGTATGGCCAACTGGTCGCCGGCAGCTTGTATAACGCCGCCGCGTTTCTGTCGGTGCAGGATTACCCGCATGTCCAGCGTTGGGCCGCGGAGATTGCCGCCCGGCCGGCAGTGATTCGCGGTCGCAAGGTCAACCGTGTTAACGGCGAGGGTGACAAGGTCGCCGAACGCCATGAAGCCAGCGATTTGGACTAATCCATCAAGCACATGAACCCAGCCCCCGTTGTCGCGTGGCAACGGGGGTAAACCGGTTTGTCATTCTATGAGGTCGCTCACAAAACAATCGCAAATGCGACCGATTCGCAATAACAATTGAAATGTGTATAATCGCCGCCTGTTATCTCTTCTGTCATGTTCAGGTCGCGCTTATGTCTTGTTTCCATTTGAATTCCTCTGCACCAGTTACCTCGCGGTTTACCTATTCATTTCTTTGCGTGTCGTTAGCGCTGGGTCAACAGAGCGCCTGGGCAGCTGACGACACACTGCTTAAACCGGTGGTGGTGGTCGCTAAACGCCAGACAGCTGCTGATGCTCAGCCGCA
>JAYROM010000224.1:0-18298 GCA_041911695.1 Aeromonadaceae bacterium
AATAACGCCTTAAATGGAGAAGAAACGGTCTAAATAGGCTCATTCAAGGCATTTACGGGAGAAAAAAACGGCTCAAACAGGAAAAAATGAAATGACTGAGTCAGCCGAGAAGAATTTCCCCGCTTATTCGCACCTTCCCTAGGCGAGGCACAAAGCGGCAAAATTGCAAAATGTCGCCAAGCCCCTGTTCAATATAGACTGCCACCCGTTTACTACATAGCGGTGTTTTTCCATCCCATACGTCGTGCTGGATGGCAGGCTTTTTTAAGCCGAGGCTGGTATCGTCAAAACGAACCTCATATTCTTTCCAACCATTTGCGTAGTCGCCGAGCGCTAATTTTATCAATGCCATGGCAAACATCACTTTTTTATTATCCGGATCTCTCAGTAAGACCTGATGATAACAATGATGAGCCTCCTGGTAATCAAGTAATTCGCCGAAACAGAATCCCCTGTTATACCAGGCATCCAAATAATTTTCGTTAATGCCTAGCGCTGTATCACAATCAGCAATGGCTTTTTTTAGCTGATGTTGGCGCAAAAATACTGTGCAACGATTGATATAGCCAGGCAAGTAATCGGGATGTTGTGTAATGAGTTGATTAAATACCGACATGGCTTCGTCGGTTCTTTTTAAATCGCGTAATGCAATGCCCATTCCGTTCAGGGTAATGGATGGCTCGAATTTGAGCTCTAACGCCATGTTGTACAGTCGAAGGGCCTCTTTGTTGTTGCCTTTTTTTTGCAGGGTCTGCGCTAGGTTGTAATAAGGTAATCCATTCAGTGGCTTGAGCTGGATGGCATGAGTGAACCCTTTAATGGCTCCATCAAAGTCGTCTTTTTTTAATAAAATTTCTGCGCGTAGATGAATGGCTTCGAAGTGATCCGGCTTTAACTTTATATATTTTTCCAGCGGGTGTATGGCCGCATCAAGTCGACCGTCCTTGGCAAGGGATACGGCATCCTTGAGCCATTGGATTGCATGGCTGGTATCCGGATGGCGCCAAGCTGACAGAGCATTTGCAGACATGCTGGTTCTCCTCGAGATGAATGCAGCCAGAAAATCACAACAGGCCGTTAGCGGTGAGTAGCGACCAGATTCATAGAAAAATTAAATCCTGGGCATATTTTTTTTCGAGTAATAAAAAATGTCAGCAGGGCTTTATTTTTTTCTCGAAGGGGTCGTCTGTTTACTAATGTCAGCTGCGTGCTGCAGCGATAACCCTAAGGAGATTAATCATGTCTTTGTCAATTCAAACCAGCTTCGCCTCCATGGTGACCCAGAACTCGCTGTCTTCCGCTAACGATAAGCTGACGACGTCCATGGAACGACTGTCCACCGGTTATGCCGTGAACTCCTCTGCGGATGATGCGGCCGGTCTGTCCATCGCTACCCGTATGCAGGCACAGAGCGACGGTATCACCGTAGCCCAGGACAACGTTGAAGATGCCTCCTCCATGCTGTCTACGGTAGATGGTGCTTTGGAGTCCATGGTTGATATCGTCGGCCGTATGAAGGACTTGGCTACCCAGGCGGCGAACGATACCTATTCGGATGATGATCGCTCCGCGATGCAGACCGAATACGACGACCTGTCAAAACAGCTGACCAGTGTGATGGACAATACCTCGTTTGGCGGAACTGACCTGATGTCTGCGGGCACCACCACCACTGCTGGAACAGTTGTAACTACCTCTGGTGCCGGTCTGTTGGCGGCAACTGCGGTTAATTTCCAAGTTGGGGCATCGTCCAGTGAAACGCTGAGTGTCAACATCTCTTCTGGGCTGAGCGATATCCGTACTTCAATTGATTCAGCCGCCAGCTATGTTGCGGCCACTGCTGCTCACGGTACTGTTGCAGCGGTAGCAGCTACTGCTGGGACCGAACTGGCTTCGTCCAGCTCTGCCAGCTCGACCATTGATGATCTGGATAGCTTGTTGACCAATATCAGTGATGTTCGTTCTTCGGTCGGGGCCTCGGTCAACCGTCTGGACTACATCTCCGACAACTTGACCAACATGCAGGAAAACACCGACACCGCGATCGGCAACATCATGGATGCTGACTATGCGTCGGAAACCTCCGAGATGAGCAAGCAACAGCTGCTGGAACAGGCCGGTATCTCGGTCCTGAGCTCGGTCAGCGAATCGCAGAGCCTGATCAAGAACCTGCTGTCGTAATGACAGACACCGGCCCCGGCATGTCGCCGGGGTCGGTAACAGGTGGATAAGTACCCGATCAAGGATGGTTCAACGGAGAAGTTCGCATGTCCTATAACGATTATGATGCCGCGTCACTGGCCAGTGCCATGGTGGCTGCAGAGCGGGCTGGCATTGACGAAATGTTGTCCGCCAAATACACCAAGTACTCCACCCAGGTCAGCGGCCTGGAGAGTCTGGATAGCTTGCTGGAAGACTTTCAGGACAATCTCGACACCTGGACGGATGACAACTCGCTGGCTGCCCAGACTACCTCGGTCAGTGATGAAGACTATTTTACCGCCACCTCAGATGGTACCGCGGCCACCGGCCAGTACAGCATCACGGTGACCCAGTTGGCGCAGACCTACCAGTCAGCGATGACCTTTAGCTCGTCGACCACCACGGTGCCCACTTCCGGCACCCTGTCGGTCACGGTGGGTGATGACACCCTGTCACTGGATCTCTCCACCTTGAAAAGCGGAGCCACGGTCGCGGACCTGGTCTCGGCGTTTAACAAGGCGTCGGACAATCCCGGGGTCACCGCCAGCCTGGTGCAGAGTGGCAGCAGTGTGCTGCTGATGTTTACCAGCGATGATTCCGGTGAAGAGGCCGGGGTCAGCAGCCTCTCGTACACCGACAGCAGCGGTACCGTGATCAGCAGCGATGCCAGCGGCACCGTGACCACTACCGGCGATGTCAGCAGTGACAGCACCATCTCGACCTTCGAGACAGCGATGCAGGGCCTGACCCTGCTGAGCGCGGCCCAGGATGCCGAGATCGAGCTCGGTACCACCAACAAGGTGACCATTACCTCGTCCAGCAACACGCTGGAGGATGTGATCGACGGCCTGACCATCACGCTGAAGAAAAAGCAGAGCAGTACCGATGACCCGATCAACCTGGTGGTGGAAGCCGATACCGACACGGTAGAGACCAATTTGAACACCGTGGTCAGCGGTTTTAACAGTCTGGTCTCCTCGCTGAAGAGCCTGTACGAGGATGGCGGGGATCTGGAAGGAGATACCTCGGTACGTAGCCTGATCAGCAGCCTGAAAAGTACCCTGCGTAGCGCCTTGCCGGATGGCATGTCGCTGGCGGATATCGGTCTGGAGTTTTCCAGCGACGGTACGCTGTCTGTGGATACCGATGCCCTGGAAGAGGCGCTGTCCGACGACCCGGACATTCTCAACACGGTATTCAGCGATGACGGCGGCATCTTCGATGCGTTCGATGACCTGCTTGATCCCTATACCAAGACGGGCGGCATTCTGTCGACCAGTTTGCAAAGTGCCGAAGACAACCTCGACAGCGTCGAGGACCGGCAAGAGAAGTGGGACACCAAGATGACCAAGCTCTACAACCGTTATCTGGCCCAGTTTAACGAGATGATTGCCACCATGGCCACGCTGGAAAGTAATGCCAGCTTGTTGTAACCCATTATGTAAGAAGGAAAAAGTCCATGTATGACAGCGGATACGATGCCTACCGCCAGTCGGAGATCCAGGTCAAGGCGGCCACGGCTTCCCCGGCACAACTGGTGCTGATGTTGCTGGATGGGTTGATGGACGAACTGGCGCGCGCCGAGGGCCATCTGTTGGCCCGCAACTATGAGCGCAAGGGCACCAGCATCAAGAAGTGTCTGCGCATCCTGGGCGGACTGGATGTTTCGCTGGACCGACAGAGCGGTGGCCCGCTGGCGGAAAATCTGCACCAGCTGTACGCGTTTTGCGGTCGTCACCTGTTCAAGGCCAGCCTGCGCAATGATGTCGACGGTTTTCGCCATGTGGCCAAGTTGATGGGCAATATCCGCGAGGGGTGGCAGGGTTTTGCCCAGCGCGTGAGCTAGGTCAGCGACGTTTCCGCAGGCGTATAAAAAGCCGGAAAGGTTACTTCCGCTGTGCACGTTTGATATCTGTAATTTTTTGAAAAATAAAGAGAAACAATGTTGGCACGCAGATTGCGATGGCAACGGTTCAGGTAAAAAAACGCCGCCTTCGCTTTCCGCTCTGCTGAGCGCGATGGCGGGCTTGTTGCAGGGGATCGGGATCACATGACGCACCAACCGCCATCCGGCCAGCACCGGTTGCAGCAGTGGCATCAGCAGCTACGCCGCTGGATCCCGCTGATGAGCCAATTAATTAATCGTCAGGACTGGCAGGCCATGGGCCCGCTGGCCCGCGAGGTTGCCCAGCAGTTGCCGGAGCTGGACCGTCACCCGGCACTGCGCAGCGCGCTGGTGCGTGAACTACACCTGCTCAAACAGTTGCACCAACTGGCCTGGCAACAGATGTCGGCACGTAGTCAGGAGCTGGAGCGCGCCATGCAGCATATGCGCATGAACCGCGAAGGGCTGCGCGCCTATCAGGAGAGTCAGGGATGGCACTGACGCGACTGGACGCTACCAGCACCCTGAGCGCGGCGACCCTTGCTGATTCGGTCCAGCAACCCGCTGACGATGAATCGTCGACGGCCTTCACCTTGCAGGACGAGCAATCGGCACCATTGACGACCGACGCGCAAACCGACGAGCAGCCGGATGAGGACGACGCCGACGCCACTGAGCGCGACAGCGCGGCGGCTTCGGATCTGGCGCAGGATGACTGGAGCAGTATGCGCGCCTTTTTTGCGCTGGCCAGTGACGCGTCCCTGACGGCGGCCCCCACGCTGGCGACCGCCTTGAGTACCCTGCAGGCCAGTCTTGCCGAACCGGCCAGCCTTGGCGACAGCACGGCCGCGTCTGCCGGTGTGACCCCGCAGGCGTCGTTGTCTCCCCCCAGCGATTTTAGTGCCGAGTTATCCCAACTGTTGGCGCCGTGGCTGGCGTTCAGCCCGGAGACTGCCGCTGCCAGCGACGTGCCGAGTGCGGTTGTGCCGGGCAGTGCCTGCTTGTCCAGCAGTGTGGCGGTGTCGCCCTCCGCGGCGCTGAGCGCCACCGCGGCGGTCACCAGTGCGCTGGCGACCGCCAGCAGCAGTCTGAACAGCGTGCTGGCCAACGCCTTGAGTAGTGTGACCCGTTCTGCGACGGCGCAGCCGGTGCCGCACCGCCGCAGCAGTGATACGACGACGTCCACCTCCTCGACCGCCAGTCTGTCGGCCAGTACCGCGACCAGCTCGGCGGCCTCGACGCTGTCGTGGCTGACCGCCACGGCACAAAGCGTGCTGACCAGCGATAGCGGCAGCGATCTGACCGCGGCACGCCTGAGCGCCGCCGCTGTGCTGAGCGCGGCCCAGATCACCAATACCGCAACCCAAATGCCCGTCAGCAGCACGCTCGGCGCGACCGCTGAGGGGGCGCTGACCAATAGCCTGTTGACGGCCTGGTCGAACACCTCGACCGCAGTGCCGGCGAGTGCGACAGGCAGTGATCCGGCGACCAATAGTCCGCATGCGGCCAATGTCACCAGCAGCCAGGTAGACAGCAGTGCGCTGCTCAGCAGCCTGAACAGCAGCCTGGGGGCCAGCAATCAGACCGCCAGCCAGACCTTACAGCTGGACAGCGATCAGCAGAGTTGGTCGCAACAGCTGGTCAGCACGCTTGGCGACCGGGTACGGATGCAGGCCGACAGCCAGCAGCAGACTGCCACCATCCGTCTTGACCCGCCCCAGCTCGGCCGGCTGGAGGTCTCGGTACAGCAGGAGGGGGATCGGCTGTCGGTACAGATTCACACCTCGAATGCCACCCTGCGCGATGCCTTGCAGGAGAGCCGCGATCAGTTGCGTCAGGTGCTGATCCCGCAATACGGCGCCGGGGTGGAGGTCGAAATCAATTATCGCCAGGACGGGCAGAACAGCGCCGCCTGGCAGCAAGAAGAAGAGGCTGTGAGCAGCAATGGCGTCGTTGAGAATTCGACCGACGACCGGGCCGCGACCAGCCGTCAGTCGGCCCGGCAGAGCTGGCTGGATACCCTGGTGTAACGAGGAAGGATCGACATGTTCCGTAACAAGCGTCTTCTGTTGGGGTGTGTACTGGGTGGCCTGTTGCTGGCTGTCCTGTGTGTCGGTGGCACCTTGCTGTTTGTGGCGAGCTCTCCGCTGTATGGCCAGTGGTTTGATAAACAGCCGGTCAAGCCGGCGCTCAGTAACAAGCCGATCTTCAAGGCGATGGACAAGTTTGTGGTCACTCTGGAGAGCGATGACGGCCTGCATTACCTGATGCTGGAGCTGTCGCTGGTCACCCATGATCCGTCGCAGATCGGGGTGTATGACAGCCTGACGCCGGTGATGCGCAATGCCGTGATCCAGTTGTTCAGCAAGCGTAATCGCGATCAGGTCAGCGCGGATCTGCACCAGCTGGACAAGCTGCAGGCGCAGATTGCCGACAAGTTGCGCGCCACCATTCAGAACTATGGTGAGCCCGCCGCGTTAGACGATGTGCTGATCACCAAGGTTGTCGTGCAGTAGCAGGCAAGGAGAGCGGACGTGCAAGAGATGCAGTGGGAGCCCGAGACCGGCAGTTTTCCGGTCAGTGCCTGGACGCCGCGAGAAGAGCAGGCGTTGCTGATGCCATATCTGCATCTGGTCAAGCGGGCGGCCAGCCATCTGCGTAGCCAGGTGGGCAGTGTGGTCGGCCGCGAGGATTTGGAGCAGATTGGCCTGCTCGGTCTGCTTGAAGCGTTGCGTCGCTATGGCCAGCCGGACGAGCAGTTCGAGTTCTTCGCCTTCAAGCGCATTCGTGGCGCCATGCTGGATGAGTTACGCCGTCAGGACTGGCGACCGCGCCAGCTCCGTCAGCAGGCCAATGAGTTTAATCACCATGTGCGCGAGCGCATCAACACGCTAGGCCGCATGCCCAGTGAGAGTGAGCTGGCGGTCAGTTTGGGGGTGCCGGTGGCCACGGTGCGTGAGCTGAGTTATGCCAGCCAGGCTGAGGCGATGCACAGCTTCGAGGCGTTGCTGGAGAAGTCCGCCGGCGAGTGGGCCGAGGAGGGCAGTTTTGGCCACCTCGAGCTGCAGCTCACCCTGCAGAAAATTCTGGCCACCCTCGAGCCGCGCGAGCAGTTGCTGCTGTCGCTCTATTACCAGCATGAGCTGAACATGAAAGAGATTGCGCTGGTGCTCAATCTGACCGAGTCGCGGGTCTGTCAACTGCACAAGCAGTGCCTGGGCAGTCTGAACAGCCGTCTGGCGGAATTTCTGTAAGGAGCCTGCATGCAAATATTGATCGGGATCGGCATGGTGCTGGTCTGTGTCTTTGGCGGTTTTATGATGGCCAGTGGCAAGCTGATTGCCCTGTGGCAACCGTCGGAAATGATCATCATCCTCGGGGCGGGGATGGGGTCGCTGGTGATCGGCAACCCGAAAGAGGTGTTGCTGGAGATGAAGGATCAGCTCAAGGCGATCATCGGCAAACATCCCGATGAAGGCGAGGTTTACCGTGAGCTGTTGACCCTGATGCACCACCTGCTGGATGAGGTGCGCATGAAGGGGCTGAAGGCGCTGGACGAGCATATCGAGGCACCGAGCCAGAGTTCGGTGTTTCTGTGTTATCCGCTGGTGGAGGAGAACCCGCTGCTGCTGACCTTCATCACCGACAACTTCCGCCTGATGAGCATGGGCAAGATTGCGCCGCATGAACTCGATACCCTGCTCGAGCAGGAGATCGCGGTGATGCAGGAGGACATGCTCAAGCCGGCGCATGCGCTGCATCGAACCGGTGAGGCCTTCCCTGGCTTCGGCATTCTGGCGGCGGTGATGGGGATCATCATCACCATGCAGAAACTCGACGGCCCCTTGTCCGGTATCGGCGTGCACGTCGCCGCCGCGCTGGTCGGTACCTTTGTCGGCATCTTTATGTGCTACTGCCTGCTTGAGCCGGCCAGTAGCGCCATGGAAGGGCTGGTGCGCCGGCGTACGGCCATGCTCGAATGCGTGCGCGCCATCCTGCATGCCCATGTGCGCGGCAAGTCGCCGCTGCTGGCGGTGGATGCCGGACGCAAGACCATGGAACCCAACATCAAACCCCGCTTTGTCGATATGGAAGAGTGGGTCACTAACCGGGCCATGTAATGCGTCAACCTGAACAGATCATCATCAAGCGCACCACGCGGGGCGGCCATGGCAGCAAGGGGGGCGGCGCCTGGAAGGTGGCGTTTGCCGACTTCACCCTGGCCATGATGTCGCTGTTCCTGGTGCTGTGGATCCTGGCGGTTTCCAGCCAGGATGAGCGCAAAATCTTGGCCACCCGGCTGCGTGATTACAGCGTGCTGGATAAAGAGGCCAACCCGTTCGATATCAGCAACAGTCCGTTTCCGATTGATCTGGAGGGCAAGCCGTCGGTGCTGGAAGAGGTCGCCCCGGCCTATACCGCCGAGGGCACACGGACACCGCCGAATGAGGTTTACCATCGTGACCAGCAGCGGCGCTATCCCGCCGGGACCAAGGGGCAATCGCTGCATGGCAAGCTCAATACCCCGGAACAGATGCGGCTGATGGCCGACATGATCAACAAGTTGGCCCAACAGCTGGAGACCCGCGACAACCTGACGCTGCAGCTGGTGCCGCAGGGGCTACGCATCCAGATCCGCGATGATGACCAGCGGCAGATGTTCCCGCGCGGCAGTACCCGCATCAGTCCCTTCTTCCATCAATTGTTGCGCTCGTTGGCGCCGGTGCTGGCCGAAGTCGACAACCGGGTGATGATCTCCGGCCATACCGACAGCGTGCCCTATCCGGATGGTAACTATACCAACTGGGAGCTCTCGGGCGATCGCGCACAGATGGCGCGCCGGGTGATGGTCTCCGGCGGGCTGCCGGACAACCATGTGGCCGAGGTGGTGGCAATGGGGGATACCGCGCTGGCGTTGCCGGATGATCCGGCCGCCAGTGCCAACCGGCGTATCGAACTGCTGATGCTGAACAGTGCCGCAGAGGCGCAACTGGCCGCGCTGTTTGCGGCCGGGGAGCCAGCCAAACAGCCGTCGGCCGCGAGCGCTACCCAGGTGCCGGCGCGGGTGTCGGGCGCGGGTCAGTCGTTGTCGAGCCCCGCCGCAGTCAGTGGTGCCGCGATGGCGCTTGCGCCTGCGGCCCCGCTACCGATGAGCAAGGTGCTCCCCGTGCCGACGACCTTGCCTGCCAACCGGGCCAGTTTGAGCCCGGCAGAGCAACAACATATTGCGGCCACCGTCTCGCGTTTGCATCAGCAGCTGACGTTACCGGCCTCCTCATCCCGTTAACCATTGGACCCGAGCATGACCCAGGATACCGAACAGCGCGAAGCGGAGATGTTCCCCGTCGATGAAGAGGCGATGAGCCGTCCGCTACCGTGGGAAACCGGTAAGCGCTTCTATCCCCGCTGGTACTTCCATGATCCCGAGATTCCGTTCGAAGAGCAGACCAGCGGGATCGCCGGCGAGGTGCGTCGCTCCGGGGTACTGTATGACCCGTTTATCGGTCGGATTGTGATCAAGGATATGAGCCTGGGCGGCATCGGTTTTATCGCCCCTAGTCGCTACAACCTGCCGCGTCGCGTGGTGGTAGTGGTGGGCAAGACCTATCCGCTGGTGTGCGAGATCCTGCATCGTCGCCCGGTCAGTCCATCGCTGACCTTCTACGGGGCGAGCTGGTATCGGATGGACCGTCATATGTTGATGATGGCGATCAGTCGCTACGCCCGCCTCTGTCGGTTGGTCTCCTGAGTCTATTTTTTCTTGCCGGTCCACAGCGGCGGGAGCGCGGCTGAGCTCGCCAGCGGGGCGGTGGCAGCCGAGGTCCAGAGCGGCTGCGGTCGCAGGTCAAGCGCCGGTTTGACCGCTGGCGCGGTGGCCGTGCCGGCCGATGCGGTCCTCCCCAGTGGCGCATGCGCTTGTTGATCCAGTCCCGGCACGGCGGCGGTACCGGCGAGGGCCGGCGGCGCATGGGCAATCACCAGCGGATCGGCCAACGCCTGCAGGCTAACCAGTGGCGGTACTGCGGTTAAATCCAGCCCCGGCTTGATGATGACGGGGGCGGCGGGCTGAGCCGCCAGCGCCTTGGCCTGGTCTCGAGGCAACAGCAGTACATATTGCATACCCGCCGGCAGCAGGGCCCGGCGAAAGGCCGGATTCAGCGCCTCCAGTTGTGACAGCGGCCAGTGGCCGCGGCGCGCCAGGTCGGCCAGCCAGATCGGGCCGGTCATATGGTTGACCACCAGCGTCGCGCCCGACTCCCAGGCTGGCAGTTGCAAGCCATAGCGTGCAGCATGCTGTACCAGTTCGCCCAGTGCCAGCAGACGCGGCACATAGCGGCGGGTTTCATCCGGCAGCGGCAGGGCCCAGTAACTGGTCTGTTGGCTCTGCGCCAGCACGCTGCGCACCTGGTTCTCGCCACAGTTATAGGCGGCGAGGGCCAGCAACCAGTCGCCGTTGAACTGATCGCGCAGGGTAGTCAGATAGTCGAGCGCCGCCTTGGTCGCCTGGGGTAATGCCAGCCGGCCATCGTAGCTGGCCGACAGCGGCACGCCGTACTGCATCGCGGTGCCCGGCATCAACTGCCACAGTCCGGCTGCCCCCTTGGGCGAGGTCACATCCAGTCGGTAACCACTCTCCAGCAACGGCAACAACATTAATATCGCCGGTAACCTGCGTTTTTCTATTTCCTCGCCGATAAGACGAAGCAGGGGTTGGGCCGCCTGCAGACGGTTCTCCAGATAACCACGATGCGACAGCAGAATCGCGCGTTCGTGGGCAATACGCACGGCGATATCGCTCGGTTGTAACGGCGGGACTATCTCCAGCCAGGCGTGTTGTGACCAGTCGGCCCGGGCCACCAGTGGTAGCCATAGCCCCCATAGCGTGACCCACAACAGGCGACCGATGCGCGGGCGGAAGCAGATTTGCCGCTTCCAGGTAAGGAATTGTCCGCAAATGGTCGCTAAGTGAGTCATGGGTAGCTGGTATTATCATAGGGAAAACATCATGTTGCATAACATACCACGAACGCTGCCCCGTCCGCGCCGACCGGTTAGCGCGAGCTATCGTTGTTTGCTGGTATTTATTCTGCTCGATCTGCTGGGCGGCTGTTTCTACGCCGTGGCACCGAGTTGGCTCTATGGCCACGCCGGCTGGCTGCTTGGCGGCGCCTTGGTCAGTCTGCACCTGCTGGTGGTGAGCTGGGCGCAACGTTATGGTCTGCGCGAGCAGAGTCATCTGCTCTATCCGCTGCTGATCAGCTCACTGGTCCTGCTGGGCGGCGTGGCGCGTCACTTCTTCTTTTGATGGCGCAGGGATCCGGCTGTGATCGGCTTGATCCCCTCGGCAAACGGCGTACAATGCGCCCCCTTGCCAGCTCCGATCCCGGATCCGCATAACGGATCCCCGGACAGCCACCTGATGTGGTACGGGTTCCCTCACCCCGTAGCGATACCTGTCGCTGACCAGCGCATCACCAAAAAGGATGACTAGCAAATGTTGAGCAATGCCCAATACCGCGCGGCGCTATGGCGTCTGTCGCTGTTCCACGTGTTTATTATCGCCTCCAGTAACTATCTGGTGCAGTTGCCGATCAATGTCCTCGGCCTACACACCACCTGGGGGGCGTTCAGTTTTCCCTTTATCTTCCTGGCCACCGATTTGACCGTGCGGATCTTCGGGGCGGGGTTGGCGCGACGCATCATCCTGTGTGTGATGTTACCCGCACTGCTGTTTTCCTATCTGCTGGGGGCGCTGTTTATGCAGGGCAACTTCCAGGGATTGGCCCAATTGGCCACGTTTAACCTGTTTGTTGGTCGCATTGCCTGTGCCAGCTTTATGGCCTACCTGCTCGGGCAAATTCTGGATGTCTCGGTGTTTAACCGGCTGCGCCAGTTACCGGCCTGGTGGGTGGCACCGACGGTGTCGACGCTGTTTGGCAACCTGCTGGATACGATTGCCTTTTTTGGCATCGCGTTCTGGCACAGTCCAGACCCGTTCATGGCGGCACACTGGATGGAAATTGCCGCCGTGGATTATGGCGTCAAGTTGCTGATTAGCCTCGGTCTGTTTGTCCCGGCTTACGGGGTGTTACTGCGTTATCTGATGCGTCGTCTGCTGGGTCAGGACCGGGCGGCCGCCACGCCGATTAACGCAGCCTGATAGCCGCGCACGCCGCGATAACGAGGGTGAATGCGGCTTTGTGATCCAGTCCACGGCAGCGCGAGAGATACTGCGGAAAATACGGGGCCGCACTGGTGGTTTCCCCTTCCTTTCCCTCGTCGCGCCGTGGTTTCCGGCGACGTTCGCAGCACAGGGCGAATGTTTTCCACATTGACCCAGATCAGGATCTTGGTTGGATCCTGATCCGAGTCACCGTAACATCATGATATTTAAGCATTAAATTTTTACTTTTACTCGATCTTGCACCAGATTCGAGCGCATCGTCGTTTTCTTCAACAGAGATATCCACACCTTGTTAAAGTTATCAACAGGCGATGCGATGATCTGTGCCCCGCAATATGGCATGCTGCACACCTTGCCAACCTTCAGTGGAACCTGACCCATGACGCATCCGGCGCCCCTCATCCTCGTGGATGGCTCCTCCTATCTGTATCGTGCCTTCTTTGCCTCGCAACAGGCGGATTTGCGCACCGCTGCCGGTCAGCCGACCGGTGCCGTTCGCCTGATCACCAACATGCTGCGCAGTCTGCTCAAGCAGTATCCGGATTCCCCGGTCGCCGTGGTGTTCGATGCGCGCGGCAAGAGTTTCCGCCATGAGATGTATGCCGAGTACAAGGCCAACCGGGCGGCGATGCCGGATGACCTACGCCTGCAGGTGGAGGCGGTACATGCGGTGGTAGATGCGATGGGGCTGTGCCGGTTGGTGATTGACGGCGTCGAGGCCGACGATGTGATTGGCACCCTGGCGCGCCAGGCCACCGAGCAGCAGATTGATGTGTTGATCAGTACCGGTGACAAGGACATGGCGCAACTGGTGTCGCCACATGTCACCCTGATGGACACCATGAAGGGCGAGACCACCGACCGCCAGGGGGTGATCGACCGCTTTGGCGTGCCGCCGGAGCTGATCATCGACTATCTGGCGTTGATGGGCGACAGCAGCGACAACATCCCCGGCATGGCCGGGGTCGGGCCGAAGACGGCGGTGGCGTTGTTGCAGGGGCTGGGCGATATCGATCAGGTCGCCGCTCGGTTGGATGACGTCGCGGCGCTCGGTTTTCGCGGCAGCAAGACCTTCGCTGACAAGTTCCGCGAGCACGAAGCGGTGGTACGTCTGTCGCGCGATCTGGCCACCATCCGTACCGAGGTGCCGTTGCCGGTGACGCTGCAACAGATTGGCAAGCCGCAGGCCGATGTGCCGGCGTTGCGCGCACTGTTCGAGCAGTTGGAGTTTCGTAACCTGATCGACAGCCTGGTTGAAGAGCAGGGCAGGGCCTCCGCAGCGGGGGACAGCGCGCCGGGGGTGGTCGATGCCCCACCGGTCGAGACCCATTACGATACCGTGCTCGACGAGACGACCTTCCATGACTGGCTCTCCCGCCTGCAGGCTGCCGAACTGTTTGCCTTCGACACCGAGACCGACAGCCTGGATGTGCTGCAGGCCAACCTGGTTGGCCTGTCGTTTGCCGTGGCACCCGGTGAGGCAGCCTATGTGCCGCTGGCGCATGACTATCTGGGGGCGCCGGCGCAGCTGGATCGCGACTGGGTATTGGCGCAACTCAAACCCTTGCTGGAGGACCCGACCCAGCTTAAGGTTGGCCAGAATGTCAAATATGATCGCAATGTGCTGCAGCGTTACGGCATCGTACTGCAGGGCATGGCCTATGACACCATGCTGGAGTCCTATGTGCTCAACAGCACCGCCACGCGGCACAACATGGATGCACTGGCCGCCACCTACCTCAACTATCGTACCACCACCTTTGAGGAGCTGGCGGGCAAGGGGGTGCGTCAGCTGACCTTCAACCAGATCGAGGTGGCGCCTGCTGCCCACTATGCCGCAGAGGATGCCGACATCACCCTGCGCCTGCACCAGGCGTTGTGGCCGCAGCTGTGCGCCGTGCCGTCGCTGCGGACCGTCTACGAGACCATCGAGCAGCCGTTGGTGGATATCCTCGCTGAGATGGAGCGTACCGGTACCCTGATTTCGGCGCCGATGCTGCAGGCGCAGACCGTGCAAATCGAGGCGCGCCTCGGCGAGCTGGAGGCACAGGCCCACCTGCTGGCCGGCGAGCCGTTCAATCTGGCCTCGACCAAGCAACTGGGTGAAATCCTCTACGTCAAACTGGGCTTGCCGGTGCTGAAGAAGACGCCGAAGGGGGCACCGTCGACCGCTGAAGAGGTGCTGAGTGAATTGGCCGAGACCTACGAGCTGCCGCGTCTGTTGCTCGAACACCGCACCCTGGCCAAGCTCAAATCGACCTACACCGAGAAGCTGCCGCAGATGGTCAATCCGACGACCGGCCGCGTGCACACCAGCTACCATCAGGCGGTGACCGCCACCGGGCGCTTGTCATCCAGCGATCCTAACCTGCAGAACATCCCGGTGCGCACCGAAGAGGGGCGCCGCATCCGCCAGGCGTTTATCGCCGCACCCGGCTATACCCTGCTCGCCGCCGACTATTCGCAGATTGAACTGCGCATCATGGCGCATCTGTCTGGCGACGAGGGGCTGCTCAAGGCGTTTGCCCAGGGTCAGGATATCCATCGTGCCACCGCCGCCGAGGTGATGGGGGTAGCACCGGAGGCGGTGACCAGCACCCAGCGCCGCAACGCCAAGGCGATCAACTTCGGCCTGATCTACGGCATGAGCGCGTTCGGTCTGGCCAAGCAGCTGGATATCAGCCGCAGCGAGGCGCAGCACTATATGGATCAGTACTTCGCCCGCTATCCCGGTGTGAAGTTGTATATGGAGCGCACCCGCGAGCAGGCCGAGCAGCAGGGCTATGTTGAGACGCTGTTTGGCCGACGCCTGCCGCTGCCGGATATTCGTGCGCGCAACCAGGCGGTACGCAAGGCAGCTGAGCGCGCGGCGATCAATGCGCCGATGCAGGGCACCGCGGCCGACATCATCAAGCGAGCGATGATCGATATCGCCGCCTGGATGCAGGGCTGCGAGCCAGACAGCATCCGCCTGCTGATGCAGGTACACGATGAACTGGTGTTCGAGATCCGCAATGATCGGGTCGAGACCTATCGGCCGGTGCTGCAACAACTGATGTCGGCAGCGGCCACCTTGGCGGTGCCGCTCGAGGTCGGCATCGGCGTTGGCGACAACTGGGAGCAGGCGCACTGAGGGTGGGCGCCGGAGGCAAGGGCGCCCAATGAAACCGATTTCAGTCCATTTCATGCAAACCGGGCCGATCGTGAAAAAACCTTACGCTTTATAGAGAAATTTATCGCGAAAAGCCGATGTGGCAGGGAACTTTCGGTGGAATTACCTGCCTAACCTAATGCTGAAATTTGGACCACTTTGTCGACCTCCGCCTTGCGGAGGTTTTTTTTTCTGTGATCTGACGCTGAAAACCCTTGCAGGCCGCAGATGCTACTGTTTTTGAAAAATTACCACAAAACCCTTTGCCAGTCGGCCGCGCACGGGGGTAGAGTGAAGACGTAGGGTACAGAGGTAAGATGTTCCATCTTGCAAACCTTTTTGTGTTTTTGACATAGTCGGGCTACATAGCCGCCCCGTCGTGATTCACGACGGGGCTTTTTTATTTGCGGCAGATCTCATTGTCGATGCCCATAACTGTTGAAAGTTTGAACAGTAGCAGGAAGTAGGCTAGCGACAACACGAAAGGAGAGTGAGCAAGCTGGGGCGGGTGGCTGAAGGCGTGATGAGAGAAACTGTAAATTTATTACCAAGGCGTGATCGGATGATCACGCCTGGCAGGCTGATCAGGCCTCTACATCCGGGTCGAGGGGATCATCGAAGCCGTCATCGTCAGCCTCATCCGTCGTGTCGTCCTGACGGCCCAGATACCAACCGGTCAGCACCGCGGTCAACTGGTCGATGCCGATACCCTTGAGCGAAGAGAAGGCTTCCACGCGGATATCACCGTCAAACTCCAGCACATCACGACGCACCTGTTGCACGATGGTTTTGCGTGGGTTGGTGTTGAACTTGTCGGCCTTGGTCAGCAGGATCAGCACCGGCAGGCCGTTGTCAGTGGCCCAACCGAGCAGTTGGCGGTCATGGTCTTTCAGCGGATGACGGATATCCATCAGCAGTACCAGCCCCTTCAGTGACTCGCGCTTTTGCAGGTACTCGGACAGTGAGGCCTGCCACTTGCGCTTCATCTCTTCCGGCACCTGGGCATAGCCGTAGCCTGGCAGGTCGACCAGGCGCTTGCCCGGCTCAAGTTCGAACAGGTTGATCAGCTGGGTCCGCCCCGGGGTCTTACTGGTACGCGCCAGGTGCTTCTGGTCGGTCAGCGCGTTCAGCGCCGAGGACTTGCCGGCGTTGGAGCGACCGGCAAAGGCCACTTCCACACCATCATCGGCACCCGGCAGATGGCGGATGTCCGGCGCGCTGGTGACAAAATGCACCTTGCGAAAATTCAGGGTCTGGGTTTCCACGGTCAGGTTCCTGTCTCGAGGGGGGAGGTCGTGCGGTCGGTCAAGCCGATATGCCGCAACCGAATGCGGCTATGCTATCACGTTGCGTGGCTATCACGAAACGCAGGGCAAAAAAGGCCACGGTCCCGGGCGGGATACCGTGGCATGCGGATCACAGGCCGAGGGAGGCCAGTAGATCATCGTGGCCATTGCTGGCGGGCTCGCTGATCGGGCTGGCACTCACGGCACCGCCGGGGATCTCACCATTGGCAATGCTTTCCAGCAGAGAATCCGGGTCAACCTGCTCGTGCGGCTGGAAGTCATGCAGCTGGATAAACTCGGTCTTGTCCATCGCCAGCTCCATATAGAAGATATTGTTCTTCTCGGTATAGAAGGAGACGCGGCGGGCTTGCGGGCGATCGAGATTGGTATCGACCGAAATCAGCACCTGCTTGTTCAGGGTCAGCATTTTCGGCTGGCTCTGGTTAATCGAGGTGTGCAGCTCTTGGCTGACCTTGCTGGTGAAGTCGCCGAGGATCTGGTTCATCAGCTCACCCATGACGTTGCCGACCTCATCCGAGGTGTGCACCGTGGCCAGCTCTTCACGCGGGATGCCCATATTGACCAGATAGTTCTGGTAGACCTCAAGCGCGGCGGCGGCGGTAAAGTTGATCACCACCAGACCGGAGAAGGCACCGTCAAACAGCACAAAACAGCCGATGTCCGGACGCAGACAGGTCTTACTGATACGCTGCACCATCGGCGAGTAGTTGATATCGTGACGGGTCGCTTCGGTCAGCACGCTGGTGACGGAGTGACACAGTTTGCGCAAAATGTCTTCAGTTGTGATCGGTTCGTTCTTTTTCGTTTTCATCATGATTCCATTGTCTTCCGGATCGAGTGGCATGAATGACTACGCCAGATGAGCCAAGTATGGCAGCCGGCACAGATTCCGACCCTGTTTTTGTTATGAACGATGCGTCTGACGCGTACGTTGACGTAAAGCGGCTAATACCACGGCAAACTGATAAGGCATGATCAACAGCAGGCCGGTCACCAGTAGCACTGCCGGGTAAAATGGGAAACGCCAGGCCGCCGGCATCAGGGTCAACCAGCCGAAATGTTCAATCAGGCCCCATAGCATCAGCAGGGAGCCCAGGACATCCAGGACCAGCAGGGGCTTGGATACGTGAAGCGGCGCAGACATGCAATACTCCGGTCATTGTCTACTGTTGAAAGGCAGATCGCAGCATAACCAACCGGAGGAGATGTTGCACACATCATATGCAGGAACACTGCGCTCGTCGGCAATATTGGGGCAATTCGGCTTTCATGGCACAATGCGCGACAATTGATCGCCGTGGGGTGGTCAACCTGACTGTTTTAAGTGGAGAGTATTATGGCGGTTACGCAAAAACCCCGTTCCCGTCCGGTCGGCGGGTTCAAGAAGAAAGAGTCGCAGGACAGTGCCCAGGCCGGTCGTGAGCGCAAGCGTGAGGCGCGGCGCAAGGGGCTGAAGGCCGGTAACCGCCAAGCGGTGGCCGAAGGCTCGGCCCAGGGCAAGGGCAGTAAGCCGGCACGTGATCCGCGCATTGGTTCGCGCAAGCCGGTACCGCTGGTTGTGGAAGCTG
>JAYROM010000225.1:0-5827 GCA_041911695.1 Aeromonadaceae bacterium
GGCCCGAGCAGACGATCAACCAGATTACGCAGGCGGTCTGCCTGGGCAATGATGATGCCGGTGTATTCGCGCAACTGGGCATCCGGCAGCGCCTTTTCCAGCAACTGAGCCGCGCCGCGCAATCCACCGAGCGGGTTCTTGATCTCATGCGCCAGGCCACGCACCAGATCCCGCGCCGCCAGTTGTTGGGCATGCTGCTGCAACTCCTGGCTGATGCGCTTTTGCTGATCAACCTTGCGCAGCTCCATCAGCATCATCACCGGGTCCTGCTCATCAATGGTGATCACGCTGACATCCACCAGGCTGGGTTCGCCATCGACCACCAGGGTGACTTCGCTGTCGCTAAAGCCCTGACCGAGCAGATGCTGCTCCTGCAGGCGCGCCAAATCGAGCGACAGATACTCCAGGCTCTGGGTCAGCGGGTTGGCCAGCAGGCGGCGTGCGCTGATCCCCAGCAGCTGCTCAGCCGCCGGATTGACGTAGTGCACCTGTAATGTGCTGTCGAGCAGAATGACTGCGGTCAGCTGATTATCCAGGATATGTGCAGGCAGATCCGTAACCCTGTTCACCGTGGCGCTCCCGTTTTTGGTGCTACGCACAAATGTAGTGCTTAATTTTCATCATTTTGGTGCGCTACTGCACGGTGTCTGTTCGTTTTTCGACGATCAGGACTTGTTGGGCCGCGTCAATACGGAGATGCGCATCAAATGGAAAGTACTGGTACCGGACGATGCAAGGAGCTTGCCGCTTTTGTCCAACAACTGGAGTTCAAGTTGGTGCGTACCGCGATCCACATTGACCAACTCGGTTTGCAGGGTGTCGGCCACCTGTTGCACCACTGCACCATCCAGCAGCACCTTGAGGTAGAAGCCGTCCGTGGGGAGCGGGCTGAACGCGGCTTCAACCGCCACCTGACCGGTGTTCTCCCGGATCTGGGCATCATTGGCTGGGCGGACGGTGTGCAAGGTGGCGATCTGGCTGACCGGGTCGGCGGTCGGGGTGGTCACCGGTGAGGGTTCCGGGGCCACGGATTGCACCTTGCCCGGGGTGTTTACGGTGATGGTATCGGCGCCCGGTGCGCCGGTCGGTTGATCCGAAAAGTGGACCACGCCATGGGCATCGACCCAACGGTGAATGGTGGTGGTGGCCGCCAGCGCGGGCAGGGTCAGACAGCACAGCAGTAGAGCAGGGCGCAGCATATAGACTCCTTGTAGGTGCGGCGGTGACGCCCGAAGGGATAGGTGTCCACGGTATGGGTCGCGGTAACGCAAACATGTTTCATCATAATCAAACTTCACGCCAACCGGACTACTTCGACACTGTGCCCTGCTGAAAAATGCGACAGGTGTCGCCAGACATGCGAGACGAGAAAGCGAGAGTCGAGAGTCGAGAGTCGAGAGTCGAGAGTCGAGAGGCGAGAGGCGAGAGGCGAGAGTCGAGAGTCGAGAGGCGAGAGGCGAGAGGCGAGAGACTGCAGCGAGAAGCGGGAGAAGGCGCCGGGCGGGATGACAACGGCCCGCATGGCGGGCCGTCGGGGATTACAGTACCTGACTGAGGAATTTCTGCAGCCGTGGCGAGGGCGGGTCATCGAAGAAGCGCGCCGGGGCCTCGTCGACCAGCAACTCGCCGCTCTCCATAAACAGCACGCGGTCGGCCACTTCGCGGGCAAAGCCCATTTCGTGGGTGACGATGACCATGGTCATCCCCTCCTTGGCCAGCCCTTTCATCACCTCCAGCACCTCGCCGACCATTTCCGGGTCGAGCGCGCTGGTTGGTTCATCAAACAGCATGATCCGTGGTTGCATCGCCAGGGCGCGGGCGATGGCCACACGCTGCTGCTGGCCACCGGAGAGCTGGGACGGAAAGCGTTCGGCCTTGTCCGATAGCCCAACCTTGAGCAGCAGGTTCTTGGCGCGATCCTCGGCCTCGCGGCGCGACAGCTTGCGTACCTTTTGCGGCGCCAGACAGATGTTGTCGAGCACCGACAGATGCGGGAACAGGTTGAACGACTGGAACACCATGCCCACTTCTTCGCGCAGCTTGTTCACATCGCCCGGCTCAGTCAGGCTGGTGCCATCGACATGGATATCGCCATCATTGATGGTTTCCAGCTGGTTCAGCGTGCGCAGGAAGGTGGACTTGCCCGAACCACTCGGCCCGACAATCACCACCACTTCGCCTTCGGCGACTTGCGTGCTGACATTGCGCAGGGCATGCACTCCACCCGGATAGAACTTCTCTACCCCGCGAGCGATGATCATCGGCTCAGTTGCTGCGCGCATATTTCACCTCCAGACGACGCACCAGGAAGGAGAGGGTACCGGTCAGCACCAGATAGAGCAGGGCGACGGTGAACCAGACTTCAAATGGACTGAAGGTCGAGCTGACCACCTCGCGGCCGGCCTTGGTCAGGTCGGTAATCGAGATCACCGACACCAGTGAGGAGTCCTTGATCAGGTTGATAAACTGGCCCGCCAGCGGTGGCAGCACGCGCTTGAACGCTTGCGGCAGGATCACATGGCGCATGGTCTGTGCGGCATTCATCCCCAAGCTGCGTCCAGCTTCCATCTGCCCACGATGAATCGAGGTCACCCCGGCGCGTACGATTTCGGCGACATAGGCGCCGGTAAACAGCGCCAGCGCGGCGACCCCGGCGGTAAAGCGCTCCAGATTGAGCACGGTACCGATAAAGAAGTAGACGATAAAAATCTGCACCAGCAATGGCGTGCCACGGATCAGCTCGATATAGCACGAGGAGAGGTGGCGCACGGCAGGATTGGGCGATAGCCGCGACAACCCGGCGACAGTGCCGAGAATAATGGCTGCAATCCCCGAGACCAGCGACAGCTTGACGGTCATCAGGATGCCCATGGCAATCGGCCCAGCCTGCCAGGCGCTGTGGCTATCCAGCACATCGCCATGGAACACGGTATCGCCTTCGCTGACCTGGGCACCTTGTGCGGCGATCGGCTGGCGATGGCTATGGTCATTGTCGTCTTGCAGCAGCAGTTTGCCCTGCTCGCTGACCACGGTGCCGTCAAATTCGGCCATGGTTTTCTGGTCAGCCTGATAGACGATGTATTGCGGAATACGTTCCCAGCGCCAGGTGTAATTGACGGACTGTACAGCCTGGTAGATACCGAAGCCGATGCAGACCAGGATAAATAGAAACACCCCGTACCAGAGCAGGGGGTTAGGTTGTTTTTCCATCTGACGGATGGGGCGGGGGGTTGGCACGCTTGTTCACCTCACCAATAACACACAAAAACAGGACGGGGTGGTTGTCACCACCCCGTCAGAGGCTTACTTCAGCTGCTTGGTCCAGTCAGCGGAGGCGAACCACTTCTTGTACAGGCGGTCGTAGCTGCCGTCACCCTTGATCTGGCGCAGGTAGTTGTTCATGAAGTTGAGCATGTCCGGATCGTTCTTGTTGACGGCCCAAGCCAGCGGTTCGAAGGTGAACGGCTTTTCCAGGTGCACCAGGTTGCCGTTGTTCTGCGCGGCGACGATGGCGTTGTACGGCAGGTCATAGACGAAGGCATCGGACTTACCGTTGATCACATCCAGCTTGCCATCTTCCTCGGTTTCAAACTGCACCAGGGTAGCCTTCGGGATCAGACGCTTGACCGCCTCTTCACCGGTGGTGCCCAGCTTGACCGCCACCTTGAACTTCGGATCGTTCAGGTCGCTATAGGACTTGATGGTACCGGCCAGCGCCTTGCGCAGCAGGATGGTCTGGCCGACCACGATGTACGGATCGGAGAAGTTGACGCGCAGGTTGCGCTGCGGGGTGATGGTCATGCCGCCCATGATCACATCGAACTTCTTGGTCAGCAGGGCCGGAATGATGCCGTCCCAAGCGGTGTTGACGAACTCAACCTTCACGCCCATGTCCTTGGCCATCATCTTGGCCATGTCGACATCAAAACCGATGTACTTGCCATCTTTGGCGGTCATTTCAAATGGCTGGTAGCCGGCATCAAAGCCGACGCGCAGGACACCTGCCTTGAGAATGTCATCCAGGGTGCCGGCTTGGGCGACACCACAACAGAGCAGGAAGGAGATCAGAATTTTTTTCAGCATAGTAAACGTCTCTCTCAGGTTATGTTCTGCCTTGATCCTGTTCCCTGCGTCATCTGCAGGAACCACTGCTGCATCCGGCAACAGGCAAGACGGGAATTCACGGAAGCATCCAGTCCACAACCGGATGCGTCTACTTCCCAGCTTAGGTAGCAGCTAAATGCATAAAACCACCACTAAAGCCGTCAAACTGCGCAATTATTCGCACTAACACAACATAACTATCTCACCAGAAGGGTGCAACTTTTTTTCCGGCAACACCGGTTATCTCGCTAGTGCGCCCCTTCTGACTCGATGCGGACCGCAGTAAATCCCAAGTGGTGCAACCATTCACGCAGAATCAACAGCGCCCCGGCCGCATCGGTGGACAGAATGGGCCAGCCATGTGCCAGGGGATCGCGTTCGCTCTGCGCGGCCAGATGCTGAAACCAGGTTTCGACCTCTTCCCGCGGGAGTGCCCGTTGCCCGCTATTGGGTCGCAGGATAGCCAATGGCGGACAGAGCACATGCAGGGTGCCGGGATGCAACCAGCGTGCCAGTGGCATGATCTGATCTTCGACCCAGGCGATCGCCATCTCCAGCTCCCACGGATCGGGGGGCGTCTGGCGCAGGGCGCCGCGGCCAAGTTGGCGATAGCCGAGCGGTAACTGAAAGCTCACCAGCGGTTGGTTCGCCTCGCGATAGAGCAAGTGACTCTGTGTTGCACCAAATTCGATCAGTGTGCGCGGCAAGGCTTGGTCAGCCGATGGACTGTCGCTGGCGGTCAGGGGATCTGCTGCGGAGTGGGAAAGCTGGGCAAACAGGTTGGCACGACCAGAGATATCGAGTTCGGACATATCGATCTCCTCGGACAGGGGGGGCAGGACAGCGAACGGCGCTTTCTACGCCAATCACCAGGCCGGCATGGAAAACCATGCCATTCATCAGTGTTTGCACGGGATTACTGCCTTTATACTCAACGCTGCTTAACGTTTTCGCAACAACAAACCATTTGTCACCTGATCAAGGAGCACGTCATGAGCCAGAGCGTTACCCTGCAAGGCAATCCGGTCACGGTAGCCGGTACATTCCCGCTGGTGGGCCAGTCTGCCCGTCCGTTTTCGCTGGTGAACAAGGATCTGGCCGATGTCGCGCTGGCGAGCTATGCCGGCCAGCGCAAGATCCTGAATATCTTCCCGAGTGTGGATACCTCGGTGTGTGCCGCCTCGGTGCGCCGCTTCAACGTCGAAGCCGCTGGCCTCGATAATACTGTGGTGCTGTGCATCTCTGCTAATGGGATGGTCGCCCCTACCTAAAATGGCATCTGTAGTGCCAAAGTGGCGAATGAAAATTCCCACCGACCCAGAGAGGCGACCGTGATGAAGATTACGACTGTTGGTATTGACCTAGCAAAGAACCTGTTCCAAGTGCATGGCGTGGATGAGCGCGGCAAGACGGTGCTGAAGAAGCAGCTGAAACGGGACCAGATGATGGCATTCTTCACCAATCTGCCCGCATGTCTGATCGGCATGGAAGCCTGCGGCAGCGCTCACTACTGGGCTAACAAGCTGCAGAGGCTGGGGCATACCGTGAAGCTGATGGCGCCGCAGTTCGTTAAGCCATACGTAAAAACCAACAAGAACGATGTGGCGGATGCCGAGGCAATCTGCGAAGCAGTGAGTCGACCGAACATGCGCTTTGTGCCGATTAAGAACAGCGAGCAGCAAGCCGTCCTAGCGTTGCATCGCGCCCGTCAGGGTTTCGTTAA
>JAYROM010000226.1:0-3420 GCA_041911695.1 Aeromonadaceae bacterium
ATAGGCAGGGGGATACATGCAAGCAGTAGGACATTTTCTGGATGATCAAGGACGCTCGGTATTTCGCGTCTACGCGCCGCAGCACGACGCCTTGGCCCTACAGCTGGCCAATAGCACGCATCCGATGCAGCCAGCTGCAGACGGCTACTGGCATCTGACCTTGCCTCGGGTGGCTGAGGGGACCCGTTATCAATTTATTGTCGAAGGCCGCGCCTATCCCGATCCGGCCTCGCGCTGGCAACCAGATGGCGTGCATGGCGCCTCAGCCGTGGTCTCGGTCCCACAGGTCAACCGCCAGGGCTGGTCCGGTATCGCTATCGAAGATGCCATCATCTATGAATTGCATCTCGGCACCTTCACGCCGGAAGGGACCCTGGCCGCCGCCCAGACTCGCCTGCCACACCTGCAGGCACTCGGTATTACGGTGATCGAACTGATGCCACTGGCCACCTTCCCGGGCGAACGCAACTGGGGCTATGACGGCACCTACCTGTTCGCCTTGCAGCCCAGCTACGGCAATTACGCCGACCTGGTGGCCTTTATCGAGGCCGCTCATGGTCACGGGATCGCAGTCATTCTGGATGTGGTCTACAACCATTTTGGCCCGGAAGGCAACTATGCCGGCTGTTTTGCCCCGTATACCAAACAGGCCGACACCCCATGGGGAGCGGCTATCAATTTTGATGGCGAGCACGGCGCCGGTATTCGTGACTTCTATCTGGCCAATACCCGTTACTGGCTGGAAGAGATTGGCTTCGACGGCTTCCGCATGGATGCCGTCTCACTGGTGTTTGACACCTCGCCGACCTCCATCCTGCGCGAGATCACCAACCTGGCCCGCACAATTGGCGAACGCGAACAACGCCAGGTACTGATGATTGCCGAGCACCTGTGCAACGATGTAAATGTCACCGCCGCCAACGGTCTGGCCTATCACAGTCAGTGGAATGACGATCTCAACCATGCGTTGTTTGCCTTCCTCACTGGCGAGCAGGGCCGTCATTACAGCAGTTTTGGTAGCTTTGCCGATATCGTCCATGCCATGCAAAACAGCTTCGTGCTGGATGGCACGCGTGAGCATAAATTCTATGGTCGCCTGTTCGGTACCGATGGACGCCAGACCCATGCCACCGAGCATGTTGTACATAGCCAGAATCATGACCAGATCGGCAATCGCCTGCACGGCGACCGGTTGATCGCTACCTATGGCCGCGATAAGGCGTTGCTCGCCTGCATGGCCGTGATGGCTAGCCCTTATGTGCCAATGCTGTTTATGGGCGAGGAGTACGGCGAGACGGCGCCCTTCCTGTTCTTTGAGGATTTCGGTGATCCGGCATTAGTCCAAGCGGTGCGTGAAGGCCGACAACGCGAGTTTGCCCATCAGGGTACGGCACCGCGTGAGCCACATGATCGCTTGAGTTTTGAGGACAGCAAACTGCAATGGAGCCTGCTCGACACCGAAGAAGGGCAGACCCAGCTACAGTTCTACCGAACGCTGATCGAACTCAAACGTAGCGGCAAACTGGGCCCGCGCGACAAGCAGCAGGTCGGCATTGCCGGAGACCCGGAAAGTCTGTTGATTGCCGTGCAGACCGACGAAAGTCTGACGTTGATGAATTTCTCCGCGCATACCCGACAGGTGCCGGTCAGCGAAGAGTGGGGATTGATTCTGAGTAGTAACCAGCCAGGGACTGGTGGTCTGATCCCACCATTTAGTGCGCATATCTACCTGCGCATCGCTGACTAAGTATCGACCTGACACTGGGCGGTCAGACAACCGAGCTGACCGTCCAATCCGCTGACCACCCAATGTGCGCCGGAATGAATACCCCGGCCAACCAGGTCCAGACATCTGGTGATGTCAGGTTTTCGCTCGTCTGGTAGAGCGCCAAGGTAGTATTACCCGATTGAGCGACCGCTATCCGTCCCGCAGGCACCGCAGCTGTCGCCAACTGGCGCGACGCAGGGTGAACCGTCACCTGACCAAGCGCCCCCAATCCCCGACCATTGGCCTTTAGTACCGCCTCACGTAATGTCCACAGTTGGTAAAACGCAGCCAAAGGATCGGCCTGTTCAGCGACCCAGGCTTGCTCCGCGATCGAGAGCACATGCGCCATCAGGCGATCGAGTTGTTGACGCGGACGATGAACCTCGATATCCAGCCCAAGGGGCCCATCCCCAACAACCAGCCAAAGTTGATCGCCACTGTGCGTCAGATTGAAATCAGGCCAGTTCGGGTCGACAAAACCAGGTCGGCCATGGGCACCCACCTGCAATGCCGGCAGGCTGGCACAACCATACTGTGTCTGCATCCAAGCGGCCAACAGGCTACGCCCAGCCAAAAAGAGCTGCTGACGACTGGCACTCATGTTGGCCGCCTGAGCCAGCACCGATTCAGGTAACTGGTCTGGTTGCGGCAGGGGAACAGCAGTTAGATCAACCTGGATCAGCGCGGCCATCTTCATCTCCATGAACTAGGCCCGCATATCATCTGATCCGCGCGTGAATTGCAATCCACACCGCAGAAAGATGCCGTCTCGTCGTGCCGGTCGTCAGTCACGATCATGGTAATAGTGGCTACCATTCTGGTCGTAATAGCGATGCTCATCGCGACCATGCACATAGTGGCTGCCATTTTGATCATAGAAGCGGTTGTCATCAGTAAAGTGCACCCAGTTGCCTTCATTGCTATGGGTCGGTTCAATTCGCACGCCGCGATTCCGGCGGCGCTGGGCAAATATTGCGCGCAACACTTTCCACAAGATAACGATCCCAAACGCCGCAGCAGTCGTTGCTTCCATGATGCTCTCCTCATCCCTCGAAATAGGGTCAATCCAGCCAGCATACGCAGGTCAACTACAACCGCAGCTCATCAGAGTGCAGTCAGTCGAGCGAGGGGTATAAACCCTATCGTCAGTCACCAGGACTGACTAGTAGCTGGACGGTCGCGTTCGTA
Source organism: Aeromonadaceae bacterium (assembly GCA_041911695.1). Classification (GTDB taxonomy): domain Bacteria; phylum Pseudomonadota; class Gammaproteobacteria; order Enterobacterales; family Aeromonadaceae; genus Pseudaeromonas. Next base: position 2,957 of record JAYROM010000226.1, read on the forward strand.
TGGGAGCTAAGATGCTAAAGGGCTGTTCATGCGAGCCAAACGCTGACAAAGAAGGCGGTCTGGCCTCAGATGAAAGATGTCTGTTATTGAGGCTCAAAGTGATGGAGCAGAGGGTATGCAAGTTAACTACTCGCGGAGCATATGTTGAATAAATTGCAGATAACAAAAAGCCCGAGCATCTCTGCTCGGGCTTCAGTGTAGTGGCGGAACGGACGGGACTCGAACCCGCGACCCCCTGCGTGACAGGCAGGTATTCTAACCAACTGAACTACCGCTCCGCGTTTTCTCGTCGCGCCAGGACGATTCCTCGTCCGCGCTTATTAGGAGCCTGGCAGTGTCCTACTCTCGCATGGCGAATGCCACACTATCATCGGCGCTACAGCGTTTCACTTCTGTGTTCGGCATGGGAACAGGTGGGTCCACCGCGCTATCGCCGCCAGGCATAAATCTTCAATCCGAAACTC
>JAYROM010000227.1:0-4485 GCA_041911695.1 Aeromonadaceae bacterium
CCGGTTCGTTTTCGCATCGAATACCGCGTTAAAGGCGAGCAGTACGTCGATAACAATGCGGGGCTGGGCTATGTGTTGTCGACGCCGGTGCTACTGGGTATGCAAGAAGCGGTGTGTCACCAATTGCTCAGTCACCTTGATGCCGCAGGCCATCCGGTGCTGCTGGTAACCCTGTTTTCACGCACAGCGTGGCCACAAGCGGTGGCCCGTTGGCAGGTCAACGAACAGTGGCACGAGCAGCGGCTCTTCAGCCAGCGTTGCGGTGACGCCTGGATGTGGCGCGGCACACTCCCCATTTCCCGAACAGATCAGCGCATCCACTTCTGTTTTTCCGGTGAGGAGCGCCTGTCGTTCTGGCTAGACAACAACGGTGAAGGCTATGCCGCGCGAGCGCTGGGCTAACAATTTGCGTCAGCTCACACTTCGTCATATTGGCATCCGCTGCACAGAGGTTGGCGTAAATGGCTAATCTCATTTCTTAACGCATTTTTACAATCTACCCGACTGTAACAATACGGCGGGTAAATAATGAAAATGAAACAACCAATACAACTGAGCTTGCTGACCGTCGCCATGCTGCTGGCCCTTCCTGGCTGTGGTAATGGCGATAAACCTCTGACCAGACCCACCGCGGGCAGCCATGTGCCGTCACCGGACTGGAAGGATCAGGTGGTCTACTTCCTGATGATTGACCGCTTCAATGACGGCAACACGGCGAATGACGACCAGGGAGCCAAAGAGTTCGACCCAACCAGCGAAAAGAAATTCAGCGGTGGCGACTTGGCCGGGGTACAGCAGAAGCTGGATTACATCCAGCAACTGGGTGCCACCACGGTGTGGATCACGCCGCCGGTTGCCAACCAGTGGTGGGATCCGGCCCAGAACTACGGCGGTTACCACGGCTACTGGGCGCGCGATCTGCAACAGGTCGACGAGCACTTTGGCAGTTTGGGGGACTATCAGGCGCTGTCCAAGGCGCTGCACCAGCGCGGCATGTATCTGATCCAGGACGTGGTGGTCAACCATGTCGGCAACTACTTCACCTATAGCGGCAGCTATGATCCGGCCAAGCCGTGTCAGGGCTTTAAGTTGATTGCCGGGGCGCTGCCGGACAACAAGAGCCTGCCCTATCCGCTTAACCTGAATGACTGCAACAATGCCGATGCGCAGAAGGCCGCCGCCTATCACTGGACACCGGCGATTGCCGATCAGAACAACCAGAACCAGGTGCTGACCTATCAACTGTCGGACCTGGACGACCTCAACACCAGCAGCCCGATCATGCGCGACTACCTCAAGCAGAGCTATCGCTACTGGATCGATCAGGTGGGGGTCGACGGCTTCCGTGTCGATACCGTGAAGTACGTCGATCACGATTTTTACCACGACTTCTTCCATGCCAATGACGGGATCGAGCAGGAGGCGAAACAGACCGGGCGCAACGACTTCTTAAGTCTGGGCGAAGTGTTCGAGACCTCGACGCCCTATCACACCGAAGGCGAAAGCAAGCTGATTGCCTACCTGGGCACGACCGCCAAGCCTGAGTTGCAGTCGATGCTCAACTTCCCGCTGCAGGCGACCATGAACCGGGTGTTTGCCGGCGGACAGCCAACCGCCGAGTTGGGCTTCCGTCTGCGCAAGATGATGGAGCTGTATCCGGATCCCTACCGGTTGGGCAACTTTATCGACAACCATGACATGGCTCGTCTGCTGTCGCAGTCGACCAAAGCCGATGTCAAACAGGCGCTGTTCTCCATGCTCACCCTGCCGGGGATTCCGGTGATCTATCAAGGTACCGAGCAAGGCTTTACCGGTTATCGGGATGCCATGTTCCAGGATGGCTATCGTGAAGACGGCCAGCAGGTGGACTCGTTCAATGATCAGTCGGAGATGTACCGGTTTATCCAGCAACTGGTGCAGGTGCGGCATGACAATCCGGTGCTGTCGCGCGGTGATCTGAACATTCTCGCCGAAGACAGCACTGGCGCCGGCATCTTTGCCTACAGCCGCAAGCTGGACAATGCCGAAGCCCTGGTCATTTTGAATACCGCTGACCAACCGATGCTGCTCAACCGGATGGCGACCGGTGCCGCCGCTGGCACCCGCTTCAAGGTACTGGACAAGCTGCATGCTGACAGTCTGACCACGGATCCGATCGCCGATGAGGCCGGTCTTCTGACGCTGGCGCTGCCGGCCAAATCCGCGCTGCTGCTGACGGCAGAGGGGAACGGTACGCCGCCGGCCACCGATAGCAGCATGACCCTCGGCACTGCGCTGGCTGATCAGGTGCTGTCAGCCGATCAACCGCTGACCGGGACCGGTACGCCGAACAGCCAGTTGCAGCTGGTGGTCGACGGTAACCTGGCCAATGCCGTCACCGTCAACGTCGACAGCAACGGTCAATGGCAGGGAACACTGGCGGTGCGCCATTTTGCCATCGGACAACTGGCGCACCGGTTGGCGCTGTACAATCCAACGACGGGCACCAGTCTGGCCGATATCCCGTTCCAGAGCCTGCTGGCCTATCCAGACACGGCCAACCAGACGCTGGATGACAGTGTCGATGGCGTGAACGGCAGCGCGGGTCCGCTGGGCGCCTATTCACTGCCGCAGGATGCCAGCTTCGATACCAGTAACAGCCAGATGTCAATTCAGCAGGCGCAGGTGTTCCAGGCCGGCAGCAATGTCCGACTCAGCCTGAAGATGGCCAGCGTGACCGACACCTGGGCGCCAACCAACGGCTTCGATCATGTCGGCTTCACCATCTTCATCCACCTGCCAGGACAGTCTGGCGGACAGACGGTGCTGCCGAAGATCAATGCCAGCATGCCGGATGGGGCCACTTGGCAGCGCCAGGTGGTCGCCTTCGGCTGGCAGAACAGCCTGTATGGCAGTACGGGGGCGACCGCCAGCGCCTTTGGTAGCGCACTCTCGCCAGCACCGACCATCGCGGTCGACAAGGCCAACCGCACCATCAACTTTGACTTCCCGAGTGCCTCGCTGGGACGACCGGACAGCCTCGACGGCATCCAGTTCTATGTCACCACCTGGGATCTCGACGGTCTCTCCTCCAGCTATCGACCACTGAACACCACGCCTGGCCCGTGGAACTTCTCCGGTGGCACCAGCCAGGATCCGCTGATTTGGGATGACCTGCCGCTGATTAGCCTGAGCGAAAGTCGCTAAACAACGCAAGGCCCCGCGAGGGGCCTTTTCTATCCCCCGCCCTCCCGCTGCCGACAACCACCATAAATTAAACATTTTGTTTATTGTTAAACATTATGTTGATCAAAAACTGACGACTTGCTACTGTCCGGCTATTCCCGCGACCGGAGCAGCGCCATGTCCTCTCACCCTCCTCAGCCCGATCATCCCCTGGCTCCCGCCATTGACGCGGAACGCCAGCTGGTATTCAAAGTCCTCGCCAGCGTAGTAGAAGCCGTGGGCAGCATGGTCGGTAGAAATACCGAAGTGGTACTGCACGATTTGACCAACCCGGCGCGCTCCGTGGTGGCGATCGCCAACGGTCATCTCACCGGACGCCAACTCGGCAGCCCGGTGCTGGCCGGTCCGCATCAGGATCTGGGCTTCCATGCCGTGATGCAGACGCCGGAAGATAACCCCGGCACCGATCCGGTGGTCGTCACCGACTACCAAACGCGATTGCCCTCGGGGGCGGTACTGCGCAGTGCCACCGTCATTTACCGTGATCGCAGTGGTACGCCGTTCGCTGGCTTCTGCCTCAACAGTGACCTGGCGAGCCTGCAAGCCGCGCGCGACTGCCTGGATCAACTGCTGGGCACCCACAGCGTGATCGAGCCCAAGGTGGTCGAACAGCCGGATATGGCCGTACTGATGGCCGACATTATCCAGTCGGCACTGGCCACCACGGCCACCAGCCACCGCACGATGAAAAAACAGGCCAAGCTGGAGGCGGTACGCCAGATGCACGAGCGCGGCATGTTTATCGTCAAGGGTGGGATCGAGAAGGCGGCGGACGCACTGGGGGTCAGCCGCTACACCATTTACAACTATCTGGACGAAATCAAATCCACACCAACCACTCAGCGGAGTGATGACCATGACTGATGCGTTGATCCGTTATCCGACCCGATTGCCCTATCCATTCGCCAAAGCGGTCAGGGCCAATGGCTTCCTGTTTGTCTCCGGCCAGGTGTCGATGCACGACGACGGTACGCCGTGGTACGGCGATGTCGCCACCCAGACCCATCGCATCCTGCACACCCTGCAACAGACGTTGGCCGAGTGTGGTGCCACACTGCAAGAGGTGGTCAAAGTCACCGTCTGGTTGTCCGATATGGCGCACTTCGCCGCCTTTAATCAGGTCTACCAGACCTATTTTAGCCAGGGGTTCCCGGCCCGCTCGGTGGTCAGTAGCCAACTGGCATTCGGACTGGATGTCGAGATCGAGGTGCAAGCCTGCCCTGCCCACCCCGAACCCTCTCACCCTGATCGGAGCCTTGA
>JAYROM010000228.1:0-3024 GCA_041911695.1 Aeromonadaceae bacterium
AAGCGGCGAAGATCCAGCTGACCCAAGACGAAATGGCAAGATTGGAGACGCTAGCCCGTGCGGCCAATGTCGACACTCGCGGTGCGTGGGAACAACCCATGGTCTAACGGGCTATTCAGATCTTTTAACCGACATGACGGGAGACCGCCACTACGGCTGGCCGGCCTCCCGTCCCGACATCTCAGTAGCGGCTACCCACCACCTGAATCTCGGCCATCGCCTTGGCCATCCGTTGCAAGTCCGTTGCGCTCAGGGTTAACTCGGCCGCGGCCATATTTTCCGCCAGCCGCGCCGCGCTGCGGCAACCCGGGATCGGCACTATGCTGTCACCTTGGGCCAGCAACCAGGCCAGCGCCACCTGCGCCGGTGTCGCCTGATATTGCTCGCCGATGCTGGCCAGCAGATCCACCACCACCTGATTGGCATCAATCGCCTCGGGGGTGAAACGCGGATTGCGGCTACGCAGATCACTCTGATCGTAGGTGGTGGCCTTGGTAATGGCGCCGGTCAGATAGCCTCGCCCCAGCGGGCTGTACGGCACCAGACCGATGCCCAATTCCCGGCAGGTCGGCAGGATCTCGGCCTCGATATCCCGAAACCAGATCGAGTACTCGCTTTGCAATGCCGTCACGGGTTGCACGGCGTGCGCACGACGGATCACCTCGGCACTGGCTTCGGACAGGCCAAAGTGCTTCACCTTGCCCGCCTGGATCAGATCCTTGACCGCGCCGGCCACCTCTTCGATCGGCACATTCGGGTCAACCCGGTACTGATAAAAGAGATCCAGACACTCCACGCCAAGGCGCTTGAGCGAAGCCTCCGCCACACGTTTAATCTGCTCCGGGCGACTGTCAAAGCCGGCGGCAGGTGTCGGGCCGGCCCCGTCCTGATGCTTGAACCCGAATTTGGTCGCAATCACCAACCGGGATTTATCGACGCCGCGGAAGGCCTCCCCCAGCAACTGTTCATTGGTGAACGGGCCGTAGACTTCGGCGGTATCGAAGAAGGTCACCCCCATGTCCACCGCTTGATGCAGCAGGGTCATCATCTCCTGCTTGTCGGCGGGTTTGTCCGCAAAACTCATGCGCATGCAGCCCAATCCCAGGGCCGATACGTTCAGGCCGCTGGTTCCCAATTTCCTGGTTTTCATTAAACACCTCTTGCCGATTGGCATCCTCGATGAGGGGATGGTTCACACTGAAATTCGGTTGAATCAGTGCAGCACCCTGTTAAATCCATCTTCCGTCAGCGCACTGCAGCAATCAGGCTGCGGTGGCACTCTGTTTTAATCGTTCTGCCGCTTCGGGTCTGAACAACACCAACAGCAGAAGCGCCAGTAATAACGCCACCAGACAACCGGAAAAACCGCTAGCCAGTTGATGTGCCAGCAACGCCTTGCCACTGAAATGGTCATGCCCTGCGGCGGTAAACACCACCACCATGATGCTCAACCCCAGAGTGCCGCCCAGTTGATGGGCCATGTTCACAAGCCCCGATGCAGCACCGGCATCCCGCGCATCCACGCCCTTTACCCCAGAGATAGTCAACGGTCCCAGTGCCGCGCCATTCCCCAATCCGAGCAGCAGCATGGGCAGCGCCAGCCCCTGCAGGTAATCCGCCTGTACCGTTAACTGGCTCAACTGATACATCCCTACTGACATCAAGATCAGCGCCAGCACCAACACTCCCCGATTGCCCAGCCGCGCCGTCAGATTCGGCACCAGCATGGATGACACAAAGGTCGGTATCGTGAACGGAACAAACGCGATGCCCGCTTGCACCGGTGTCAGCCCGAGTACGTTTTGCATAAACTGGGTGGCAAAGAAGAAAAAGCTCACCATCGCCCCCAAAAACAGCATGCGTCCGAGGTAGGCGACAGCGCGCTCGCGATGTTGAAACAGGCGCAACGGTAGCAACGGCTGAGAGGCATGCGCTTCCTGCAGGAAAAACAACACCAGCAGGAGGACGCCGGAGGAGACCGCGATCAGCGTAGGTAGATCCTGCCAGCCCGCCGCCGCCGCGTGTTCTATGCCATAAACCAGCGCCCCCATCCCCAGAGTGGAAAGCACAGCCCCAGGCAGATCAAACGCACCGGTGTGTCGTTCGCTCTCGACCAGCAATTGGCGCGCCGCCAACAACAAGCCGAGGCCGATGGGTACATTGATAAAGAATCCTACCCGCCAGGAGAGCCACCCGGCAAAAATGCCCCCCAACACCAATCCCAGGGTGGCGCCGATTCCGGCAGTGGCCGCGTAATAGGCCAAGGCACGCGTACGCGCTTGCCCTTCCGCAAAGTGAATGGACAGTAATGCCAAAGTGGTAGGCGCCAGAATGGCTGCGCCGATCCCCTGCAGGGCTCGTGCCACCAACATCCAGGCCGGCGTCTGCGCCGTGCCGATCAGTAAAGAGGCGAGGATGAAAACCCCTAAGCCCAGCAGATACATGCGGCGCCGGCCCAGCAGGTCGCCCAGCCTCGCTCCCAGGAGCAGTAAACTGCCAAAGAACAGGGTGTAGATATTTTGCACCCAGGAAAGTCCGGCCACAGTGAAGCCGAGTGAATCACGGATCGCCGGCAGTCCGGTGATCACAATGGAGGTATCCAGCAAAATAACCAGATAGCTGACCAGTATTACGGTCAGCACCCGCCACTGCTGGGCACTAAAACCTTGTTGTGTCATGTCAGTCTCTCAATCGATACAGGGTAGATTCCCCGCCACACTGGCGAACTGGTGCAGCGCTGGCGGCGAATCTGTCTGCCAAGTACTTTACACACCGGCATACCTCATGATTAGCCGGTCAATATCGATTGGGCTTATGAACAAAATGACTTAATCAACGGGGACTATGATGACCAGGAACATGAAGATGGTCGGATTAACAGACTGAATCGCCACCAATGATCTAGACACTTCCCAGCCGTTCTCGATAGCGGGATTCAAACTCTACTGGACTCAACAGATCATTGGAACCATGCTTGCGTTTGCTGTTGTAAAACAGCTCGATATAGTCAAAAACATCGCTCCT
>JAYROM010000229.1:0-4276 GCA_041911695.1 Aeromonadaceae bacterium
ACCCGGGGGCTTAGGCCCCCGTTTGACTTTTCTGTGACCTGTCATGAATCGCTACCCGCTCTGGAAGTACATTGTCGTTGCAGTTGCCCTGGTCATCGGGGTGCTCTACACACTGCCCAACTTTTTTGGTGAAACACCGGCTGTACAGGTGTCGCCGATCCGCGCCACCATCAAGTCTGACGACAAGCTGCTGCAACAAGTTGCGGCCGTTCTCGATAAGAACGGCATCTCCAGCCAGGGGGCTTTTCTCGATACCAACGGCGTCAAAGTCCGCCTACCGGACACCGACACCCAGCTGAAGGCACGCGATGTGCTCGAACATGCCTTCAACCCCAAGGCGGATGACGCCCAGTATGTGGTGGCCCTGAATCTGTTGTCGGCGTCACCGAAGTGGCTGACTTCGATCCATGCCCTGCCCATGTACCTGGGCCTCGACCTGCGGGGTGGCGTGCACTTCCTGCTGCAAGTGGATCTGCAAGGTGCGCTCACCAAGCGACTGGACGCCACCTCGGCCGACATTCGCACCCTCTTGCGCGACAAAAACATTCGCCATGCCGGCATTGGCCGTGAAGACCAGCGCCTGGTCATTCGCTTCCGCGAAAACGATTACCGCAGCCAGGCCCGTGCCGCCCTCTTGGATAGCCAGGCCGATCTGAACTTTGTCGAGCAAACCGTCAGCGGCGATCCGGCGCTGGTTGGCAATTTCAAGCCGGAAGCCATCAAGCGTATTCAGGAATTTGCCGTCAAGCAGAACATCACCACCCTGCACAACCGTATTAACGAACTGGGCGTGGCAGAGCCCATCATCCAGCAGTCTGGACCAGACCGAATCGTGGTGCAGCTGCCTGGCGTACAGGACACCGCCAAAGCCAAAGACATTCTGGGCCGTACCGCCACGCTGGAAATCCGCATGGTGGACGACACTCCAGGCGCGCTGGAATCCTCGCTCAACGGCAACGTACCAGCCACCGCCGAGTTGTACACCGAGCGTGGCGGTAGCCCGATTCTCGTCAAGAAGGTGGTTGTCCTGACCGGCGAACGCCTCAACGACGCCCAACCCGGCTTCGACAGCCAGACTCAGGAGCCGGCCGTTCACCTCACGTTAGATGCCGCCGGCTCACGCATCTTCCGCGACATCACCCGTGACAACGTCGGCAAGCGCATGGCCATTCTGCTCATCGAAAAGGGCAAGGGCGAAGTGATTACCGCACCGGTAATCCGTAGCGAAATCGGCGGCGGCAAGGTACAGATCTCCGGCCGCATGACCACCGTGGAAGCCAATGAAACCGCCCTGCTGCTGCGCGCCGGTTCACTGGCTGCACCGATGGACATCATCGAAGAGCGCACCGTCGGCCCGTCGCTGGGTGCCGAGAACATCTCGCGCGGCTTCCACGCCACCCTCTGGGGCTTTGCCGCTATCGCGGTCTTCATGATCATCTACTACGGCATGTTCGGCGTGATCTCGGTGCTCGCCTTGTCGGCGAACCTGCTCTTCCTGGTGGCCATTCTCTCGCTACTACAAGCCACACTCACGCTACCGGGCATTGCTGCCATTGCGCTGGCGCTGGGTATGGCCATTGATGCCAACGTACTCATTAACGAGCGTATCCGCGAAGAACTGCGCAATGGCTCGACACCGCAAGCCGCCATCTCGGCCGGTTACGAGCGTGCCTTCGACACCATTCTGGATTCCAACATCACCACGTTGATCGCCGGTCTCGCGCTGCTGATTTTTGGCTCGGGTCCGGTACGCGGCTTTGCCGTGGTGCACTGCCTGGGCATCCTGACGTCGATCTTCAGCGCCGTGGTCGTGTCGCGCGCCCTGGTCAACATCATCTACGGTCGGCAGAAGCGACTCACCAAAATCTCCATCGGCCAGGTCTGGAAACCTGAAACCGATGCCAACAACTCAACCAACGCCTGACCGGAGCGACGATCATGGAACTATTCCGCATCCGCAAAGACATTCCCTTCATGCGCCATGCGCTGGTGTTCAACATTATTTCGTTGCTCACCTTCCTGCTGGCGGTGTTCTTCCTGGCAACCCGTGGCCTGCACTTCTCGGTGGAGTTCACCGGCGGTACGCTGGTCGAAGTGCAGTACAAACAGGCGGCCGATCTGGAATCCATCCGTGGCGGCCTGGCCAAAGCCAATTTCCAGGACTACACCGTCCAGAACTTTGGCTCCAGCCGTGACGTCCTGATTCGCCTACCGCTCAAGCCGTCACAAAGCTCGGCCGCGATTGGTACCGGCGTGATGGAAGCACTGGATGCCAACGCCCCCGGTGCCCAACTGCAACGGGTGGAGTTTGTCGGTCCGCAGGTGGGTGAAGAACTGGCGCATGATGGCGGCTTAGCCCTGCTGCTAGTCATCATCGGCATCATGATCTATCTAGCGCTACGCTTTGAATGGCGCTTTGCCCTGTCGGCCATCATTGCCAACCTGCACGATGTGATCATCATTCTGGGCTTCTTCGCCTTCTTCCAGTGGGAATTCTCGCTACCGGTGTTGGCCGCTGTTCTGGCTGTACTGGGCTACTCGGTGAACGAATCCGTGGTGGTCTTTGACCGCGTGCGCGAAACCTTCCGCAAGAAACGCGGCATGACCACCCCACAGATTCTAGATCACGCCATTACCAGCACCATCTCACGCACCATCATCACCCACGGCGCGACTGAAATGATGGTCCTCTCGATGCTGGTCTTTGGCGGTGATGCCCTGCACTACTTTGCCCTGGCCCTCACCATTGGCATTCTGTTCGGCATCTACTCCTCAGTCCTCGTCGCCAGCCCGCTGGTTATGTGGCTGGGCGTCTCGAAAGAGCAGTTCATCAAACCCGTGAAGAAGATCGACTCGGCCAATGCCGATGGTGCTTGTGTGTGATCTGAACCAAGCCAGCTTGTGAACGCCACCTCCGGGTGGCGTTTTTATTTAAACCACGGAAGAGCCACTAACACGCTTGGCCACCTGAGCAACATTCTCCGCCCGCTTACGCCAACCTTCACCAAAATGTACATAGGTAGGCAGCATGCGATAGAAGCGATGCCGGGCGTCGGTATAGGCCTCAATCAAGGTATGCAGGCCATGTTCTGTAACGTAGTTATTTACCGCCGCAATGGTTTTAGGACCAAGGGCGCCATCCGCCGGCACACCGACCAACCGCTGCAAGAGCCGTGCTGCCTGTGCGGGACCGGTATTGACGGCGGTGTCGAACACAGCGACATCCAGTCCATCCGGTAACGCATCACAGTGACACGCATCCCAGTAGTACTTACGGTAGATGTCCGCCAGATGCTCATCCGGAATCGCGCGCAGCTCATCATGCGTGACATCACGGCCGAGATAGCGGGTATAGGTTCTGTGAGTCACGCCCTTCATGGTGGCGCCACCCGGATCGTTCGGATGGTTGGCCCAGCCGCCCTCGAACCGGAGGGTATGCGCCAGCGCTTCGGGAAAATTACGTTCCATGGCGCCAGCGATTTATCTGCTGCTGATCACCTGCCATTTAGGCAGGCAGGTCCTCAACCTCTGCGAAGACATGCTTAACACGCAGCGGCTCTGCCCCGGTTTCAGAAATTGCCAACAGGCGATCAATATTCGGGTGTTTGCCAGGGTTAGTACGCGCATCGGCCGTATGTTCAGCAAAGACTTCCAGCCCCTGCTTGGCGGCTTCGGGATTGATCGACCCCCAGACCTGGGCCAGGTGATTGTAGACCGTGAGCGAACCCTGGCTGCCGGCCTTATTTTCAATAATGCCGGCCAGGTTGCCCTCGCCATCGCGCAGCTCAATAGCGGCCAGGTGCGAGATGCCCGGCAGTTTTTTCAGATTATCTGCAAATGCCATGTTGTTTGTTCCTTAAATTCGCTTAGCCAGTTCGGCCGCTTTACCGGTGTAATCCCACGGGGTCAGTTCCAGCAGCGCTTGTTTGGCATCGGCCGGAATATCCAGCGTGTTCACAAATGCCTGCATGCCTTCACGCGAGACACGCGTACCGCGGGTCAGCTCTTTCAGCTTCTCGTACGGGTTGGCGATACCGAAGCGGCGCATCACCGTCTGGATCGGTTCAGCGAGCAGTTCCCAATTGGCGTCGAGGTCAGCCTTCATGAGGTCGGCATTAATTTCCAGCTTACCCAATCCCTTGAGCAGCGAGTCATAACCGAGCAGGGTGTAACCTAGACCAACGCCCATGTTACGCAGCACGGTGGAGTCGGTCAGGTCGCGCTGCCAACGCGAAATCGGCAGCTTTTCTGCCAGGTGCTTGAGAATGGCATTGGC
>JAYROM010000230.1:0-14260 GCA_041911695.1 Aeromonadaceae bacterium
CGGGCGGGGATGTGTTGCTGGCCAGCCAGCTCCTGCACACCGAGGTGCGTACGCCTGGCTGTGTGCTGGTAGCGGACGAAAAACGGCGCAAAGGCACCCTGCTCGGCGGGCGAATTATGGCCGGCGAGCAGATTGTCGCCGTCAATATGGGCGGGGTGGCTGACAATACTACCCGCTTGGCCATTATGGGCAATCATGCCGGGCGTGAGGCGCAACGCGAGTTGATCCATGCCCGACTGTCGGTGACCAATCGGCTGGACATACAGTTGCAAGAGGTTGAGGCGCGCTTGCTCAAGATGAAAGACATCAAGCAACGGCAATGCCTGACCAACCGAATGGTCGAGGCCCAGCAGCGCTTGCAAGAGGAGCAATCTCGCCTGAGGGAGACGTTGAATCAGTTGGATCAGGAGGAGGCGCAGTTTATGGCGCGTGCCAGGGTGGTGTGTTGTCGGCAACTGTATGCCGGGGTCCATGTACATATTGACGGCAAGTAGAAACGGATTGAAAAGGATTATGCTCAGTGTCAGATCCGCGCTCATCAGGGGGAGTTGGTGATTGATCCCTTGTCGCGACTGCCTTGAGCCGTCACTGGTCGGTCTGCAGCGGTCGCAGTGCTTGCTCTGCGGGCGCGTGGCTGTTACTGTCCGGTCACTGCTAGTAGTCATGATTGCAAGAGAACAGGACGTATGAAATCTCTGACCTTGGAACCCATCCGCCGCGTAGAAGGCGCGGTGAACCTGCCGGGTTCAAAAAGTGTGTCCAACCGGGCACTGTTGCTGGCTGCTCTGGCCAAAGGCACCACCCGTCTGACCAATCTGCTGGATAGTGATGATATTCGCCATATGCTGGCGGCGCTCAAGCAGCTGGGTGTGCACTATGAGCTGTCAGCCGACAAGACCACCTGTGTGGTACAAGGTCTGGGGCGTCCCTTCTCGGCGCGCGAGCCACAGCAACTGTTTCTCGGTAATGCCGGGACGGCCATGCGCCCGTTGTGCGCCGCACTGTGTCTGGGCAGCGGTGAGTTCACGTTAACGGGTGAGCCGCGGATGGAAGAGCGTCCGATTGGCCATCTGGTTGATGCGCTGCGTGAAGCTGGTGCACATATTCACTATCTGAAAAATGACGGATACCCGCCGCTGACCATTGAGGCTAAAGGTCTGTGGGGCGGCGAGGTGCATGTTGACGGAACCGTATCCAGCCAGTTCCTGACCGCCTTCCTGATGGCGGCACCGCTGGCGGCGGGGGATACCCGGATCCGCATTAAGGGCGAGCTGGTGTCGCGTCCTTACATTGATATCACTTTGCATATCATGCGCCAGTTTGGCGTGGTGGTAGAGCATGATAACTATGCGGTGTTCCATATCCGCGGCAACCAGCAATACGTCTCGCCGGGCAACTTCCTGGTCGAAGGCGATGCCTCGTCCGCCTCCTATTTCCTGGCGGCAGGGGCGATTGGCGGCAAGGTGCGGGTGACCGGGATTGGACGCCACAGCATCCAGGGCGATATCCGCTTTGCTGATGTGCTGGAAAAGATGGGCGCGCGCATCACCTGGGGGGATGACTTCATCGAGGCCGAACAGGCGCCGTTGCAGGGCATTGACCTGGATATGAACCATATTCCGGATGCAGCGATGACCATCGCCACCACCGCACTGTTTGCCAGCGGCAAGACGGTGATTCGCAACATTTATAACTGGCGCGTCAAGGAGACCGACCGTCTGCATGCCATGGCCACCGAGCTGCGTAAACTGGGCGTCGAGGTTGAAGAGGGCGAGGATTATATTGCGGTCACCCCGACGGCCACCTTACAGCATGCGGCGATTGATACCTACAACGACCACCGAATTGCCATGTGTTTCTCGCTGGTGGCGTTGAGTGATTCGCCGGTCACCATCAACGACCCGGGCTGCACCTCGAAGACGTTCCCGGATTATTTCCAGAAACTGGCCAGCATCAGCCGCTATTAATTGCCAGTCGCTGTTGTCCCCCGAGCGCCGACCGTATGGTCGGCGTTTTTTTGCACAATTTCCGCTTTATTCCCGTCAGCCAATTAGTCGAACAGCCCCTTTGCGGTTACACTGCAATATTCTGTCACTGAAAGCGGGTATAGCGTGTTTCGATTTCTCTGCAAGGACAAGGCTGGTCATCAGGCCACGCTGACAGTGCACTCGGTCGACTGGAGTTTGCCGGGTGAGGTGAGCTTCAGCTGTAACGATGATGCGCTGGCGTGCACACTGCTGACGCGTTGTCGCAGCGACAGTGGTGGCCATTTCAATTTGCTGGCAGGCTGCAAGCCGCTGCAGGTCGAGCAGTGGCTGGAGTACCTGCATGAGCGACATGAAATTGAGAGTATGGAGGTGCATATCCTCCATCCGGCTCAGCAAGACTATGCCAGTCAGAACGGATTAGAAGGGGAGAGCGTGCAGGCGCTGCTCGGCCTGTTTTATCGCATCGGCGGGTTTAATCGTCTGCAGATCACCCGTTATATGAAGCAGCGTGATAATCCGGCGATATTGTCGACCCGCTATTCCAAGGATGAACTAGAGCGCTTTCGTCTGCTGAACGATGTACTGCGTTTGCTTTCCCGTCTACGATCGCCTGCGTCACGCGCCTGAGTCTGTTGCCCGCCGGCCTTGCGCTTGCCCGGCGGGTTGAATCGGTTGGCTGCGCCGAGCGCTACCTCCGCGGGCCAGATATCGACAAAGATTAGAGCAGCTCCAGGTTGCTCGGCGGGCTCTGCAGCGGCAAGGGGGCCGGACGTGCGACCAGATAGCCTTGGATGGCATCGACGTACAAGGCTTCCAGTAACTGCTTCTGAGCGACGTTTTCCACTCCTTCCGCTACCACGACACATCCCAGTCGATGCGAGACCTCGACAATCATGCGGATAAACTGCTGGCTGGTATGATCGCGCTCGAGCACAGTAATCAGACCTGGATCGAGCTTGATGTAATCCGGTTTGAGTTCGCGGTAGAGGCGGAATGACCCCAACCCCTTACCGAACTTGGAAATACTGGCCCGACTGCCGACACGTCGCAGCATCTCAAACAGGCGGATGCTGGCCGCCAGATTGCAATCCAGCAGGTCCTCATCCAGTTCAAACACCAGATTGGCCGCAATGCTTGGGCTGCGTAGTAACAGACGCTCAAGCCAGATGACGAAGGTATTGTTGATCAGGGCATTGGCCGACAGATTGATGCCCCAGCGTTGATCGACCGCTCGAATCGAGTACTGATGAACGATCAGCTCGATAATGTGCTGCTCCAGCTTGACCAGCAGGTCATGGCGCTGGGCCATGGCGAGAATCGTCTCGGTAGGCAACGGCTGATCATTCTCGCCCATAAAACGTGCATAGATTTCGATATAGCCACGGATAGAGATATTCATGGTCTGGATCGGTTGCTGCATCAGCAGAATTGCCTTGCGGGCAATCACATCCTCAATCACCGTCTTCCAGTGGCGTTCACCCTGCAAATAGTCCTCTGCATCACGCTCCTGCAGGTACCAGCCATTGGTTGGGCCGGTTTGTGCCTTGGCGAGAGCCAAATCACTGCGGCCAAGGATCAGCTCCGGTTGCTGGCCGGTACGGAACAGGGTCAAGCCGGTATAAGCCACGCACTCCAGCGTTTGCTCTTGGCGGTACTGTTCAAAATGCTGTTGAAGTTCACTGCCCAGACTTTCAGCCTGACCAATCGCGCCATTCGGAAGCAGGATGGCAAAATCGCTGCCTGACAGGCGGTAGACATTATTATGCGGGAAGCGCTTGCACGCGCGGGTGATCAGTTGAGCGACATCGGTCAGGTATTGATCACCCGCCGGGAAGCCACGCTGCTGATTAATGATAGAGAGTTCGGTCGCGCGGACGATCCCCAGTAGATTCAATTGGCTGGCATTACCGGATTGCGCCAGTAGATTGCCCAGGTCGTGACGGAAACAGGCGCGGGTCAGCACACCGGTCAGGGCATCCTGATTGGTGCGTAACTCCAGCTCGGCCAGTTGTTGCTGGCTCAGATCCAGCTGTTGTTGCTGACGATATTCCAACTCCTGCAGCGCATGAGTGACCGTCGGCAGTGGACCGACGCTGTGGTCTTGGGTGCGGATCTCTTCGGCCAGACGTTGTTCAATGGTTTGCTGATGACGCCGTTGCACCAGCACAGAGCCCCACAAGCCGACCAGCAGTGTGATCAGTGCCAAGACGCCAAGTTGCGCCCATTCATCGACAACCAGATCGTCTTTTAACCGCATGCGTATCACCAGATTCTGATGTACCAGCGGAAACTCGGAATAGAGTGCCGGATAGGCATGCGAGATCAGGTTGAACTCAAGCATCCTGACTTGTGCAACCACTTGTTGCCGGGCATCAACCACCGCCAGGGCCTGCACCGGGAGCAGCGTGGTCAATTGATTGAGGCGAGCCTCATCGGGCTGGCTATCACCCAGCATCTGCAAGACGATGGATTCTGCTTGTTGCTGTTGTTGCTGAACATGCTGGTTCAGTAATAGATGAATGGCGCCACCATTCAATAACAAGAGCGCCAAGGTACACCCCATGGCGTAGCGTAAAAGGGGATTGAGCGGTTTGTGCATCCATCAGCCCTCGAGCAAGTGATCCACCAGAATGGCAGGTGTCAGACAGGTACATTGAGTATGGCGTAATGCGGCTGTCTTAAAAGTTGGTAGTTTACTGTTGTGACATGGTTTTTTTCTGCGTGTTGCATCGAGTTGCGTGCAAAATGTGAACCATTTCACGCCAAATTATCCTGCGCCGATGCCCGTGTCTAGTCCAACGCGGCGCGGATGAACCACGGGTATTGGGGATGCGACAGCGCGTAAGGTCGCCGTGCAAGGCAGGGAAAATAGTGGAGAAGAGAATAAAGAAGAAAATGACAAGGAAACAGAAAGCAAAAAGCCCGGTATTGCTACCGGGCTTTTCAAATGTGGCTCCCTCGACTGGACTTGAACCAGTGACATACGGATTAACAGTCCGCCGTTCTACCGACTGAACTACGAGGGAATTGAAGAAAGTGGCTCCTCCTGCTGGACTTGAACCAGCGACATACGGATTAACAGTCCGCCGTTCTACCGACTGAACTAAGGAGGAACAGATTTGGCTCCCTCGACTGGACTTGAACCAGTGACATACGGATTAACAGTCCGCCGTTCTACCGACTGAACTACGAGGGAACAGTGTCTCTTCAAGACGCCGCGCATGTTACTGATTGCCCCTGAGGCTGTCAACCTCGAACCACGTATTTCCCTCGATTCTGTCTCGTTCGCGCAAAACTCGAGCATCACGGTATTATTCTTGAACAACAAGCGGTTAGCACAGGTCATCTGTCTGCAGCATGGCACTTTGTGCGGCTGTCGCCGAGCGAACACGGGTATCCACTCTATAAAATCCGGCACGGATCATGCCTCGAATTTTATGCACAGTCGCTGTAAGCCGCATGGCGGCTAGCTTTGCGGAAGTTATCCACGGTTTCTGTGGATAAGTGTGTGGGTTTATTCTAGAAAACCGCCTGCAAGCCGCACCACACAAGGCTTGCGGACGAGATGAGCAAAAAGTGTTGCAAAAATAATGTATATAAAAATCAATAAAATAGATGAAAATGTGATCTCGGTTGTCGGCCGGGCAGGGGATGTAAACGGGGAGTAGTTCGACCACCCAAAACTGTGCATTGTTTTGGGCCATTTTGCGACTTTATGGTGGATAAGTCCGGATGGACGCTTGGAAAAGTGGCTCCCTCGACTGGACTTGAACCAGTGACATACGGATTAACAGTCCGCCGTTCTACCGACTGAACTACGAGGGAATCGCGATGTAGGGCGAGCATAATAATCGCCTGATGTCAGGCGGTCAAGGCGTGCGTAGCACATTCTGTTCTGGGCGTCATAACCGGGTTGTGGTTCAATGCCATGTTATGCGCAGCGCTACCCTATATACAGGTATCCTGCACCGTCATGCGCATGCCATGGGAGAGATGATGAGCAAGACATTCGAGCTGGTCAGCCAGTTTGCACCGGCGGGTGACCAGCCACAGGCTATCGAGCAGTTGCTGGAGGGGATTGAATCCGGCCTGGCCGCGCAGACCCTGCTCGGTGTGACCGGATCAGGCAAGACGTTCACCATGGCCAACGTGATCGCCAAGTTGAACCGTCCAACTATGATTCTGGCACACAACAAGACCTTGGCTGCCCAGTTATATGGCGAGATGCGCGAGTTCTTTCCGCATAACGCGGTCGAGTACTTTGTCTCCTATTACGACTATTACCAGCCGGAAGCCTATGTGCCGTCTACCGATACCTTTATCGAGAAAGACGCCGCCATCAACGACCACATCGAGCAGATGCGTCTGTCGGCGACCAAGGCGTTGCTGGAGCGCCGGGATGTGGTGATTGTCGCCTCGGTCTCCGCCATCTATGGCCTGGGTGATCCGCAGGCTTACCTGAGTATGATGCTGCACCTGCGCCAAGGCGACATCATCAACCAGCGCGAGATCCTCCGTCGGCTGGCCGAGTTGCAATATTCACGCAATGATGCCGCGTTCGGTCGCGCCACCTTCCGCGTGCGCGGCGAGGTGATCGATATCTATCCGGCCGAATCGGACAAGCTGGCGCTGCGTGTCGAGCTGTTTGATGAGGAGGTCGAGCGTCTCTCGTTGTTTGACCCGCTGACCGGTGCGGTGGAAAAGCAGGTGCCGCGGTTTACCATCTTTCCGAAGAGCCACTATGTCACGCCGCGCGAGACCATTCTCAATGCGATAGACAAGATCAAGGTCGAGCTGGGCGAGCGCCGGCAGCAACTGTTGTCGGCCAACAAGCTGCTGGAAGAGCAGCGTATTACCCAGCGAACCCAGTTCGATATCGAGATGATGCAGGAGCTGGGTTACTGCTCTGGCATCGAAAACTACTCGCGCTATCTCTCCGGTCGTGCGCCGGGCGAGCCGCCGCCGACGCTGTTTGACTATCTGCCACATGACGGCCTGCTGATCATCGACGAGTCGCACGTCACCGTGTCGCAGATTGGCGCCATGTATAAGGGTGACCGCTCGCGCAAGGAGACGCTGGTTGAGTACGGCTTCCGCTTGCCTTCGGCGCTGGATAACCGCCCGCTCAAGTTTGACGAGTTCGAGGCGCTACAGCCGCAAACCATCTATGTTTCCGCCACGCCGGCTGACTACGAGCTCAAGCAGTCAGGTGGCCAGGTGGTCGAGCAGGTGGTGCGTCCGACCGGCCTGCTGGATCCACTGATCGAGGTGCGTCCGGTCTCCAGTCAGGTCGATGATGTGCTCTCCGAGATCCGCCGTTGTGCCGAGCGCGACGAGCGGGTGCTGATTACCACACTGACCAAACGGATGGCTGAGGATCTGACCGAATATCTGGACGAGCACGGCGTGCGGGTGCGCTATCTGCATTCCGATGTCGATACCGTTGAGCGCGTCGAGATTATCCGTGATTTGCGTTTGGGCAAGTTTGATGTGCTGGTCGGTATCAACCTGCTACGTGAAGGGCTGGATATGCCGGAAGTGTCGCTGGTGGCGATTCTGGACGCGGATAAGGAGGGGTTCCTGCGCTCGACCCGCTCACTGATCCAGACCATGGGTCGCGCGGCGCGTAATCTGCACGGTAAAGCCATCCTGTATGCCGATCGCATCACTGACTCGATGCGTGCCGCGATTGAGGAGACCGAGCGGCGCCGCGAGAAGCAGGATGCCTTTAACCAGGCCAACGGGATTGTGCCGCAGGCGCTGCGCAAGAAGGTGGTCGATGTGATGCAGGTCAGCGGCAGCGATGCGGCCAGCAAGGGCAAGGAGGGGCGTCTGCGGCTGGTGGCCGAGCGTGAGGCCGATTATGCCGCGAGCTCGCCGGAAGCGCTGGGCAAGCAGATCAAGCAACTCGAAGCGCAGATGTATGAACATGCGCGCAATCTGGAGTTCGAGCAGGCGGCAGCGCTGCGTGACCAGATCCAGGCACTGCACGATCAGTTGCTGGTCTCCTGAGCGCACTCGTCATCAAGCACAAATAACCGGCAATCACGCTAATGCCAGTCAGTGAGCGAAGGAGAGATAGCCGGTTGAGCCAACCGTTGGCGGCAGGGATGCCGCCATCGAGCCCCCATGGAAGGGTTGATGGCGTGTTGGCGAAAAGGGTTGTCTCTCCGGCGTGCTTAACTGGCCAGTATTAGGCAATCACGCCGGTTTTTTCATGTTGGCCGCCAATGGCTGCAGATAGCGTTTACTGCGGACGTCTTTTACTGCGGCCGACGGGGCGGCGGCGGGAAAAACAGACTGTCGCCTTGCTGGTCGATACAGGTCTTGGCCTTGGTGACCATCAGCTTGTTGGCTTCGTCGAGCGAGCTGACCAGATCGGCACGGATAAACTCGTGCGTGTGCACGGTGCCGTCGATCTCCTTGCTGATGGTGCCCGCCAGTCGATACTGACTGCCCTCGCGTTGTGGTGCGGGAATGATGGTACAGCCCTGATGCAGCACGGGTTCACCGGCTGGGGCCTTGGTCGGGGCAGCAGTGGTGTGGTCA
The DNA here is from genome assembly GCA_041911695.1 of Aeromonadaceae bacterium. GTDB lineage: Bacteria > Pseudomonadota > Gammaproteobacteria > Enterobacterales > Aeromonadaceae > Pseudaeromonas. The sequence continues at coordinate 8,538 of JAYROM010000230.1, forward strand.
CCACCAAACAGACGCTTGAACACAGACAACATGCGGATCACTCCATCGCTAACAGGTCAGGGAGCACGGTACCAAGGGGCATCGGTGCGGTCAAACCGGTGGATCACCTGATTGGCACTACCATGCCAAATCAGGCTCGGATCAGCCTGTTCCTGTACGAACTTGCCATCGACCAGCGCATCCAGCAGATCCACCACTTGCTGTTGCGCTGCAGTGAGCTCATCCAGCCGGTAACCGGTCCAGCACCAGATATCCTTGCCCGGACACTCGGCTCGTACCCGCTGAACCAGCGCCAGCACGGCAGACAGATTGGCCGGATGCAGCGGATCGCCACCGGAGAGCGACAAGCCGCGCCGGCGGATACGGGTGTCCTGTAGATCAGCAATCACCCGGTCGGCCATCGTCTGGTCAAACAGGTGGCCGGAGTCGAGCCGCCAGGTGGACTGGTTGTAACAACCGCGGCACTGGTGTTCACAACCGGCGACAAACAGGGTGCAGCGGGTACCGGGGCCGTTGACCACGTCGATAGGGTAATACTGGTGATAGTTCATGAGGTTGAGCTTGCTAACCGTATGGGCCGGTGGCGGTGAAAGGAAGACTGCCCGGTCGGAACCGGGCGGGGATATCGATTATAGGTGCTTGACGCGCCGTTTGACCTCTTCCTGCTTACCGCTGTTAAACGGACGGGCATCCGGGCTGCCGAGGTAGCCGCAGACGCGGCGGGTCACCGACACCTTGGTCGAGTCATGGTTGCCGCAACGTGGGCAGGTAAAACCCTTGCTGGTGCATTCGAACTCGCCGGTGAAACCGCACTCGTAGCACTCGTCGATCGGTGTGTTGGTGCCGTAGTAGGGCACGCGGTCATAGCTGTAGTTCCACACGTCTTCCAGCGCTTCGATATTGTGCTGCATGTTCGGGTATTCGCCGTAGCAGATGAAACCACCATTGGCCAGCGGCGGGTAGCCCATCTCGAAGTCGATCTTGGCGTACGGATCGACCTTCTTTTCAACATCCAGGTGGAAGCTGTTGGTGTAGTAGCCCTTGTCGGTGACGCCATCAATCAGGCCGAACTCCTTGGTGTCCAGCTTGCAGAAGCGGGTACACAGGTTTTCGCTCGGCGTGCTGTACAGGCTGAAACCGTAGCCGGTCTCCTCCTTCCATGCATCCACCGCATCACGCAGGGTCTGCACGATACGCAGCGCCTTCTCGCGCAGCACTTCACTGTCGAACACATGGGTATCGGTGCCGTACAGCGCATTGACTGTTTCGTGCAGGCCGATATAGCCCAGGGAGATCGAGGCACGGCCATTGCGGAAGATTGGCTCCACATCGTCATCCGCCTTCAGGCGGACGCCGCAGGCACCTTCCATATACAGGATCGGGGCGACACGGGCCTTCACCCCCCGCAGACGATCGATACGGGCCATCAATGTCTTCTTGGCCAGACGCAGGCGGGCATCCAGCAGGTCGTAGAAATGGGCCTCATCACGCGCTTCGATGGCGATACGCGGCAGGTTGAGACTGACCACACCCAGGTTGTTACGCCCTTCGTGGATCATCTCGCCCTCTTCTTCATAAACACCGAGGAAGCTGCGGCAACCCATTGGGGTTTTGAACGAGCCCGTCACCTTGACCACTTGGTCATAGTTGAGGATATCCGGATACATGCGCTTGGTGGCGCACTCCAGTGCCAGGCGCTTGATGTCGTAGTTGGCATCCTGTGGCTTGAGATTCAGGCCGTCACGGATGGCGAACACCAGCTTGGGGAATACCGCAGTCTTGTGGTTCTTACCGAGGCCGGCAATACGGTTCTTCAGGATCGACTCCTGAATCATGCGTGATTCCCAGCTGGTGCCGAGGCCGAAGCCGAAGGTCACAAACGGCGTCTGGCCATTGGCGGTGTGCAGGGTGTTGACCTCGTATTCCAGCGACTGGAAGGCGTCGTAGCACTCCTTTTCGGTCCGCTCGCGGGCATAGGCTTCGGCATTCGGGATCTGCCACTGCTGGGCGATATCCAGATGCTTCTGATAACTGATGGTCACATACGGTGCCAGCACTTCATCGATACGGTTGATGGTGGTGCCGCCATAGATATGGCTGGCCACCTGGGCGATGATCTGCGCGGTGACGGCAGTGGCGGTGCTGATCGAACGTGGGGTGTCGATCTCGGCGTTGCCCATCTTGAAGCCGTGGGTCAGCATGCCCTTGAGGTCGATCAGCATGCAGTTGAACATCGGGAAGAACGGTGAGTAGTCGAGATCGTGGAAATGGATATCCCCGCGCTCGTGCGCCTGCACCACATCGCGCGGCAGCATGTACTGAGTGGCATAGTGCTTGGCGACGATACCGGCCAGCAGGTCGCGCTGGGTCGGGATCACCTTGCTGTCCTTGTTGGCGTTCTCGTTAAGCAGATCCATGTTGCTCTGCTCGACCAGCCCCTGGATCTCGCGGTTCAGGCGCCCCTGGCGTTCACGAGCGCTGTCCCGGTCGTGACGGTACTCGATATAAGCACGCGCCATCTCCTTGTAGTCACCGGCCATCAGCAGGTTTTCCACGCGGTTCTGGATGTCGTTGATCGCCACCTCTTCGAGGGCGGCAATCTGGTTGGCCACCTGATCGGCGACTTTGGCGCAATAGGCCAGGTCCGAGATGCCCACGGCATTGGCTGATTTGGCAACGGCTTCCACGATACGCATGCTGTTGAACGGCACGCGGCATCCATCCCGCTTGATTACGACCGGTCCCACGTTGAGCTCCTGAGGTGTCAAGGGCAGCGCTATATCTTGTGTCGGGCGTGACCGCCTTTTCTGGCGCAAAACATCCCCACAACGGCCTGGAAGGCGCTGTGTAGGGCGATTGGGCTGGAAATGGGGTTCCTGTCAAGGAACACAATATATAGGTGCGAAGTTGATATGTGTAACTAGATGTAGGTATTAAACCTCAAACCCAGAATCACTTTTTTTGATCTGGAACAGAGAATTCGGGAGATGGGCGAAAGCGTCTACAAGAATGCGATCTGCCACATAAATGTGTTGAATTCCGTTGACGCATCGGTCAAGGGCGATATTTCTGGCGCCGAAAATGCAGCGCTTCGGTCGGCCATGGTGGCCAGGCTTTGCCAAGCAGGAGGCTGAACGTATACTCTAGCGCTTCAACCTTGTCGTTCCGCGGAGCCGTTGTCGATGTCCCGTCGTTTCCCTGCCTTGGTGTCGGTGTGTGCCGGCAGTCTATTAGTGCATTCACTCTCTCTCTGCGCTGCCGAAGTGTCTGCAGCGGTAGCGTCCGCGCCTTCTGCTGCCCCGGCGACGTTACCGGCCACCACATCGGCCAGTACGGCAAGTAGTGCCGCCGTGGCCACGGTTAGCGAGGCAACGTCGACCGGACTGGTGGCCAAGGTCATCCCGTTGACCGAGGCCGATATGCCCAAGGGGCAGACTGCGGATGAGCGCAAGGCCTCGGACCAGACCCGGGATCGGGCGTTGCGCGTCAAGTGCAAGGCGATCCCCAAAGATACGTTCGAGAAATACCAGTGCGAGCGGCCGCCCCAACTCGAGTTGCAGTCCCAACTGGCCGACTTACTGAAGCAAGTCGCGACCAAAACGCCGCGCTGGGCGGGGATTGATGTGCCGGCGGCACAACAGCAGTGGGAAAAGCAGCGCGATGCCTGCCACAAAGATAAAGAAGTGAAGATGTGTCTGGAGTTTGCCTATCTGGATCGCATCGGCGAACTGCAGGCGCAATTCGGGCTGGTTGCCGCACAGACCGTGAAGTATCAATGCGGAGATACCCCGGTTGCGCTGACGTTCCATGCGACCAATCCGCCGATCGCGGAAGTCGTGAAAGGGGATGAACACCAACTGGCCTGGATGCATCCGGTGGATGGCGGCGTCAACTATCATGGGCCGGCGGTGTCGGTGCGTGAAGGCAAGGACGGCATCGATCTGCAGTGGCATGACAGCAAGTTGACCTGCCAGCGTAGCCAATAACGCTTGCACTGCGCTGAATGCTGGCGCCGCGCTAAACCGCTAAATTCTCGTCCGATGTCTCAGACGGCCAGCCTTACCCGCTGGCCGTTTTGCGTTAATACCCTGATTGAGCAGGAGTGTTCGAGCGGCCAGTCGACTAAACCATCTGGCTGGTGGCATGGATTTTCGGAATAGCAAAAAAAGAAGGAGGCCGCAGCCTCCTTCTTGTCTTTCTATGCTTGCTGTTCTCGTTCTATCTAGCGCTAGCGCTTACTTCAGACCCGCAGCATCACGCAGCAGGGCAGCCTTGTTGGTCTGCTCCCATGGGAACTCTTCGCGGCCGAAGTGGCCGTAAGCAGCGGTGGCCTGGTAGAGCGGGCGCTTCAGATCCAGCATCTCGATCAGACCATACGGACGCAGGTCGAAGAACTGGCGTACCAGCTTGATCAGTTCGGACTCTTCCAGCTTGCCGGTTCCGAAGGTTTCAACGCTGATCGACGTCGGTTCGGCCACACCGATGGCGTAGGAGACCTGGATTTCGCAACGGTCAGCCAGTCCGGCTGCAACGATGTTCTTGGCCACGTAGCGCGCTGCATAAGCTGCGGAGCGGTCCACCTTGGACGGACCCTTGCCGGAGAAGGCGCCACCGCCATGCCGGGCCATGCCGCCGTAGGTGTCGACGATGATCTTGCGACCGGTCAGACCGCAGTCACCCATCGGGCCGCCGATAACGAAACGGCCGGTCGGGTTGATAAAATACTTTGTGTCCTTGGTCAGCCATTCAGATGGCAGTACCGGCTTGATAATCTCTTCACGCACCGCTTCAACCAGATCGTGGTAGGCGATCTCTTCATCATGCTGGGTGGACAGGACCACGGCATCGATACCTTGCACCTTGCCCTGGCTATCATAAGCGAAAGTGATCTGGCTCTTGGCATCCGGACGCAGCCACGGCAGGGCACCGCTCTTGCGTACTTCGGACTGGCGCTTGACCAGACGGTGAGCGTAGGTGATCGGTGCCGGCATCAGCACATCGGTTTCATTGGTGGCATAGCCAAACATCAGGCCTTGGTCACCGGCACCCAGTTCTTTCGGATCCTTGCGATCAACCCCTTGGTTGATATCCGGCGACTGCTTGCCGATCGCGCTCAGTACGGCGCAGGAGTTGGCATCGAAGCCCATATCGGAGTGGATATAACCGATTTCCCGCACGGTGTTGCGCACCAGCTCTTCGATATCGACCCATGCCGAGGTGGTGATTTCACCACCGACCAGCACCATACCGGTTTTGACAAAGGTCTCGCAGGCCACACGCGCCATGGTGTCCTGGGCCAGAATGGCATCAAGGACCGCGTCGGAAATCTGGTCGGCAATCTTGTCGGGATGTCCTTCGGAAACAGATTCGGAGGTAAACAGTCTGGCCATGATTCTCTCTTCAATGCTTGGTGATCGACAGATCGACCGGGACAATAATGCGAGTATAAACGGATGTATTCACATCTGGACGTCTATTCTATTTTTGCATGGCGACCTTTGCCAGTAAAAATTCATTAAGATGAGGTTCGGCTCTCCAAATGACCCTGCTTTCGTGGTTGGCAAGGGCGTAATAACGGTTGCGCTCCCATCTCGTTGTTACGTACCCAGATAGTATTTGCGCCATCTACAGCCCTCTGTGACAATACGCGCCTCAATGAGGCACACTGCTAGTTAAGACCCAGGAGTATAGAGATGCCATCTCGTAAAGAGTTAGCCAATGCC
>JAYROM010000231.1:0-3262 GCA_041911695.1 Aeromonadaceae bacterium
AGCTGTCAGGATTAAGGGGAGACAAGTGAGTCGAGAAAGTGAAGAGGTGGTCCGCGAACGACTACTACAGTGCGCCCGCCGGGCATTTCTCGAGCATGGATTTGCCGATGCCAATGTCAGCCGGATTGCCGAATCGGCCGGTATTTCCAAAAAGACCATCTATAAGCATGTCGAATCCAAAGAGGCGCTGCTGCAGGCGGTGATGGCCGATGCGTTAAGTGGTCCGGCACAGCGTCTGCAAGCCCCAGACCCAGGCCATGATCTGCAGACCCGGCTGGAAAGCTATCTGCTGGCATTTGCCGAACTGGCGCTGTCACCCGATGGGGTCGCCTCTTATGGCCTGATCCTGCGTGAAGGTGCCCGCTTCCCCGACATCGCCAGCACATATGTGCAATCGGTGCATGATTTTGCCATCCGCCCGCTGATGGTGGAATTGGAGGCGTATCAGGCCGCCGGGCAGCTGCAACTGGTCGACAGCGAGTTCTCGGCCTGTGCCCTGCTCGGTATGGTGGTCGATGATCCGCTGCGTGATGCAATACTGGGCCTCACGCCAACGCTGTCGGATGAACGCCTGTTACTGCGCGTGCGCGAAAGTGTGCGCATGTTCCTGCACGGTTGCCGCTCGCAGGCATGATGCGGGACGACCAGGCTCGCCCCTGCCGGGCAGTGCTCGCCATCCAGACGGCTGGCGAGTAGAATGCGCCGCACATTTGGCTACCTATAGCGCCTGCTGCATGAGCACCCCGACTACCGAGTTCCGCCTGTCGCGCAAGGAATACAAGACCATCCTCCTGTCGATTCTGGGCGGCGCCCTCGAAATCTACGACTTCATCATCTATGTGTTTCTGGCCGCCATCCTCGCGGATGTGTTCTTCCCGACCGATATTCCGCAATGGTTGGGCATGGTACAGAGCATGATGATCTTCTCGGTCGGCTACATTGCCCGACCGTTTGGCGGCATCCTGATGGCGCACTATGCCGACCGGCTGGGGCGCAAGGTGATGTTCAACTTCACGCTGGTGTTTATGGCGCTGCCCTGTCTGCTGACCGGGTTGATGCCAACCTATGCGCAGATCGGCTACATGGCGCCGCTGTTGCTGGTGCTATTGCGCCTGATTCAAGGTGCGGCGCTTGGCGGTGAAGTGCCCAATGCCTGGGTGTTTGTCGCCGAACATGTGGTGGCGCAACGTCGCGGATTGGCCTTGGGGCTGCTGCAAGCCGGCCTGACCTTCGGCTATCTGCTCGGCGCTTTTACCGTCATGCTGCTGACCACCATTTTCGACAAGCCGACGCTGGTCGAATGGGCGTGGCGCATTCCGTTTGTGATCGGCGGCGTGTTCGGCGTGATCGCGGTCTGGCTGCGCCGCTGGCTGCAGGAGACGCCGATTTTTCTGGCCCTCAAGCAGCAACGGGCATTGGCGGTCAAACTGCCGTTAACGGATGTGATCCGGCAGCACAAACGCGCGGTGATCCCGTCGGTGGTGCTGACTGCCCTGCTGGCTACCGTGATGATCATCAATGTGGTGGTCACGCCGATGCTGCTGCAAAAAGTGCATCTGCTTAGCCCGCAAACCACCTTCCGCATCAGTTGTGTCGCCATTTTGCTGCTCAATATCGGCTGTATCGCCGGGGGCTGGCTGGCCGACAAGCTCGGTGCCTGGCGAACCTTTACCCTGTATAGCGTTCTGATGGGGCTGGGCATCATCATGCTCGCCCTGTCGATGCAGCACAGCGTCAACATGACCATGATCAGCTATCTGCTGATCTGTCTGTTCAGCGGCATTGTCGGCGTGGTGCCGGCGATCATGGTGCAGTTGTTCCCGCCCGAGGTGAAGGTCACCGGCATTTCGCTGACCTACAACGCCACCTATTCGCTGTGTTCGGCCACCTTGCCGATCCTGTTTATCGGCCTGTTTACCACCCAACCGCTGATGATTGTCGGGCTGGGCGGTGGCGCGGCGCTGATTGGCCTGCTGACGGCACGCATCTACCGGCATAGCCTGTTGCCTCACTGAGCGCCGGCTGGCCTCAGCTTGATGGTAGCGGCTCAGGCCGCTACCGGGACATGCCGCCCACGCGGGATCACCAGCGGACGCTGATACACCGGATCGGTCATCACACTGACCGGCTGACCATACGCTTGCTCGATATGCCCGGCCTGCAACACCTGTTCAGCCGCGCCCTGGCAGAGGATGCCGCCCTGATGCAGCAGCACCAGATGGTCGGCATAACGGCTGGCCAAGTTAAGATCATGCAATACCGTCACCACGGTTTTCCCAGCCAGGCGCAGGTCGTGCAGCAGATCCATGATCTCGACCTGATGGTTTAAATCCAGATGGTTAATCGGCTCATCCAGCAACAGGATATCGGTGTCCTGCGCCAGCACCAGAGCAATCCAGGCCCGTTGTTGCTGACCGCCGGAGAGCGACTGCATTCGCTGCTGGGCCAGCGAGGTTAACCCGGTCTGCGCCAAGGCGGTCTCGACGGCCAGTGCATCCTCGCTTTGCCACTGCTGATGCAGGGACTGATGCGGAAACCGGCCATAGCGCACCAGATCAAACACCGTCATATCGGCATACAACTCAGGGTGTTGCGGTAGATAAGCGACGCGACGCGCCCGCGCGGCCACTGGCCAAGATGCGAGGGGTTTGCCTTCGAGCACCACCTGCCCCTGTTGCGGCGAGAGCTGGCCGGCCATCGCTTTGAGCAGTGTGGACTTGCCACAGCCATTGGCGCCCAACAGCGCAGTCAACGCCCCCGGGGCCATCGACAAGGAAAATTGCTGCAGTATTGGCCGAGCACCATAGCCCAGCGTCAGGGTGTCACAGGCAAGGAACATGCACGGACCTCATCACTATCAGGAAGGGAAAAGAGTGTCGGGATCTGCCGCAGCGCGGTCTCTGCCGCCAGAATGCCGTTGGCGGTATTCCAGATCACATCATCCAGGGCATGCACCTGTTGGCGACGCACCACCCCGAGTCGCTGCCAGGCTGGGTCCTGCATAAAAGCCTCGCGGTACTGCAGCGTGCTCTGTTGCCGACGGGCGCCGTAGCTAAAATAGAACAGGATATCGGCATCCAGTTCCGGGATGCGCTCCGGGCTGAAGTTGTTGACCCCATAGGCATGCACCTGCTGCGTCGGCGGCCGTTGCAGCCCCAATGCGCTGAACAGCTCACCGCTAAAGGTATCCAGCTGATAGAGCCGTACCTGCCCCGGGTTAAAGCGCAGCACACTCACTGTGCGTAACGGTTGCTGTTGTAGC
>JAYROM010000232.1:0-4984 GCA_041911695.1 Aeromonadaceae bacterium
AATGAAACATTATAGTTACCACTGTTATCTATGGTCACTCTGATGACTTCACTTCCAGCAGCTGAACCGATCAAAGTATGTCCATCAGCAGACAATGACCAGGTAACGACCTGCCCGTCTGATTTCAGTTCTGCAGTTGGCGCAGCCAATTTAACAGTGAATGAGCTGCTATCTACGTCAGAGATACTAATCTTACCGCTCACTCCTGCAGTATCTGTTATATCAGTTGTACCTTTAGCATCAACGATACCGCCAGTTAAGCCTTCTTCCGATACAGAAGCACTTGAAGCTGTGGCTTCAGGCGCATCATTCACCGGTGCGATTGTTATTGCAACTGAATCAGAATCTGAAAGTGGGATGCCTGCACTATCTTTTGACAGAACAGTCAGAGTGTCTGAACCGTTAAAGTCTTTTGCACCTTGATATGTCAGTGTTGCCAGAGCTGCATTTATTTGCGCCTGTGTTCCAGATAATGTAAGTAATGACGAACCATTAGAACCAGAAGAGATTGAAGCGCCGCCGGTCAGTGTTACATTCAAATAACCATGACCAACACTCAGTTGAACGCTAGACAAGTTCCCATCGACATCATTAACCGATAAACCTGTAATTGAATATGGAATATCCTCTTGGACATTAGTTAATGAAGGTGGCAGCGTATTGACAGGCGCTTCATTGACATTTTCTTCAGATAACGTAATTGCAGATATTGTGGTATTTCCAACATTATCAGCAATCACTACGGTATAACCATGATTGTTATTACCCACTTCAAAATCATTTGCACCTGAATCAACACCTTTAGCAGTAATTGTAATTACGCCATCAGAATTGACAGTGAAATAACCATCCTCTGTGATTGAGTGCAATGAACCATCAACCCATTTAAATTGGTAACTCGCTACACCTGATGAATCAGTTACCTTGAGCGTAGCAACAGTTGCGTTGACCTGTTGGTTTTCGTTGTAGGTGAAAGTTGTTTGAATGATGGTTGGCGCATCGGTATCCACCGCCAGGTTCAGGCTGTTGCCAGTCCCCGGGTTGCCGTCGAGATCGGTATAGCTATTCGCCGCCACAGTGATGGTTGCCGCCCCATCGTAGTTGCTGTCTGGCGTGAAGGTCGCCGTCCAGGTGATGCCACCATCGGTGCTGGTCAGCGTGGTCGGGTCGATACTGCCGCCCGTGGTGACGATGCCCCCCGCGAAGCCGGTCTGCGCAACAACATCAACGTCGGCATTCACTACCTCGGCTCCTGGCTGGCCGGCAACGGCTGCGTGCCCATCCACAACCTGATGGAAGACGCCGCCACCGCCGAAATCTCCCGCTCGCAAGTCTGGCAGTGGGTAGTGTCGCCGAAGGGTGTCCTCGACGACGGCCGCAAGGTCACCGTTGAAATGGTCCGCCCGATGATCGCCGAGGAACTGGCCAAGGTGAAGGCCACCGTCACCGCCCAGGGCGAGGACACCGCTTCCTACGATCAGGCTGCCGAAATCTTCGACCGCATGTCGCTGACCCCGGACTACCCGGAGTTCCTGACCCTGCCGCTGTACGAAGCGATGGCCTGATCAGACAACAAGGCTAGAGAGACAGGAGCGCCGGGGTGACCCGGCGCTTTTTTGTGAACGGAAGCCACTGCTGCCGTGCCTTATCTGTTTTGGTCAAAAGTGGTTGCGAGAGTTAACAAATCATCGAATCAGCTGGCAATAATGCCAAGTGATAACCCTGGATTGGCGATCGGATTTACCACCAGGCAGGGATGCTAAAATGGCAATCAGCCAATCGGCTTTTAGGGAATTCCTCATGAAAACAATCAGCCGGTCAACCAAACGCGAAAAGACTGTCGCCAATGTTCTGGCGACACTACGCATTGAGCAACTGACACCTAGCCCAAACGTCATCAGCGGGCTTCGCACATGCATGACCGGCAAGACCACCATCGACCAACTGCTTGCCGATGTAATGAGCCGCCATGTCGCGCTACGACGGGTCTGATAGCTACACTTACCCCGATTCCGATGTATTGAAAAACAAGGCTGGTCTGCACGCGCAGTCGGCACTTGATGCCTTCGAGGCTGACACAACGGCAATTCGTTTGCTGGAACTAAGCGAATACCCCATCCCCGGAAAGTTCGACCTGCCTCACCTGCAAGCGATTCACCGACACCTGTTTCAGGATGTCTATGACTGGGCAGGGCAACTACGCACAGTCGACATCAGCAAAGGCAATAGCCGCTTCGGCAACTGCGGCATGATAGAAAGCTACCTCGGGCAAGAACTTCAAAAAATCGCCGGGGAAAACTTCCTGATCGCCCAAGCTCCCGAAGCCTTCATCCGAAAACTCGCCCATTACATGGGCGAAATCAACGCTGCCCATCCTTTCCGGGAAGGCAACGGCCGGGTCCAGCGCGCGTTCTGCGCACAATTAGCAGAGCAAGCCGGCTATTTCATCGATTTCGCCGAGGTCGGGCGCGACGAAATGGTTGCAGCCATGATCGCCAGCTTCCACGGCAATAACCAACCACTCGAATCGCTCCTTGAACGAATCACAGCGATTATCGATTAGGCACAGATAACTACAGGATCCAGTCCACATAGATGAGCAGCAAACTCAACCTCCGTCAAACTCTGGTCGATTTTCTCAAGGCTCGACCGGAGGAGCGTTTTACGGCGCGGCAGATTGCCGACTGGATTTTTGCCAACCTGCGCGAGGCTTGCGAGGAGAAGCGGCAAAATTCGCAACAGGATTTACGCGAAGACGCCGCTTTCATGTGGCAACTGGTGGCTGAGATCGGTGCCAACCGGCCTGAGATACAAAAGCGCTGGCCGCAAGTACGCACCACCGAGGGCCGGCCGCGGCAGTATTACTGGACAGCGGCAAGCGAGGCGGCCGAGGTGGCAGAGGCAGAAAAGGTGAGAGCCACCGAGCCCGGCAAGGTCAGCGAACACGATCTATACCCGCTGCTCTGCCGCTACCTGCACTGCGAATGGCTGCTTTACCCGAAGCGGATCGACGAGAAACGCTCGTCCAATCGCAATGGTCCGAACGGGAACAAATGGCTATTTCCTGACCTGGTCGCATTGGAGGATTTAGGCCGCGAGTGGGACCGCGAGATTCGCGCCTGCGTGCAGCAGGTTGGGGCGCAGCGGGCCCGCCTTTGGTCGTTCGAGGTCAAGTTGCTGATCAACCGGGCAAACGTGCGCGAGGCCTGGTTCCAGGCAGTCTCCAATTCAAGCTGGGCCAATCTGGGCTATCTGGTGGCTGCCGACATTCAGGAATCGGCAATGAAGGAATTACGCCTGCTTGCCGCCTCCTATGGGATTGGCCTGATTCGCCTCGATATCCACGATCCGAACGAGAGCGAAGTGTTGATTCCGGCACGCGAACGTGGGGACATCGATTGGGACGCCTGCAACCGCTTGGCGCAGGAAAACAGCGACTTCCAAAGCGTGGTGAGTTGGGTGCGTCAATTTCACCAGACCGATAATGCTTTGGTTGGCGATTGGGATATCCCCTCCGAATAGACCTGGACTACAAGCGCCAAGGTTGTATCCGACCCGGCGAGCCACCCAAATCGATACCGACGGTGCGCTGCCCGCTTTGGGCAGACCCGGAAGATGCTACCGACCCATCACCCCGCCAGCCCTGATTCATGGACATCCTGATCGACATCATTCTCAAGGCCGGCCGCTCGGCGGTCGAACTTTCGCTTTTCGTGCTGCTGCCGGTGATGGTGGTCATGCTCTCGCTGATGCGCCTGCTTGAAGCACGCGGCGCGCTGGACTGGCTGGTGGCGCGCGTCAGCCCGCTGCTGCGGCCGTTCGGGCTGACCGGGCTGGGCGTTTTCGCGGCGCTGCAGATCAACTTCGTCAGCTTCGCGGCGCCGATGGCGACGCTGACCATGATGGAGCAACGCGGCACCTCGGATCGCCACCTGGCTGCCACGCTGGCCATGGTTTTCGCCATGGCGCAGGCCAATGCGGCCTTTCCGATGCTGACCATGGGCCTGCAGTTCGGCCCCTTGCTTGCCTTTTCACTGCTTGGCGGCCTGGCCGCGGCAGCGGCGACCTATTACGTGTTCGGCCGCCATCTCTCGGCAGCGGAGGCGAGGCTCGACGAAACCCTGCACCACCCGGTTGCCGAGAGTGCCAAGGGCGTGCTCGACGTGATCAACCGGGCGGGGGCCGAGGCCTTCAAGATCGCCGTCGGCGCCATTCCGATGCTGGTCCTGTCGCTGGTCGCGGTGACTGCGCTCAAGAAATTCGGTGCCATCGACGCGCTGACTGCCCTGATCGCGCCGCTGCTGCTGGCAGTCGGCATCGACCCGATCCTCATCCTGCCCACGCTGACCAAGTACCTGGCTGGCGGCACGGCGATGATGGGGGTGATGGACGACATGCGGCGCGCTGGCCAGGTCAGCGTCGAACTGCTCAATGCCAGCGCCGGCTTCCTGATCTCGCCCTTCGACCTGCCCGGTGTTGCCGTGCTGATCTCGGCCGGGCGGCGGGTTGCAGCTGTCTGGAAACCGGCGGCAGTCGGGGCCTGTGTCGGCATCCTGCTGCGCACCCTGGGCCACGCCCTGCTCACCTGAGCCGAGCATTAATTACCCCAAGTAAAAAATAACAAGACAAATACATCTCTATTGATTACCAATAATAATCAATAAACTAGGCACATCGTTTTTGGAGTTTGCACGATGCTGTCAGCCCTCACCCAGTTACTCATCTTCCAGCTCGCCGGCGAAGTGGTCGCCCGCGGCCTGGCGCTGCCCATTCCCGGCCCGGTGCTCGGCATGCTGTTCCTGTTTATCGCCCTGATGCTGCGCCAAGGGCCGGACAAGGAGTTGCAGACGACCAGCCAGAACCTGCTGCAACACCTGTCCCTGCTCTTCGTGCCGGCCGGCACCGGGATCATGGTGCACCTGCATCGGGTGGCCGACGAATGGCTGCCGCTGCTGCTCTCCCTGCTCATCAGCACGGTGGCCAC
>JAYROM010000233.1:0-12776 GCA_041911695.1 Aeromonadaceae bacterium
CTGACCAACGGCAGCCAGACCGCCTTCTTCTATCTGTTTAACCTGCTGGCCGGCGAATTTGCCGGTGGCCGCAAAAAGAAGGTGCTGTTTCCACTGGCGCCGGAGTATATCGGCTACGCTGACTCGGCCCTCAGCGAGGAGATGTTTGTCGCCGTCAAACCGACCATCACCCTGCAGGACGATGGCTTGTTCAAATACCATGTCGATTTCGATGCGCTGGAGATTACCGACGATATCGGTTTGATCTGTGTCTCGCGCCCGACCAACCCGACCGGCAACGTCCTCACCGACGAAGAGATCCGTCACCTGGATGAACTGGCGCGCGCGCATGACATTCCGCTACTGATCGACAATGCCTATGGCACGCCGTTCCCGAACATCATCTTCAGCGATGTACAGCCGTTCTGGAACGACAACACCATCCTGTGCATGAGCCTGTCCAAACTCGGCCTGCCGGGGGCACGCTGCGGCATCGTCATTGGCCCGGAATCGTTGATCCAGTCGATGGGCAACCTGTCCGGTATCATCAACCTGGCACCGGGTGGCATCGGCCCGACCCTGGTCCAGCGTTGGATGGAGAACGGCGACATCATCCGCCTCAGCCGCGAGGTGATCCGCCCGTTCTACGAGCAGCGCGCCTGGCAAACCGTGCAGGCGCTGCAACAGGCGATCCCATCCCCGCGTCTGCGTATCCACCAACCTGAGGGGGCGCTGTTCCTGTGGTTGTGGTTCGAAGGGCTGCCGGTGCATAGCCAGGAACTGTACGAACGCCTCAAGACACGCGGTCTGATCATGGTGCCCGGCCACTATTTCTTCCCCGGCATTCATGACCCGCACTGGCGCCATCAGCAGGAGTGCATGCGTCTGAATTACGCCCAGGCACCGGATCAGGTTGAACGCGGCATTGCTATCCTGCGCGAGACACTGGACGGTCTGTAACTGACTGGCAAGACAGGGAGAATACCCACAAGAATCATGAGCAAATCTTGTGCGTTCTCCCCCTTGTTTTGTCATTAAGGCATGCGACAATGCCGCTTCTGTTTTTCTTTTGACCACAGGTTGAACCCGTGCATGTTGCCCTCGGTTATCGTCTGCGATGACTCGCGCTTTGCCCGCCAGCAGTTAATCCGCTCGCTGCCCGCCGGGTTGGCGCATAACTTGGCCGTCGCCAGTCATGGTGAGGAGGCGCTGTCCCTGCTGCGCCA
Organism: Aeromonadaceae bacterium; assembly: GCA_041911695.1. Taxonomy (GTDB): domain Bacteria; phylum Pseudomonadota; class Gammaproteobacteria; order Enterobacterales; family Aeromonadaceae; genus Pseudaeromonas. Next base: position 1,206 of record JAYROM010000233.1, read on the forward strand.
GGGGCTGGGTGACCTGCTGTTCCTCGATCTGAATATGCCCGGGCTGGATGGTTATCAGGTGCTGGAGGCGATCCGCGCTGAGCAACTGCAGACCATGGTGATTGTGGTCTCCGGCGACATCCAGCAGCAAGCACATGACCGCATCCTCCACCTCGGCGCCTTGGCCTTTTTGCGCAAGCCACTCGCCAAGCCTGAGTTGCTCGAGGTGCTCGCCCGCTATGGCCTGTACGATGCCGCCGCCGCCCCCGCGCATAATGCGCTCTTCCAGCCGGATGAGCCCTCAGCCAGCTTTCAGGAAAGCCTGCAGGAGATGGTCAACATCGCCATGGGCCAGGCGGCGCGCCAACTGGCTGATCTGCTCAACCTGTTTATCCATCTACCGATCCCGCAGGTCCGCTTGCTCTCCGGACAGGGGGTACAGCAACAACTGCAAACCTGGCTGACCGATGAGGAGGATATGGTGATCAGTCAGGGCTTTGTCGGCGCCTCAATCACCGGTGAAACCCTGTTACATGTCCAGGCCAAGGATGTACAGCGTATTGCTCCCCTGTTGGGGCTGCATGACGACCCAACAGACACCGACCAGTCCCTATTGATGGAGTTAGGCAGCATGCTCTCCGGCACGCTGATGCGTGGGCTGTCCGATCTGCTCGGCCTGCGATTCAGCCGTGGCCATGCCAGCCGGATTGCTGCAGCTGACTCGGGGCTGATTAACCCGTTAGCCCTCTCTGGCCAGGCGCTGACGGTCTCGCTGGCCTATACCATTCCCGCACACCAGATCCGCTGTACCCTGATGCTGCTATTCACTGAAGCCTCGGTGTTGCCATTGCAACGCCGGTTAAGCCTGATCAACGGATAACCGTGATGAACTTGATGGAACTGGACGATTTTCACTGGCTCCTCGATATCCTGCAGACCATTGATGTCGGCCTGGTGGTGATCGACCGCCATTACCAAATCCAACTGTGGAATGGCTTCATGGAGAATCACAGCGGTCACCTAGCCAGCCACATCCGTGGCCGCAACCTGTTCGAACAGTTTCCCGACCTCCCCGAGCGCTGGTTACGCCGTCAGGTCGAGGAGGTGTTGGTCCTCAACAGCCCGGTGTTCAGTAGCTGGGAACAGCGCCCCCGCCTGTTTGATTTTGTCAGTGCGCGTCCGTTTACCAGCCGCAGCGCGCAGATGTACCAGAACCTGACCCTGTTGCCGCTGATCTCGCGTCGCGGCCAATGTGACTACGTCAGTCTGATCCTGTATGACGTGACCGACGCGGCAGTCGGCAAGCTCGCGTTACAAGAAGCCAATCTGCAACTGCAGGCGCTGTCGATCACGGACCACTTGACCGGCCTGTATAACCGCGGCCACTGGGAAGCCAATTTGCAGCAGGAGTATCACCGCCATCAGCGCACCGGTTCGCCGGTCACCCTGATGATGTTCGATATCGACTTCTTCAAGAAGATCAATGATACCTATGGCCATCCGGCCGGTGATGCCGTGTTGCGTCAGGTCGCAGACCAGCTACGTCATTCACTGCGCAGCAGTGATGTGGCCGGACGCTATGGGGGCGAGGAGTTCGGTGTGTTGCTGCTGGACGCCAATGCGCAGATCGCCGCGCTGGTGGCCGAACGTCTGCGCCAGGCGATCGCCAGACTGGTGATTGAACATGAAGGGCGCATGATTAATCTGACCATCAGCATTGGCCTGGCCCCGCTGGTCCCGGGCACCGAGAATGCCCAACAGTGGCTGTCGCGCGCCGACCAAGCGCTGTATCACTCCAAGCACGCCGGCCGTAACCGGGTTACTCTGTTTGGGGATACTGACTCACTGCCGTCTACTGCCGCCGCCGTCGCCTGTAACTAGCCACGCCAGCGCGTTCTCGCTTCCGCCTCACTGCGCGAGACCGTGATCACCCGGATGTTTCACGTGGAACATCCGCCTCTGCCCTGTGCGTCGCTACGCATTGCGCCATTCGGCACGAACGGCAGGATACCTGATCGCCGCCGGGAACACGCGGAATCAAAAAAATGGCCCGCACGAGGCGGGCCATCATCAGCATCAGAGGTCAGGACACCGTTAGATATCCAGGTTGGCCACCTTGAGCGCATTGGTCTCGATAAACTCGCGACGCGGCTCAACCGCATCCCCCATCAGGGTGGCGAACAACTGGTCAGCGGCAATCGCATCGTCGATAGTGACTCGCAGCATGCGACGACTGGCCGGATCCATGGTGGTTTCCCACAGCTGGTCCGGGTTCATCTCACCCAGCCCTTTATAGCGCTGGATATAGACACCGCGCTTGCCCTCGTCGACCAGCCAGTTCAGCGCCTCGACAAAGTTGGCGACCGGCTTAACCTTCTCGCCACGTTTGATGAAACCGCCCGCTTCCACCAGGCTGGCAATCTGCTCGCCCAGGGCCACGATCTGACGATATTCAGCAGAGTGCACGAAGTCATAGCTCAGATGGTACTGGTGATCGATACCGTGCTGGCGCAGGCTGATGTGCGGCACATGGATCTGCCGTTCGATATTGTGCTCGACGCTGACCACGAACTGCGATCCGTTGGTACCCTGATCTTCCAGCGTCTGCTGCAGGCGTGCACACCAGGCGGTCACCGCTGCCTGATCTTGCAGCATGGCCTGATCCAGCACCGGGAGATAGACCAGCTGGTTAAGCACAGCTTCCGGCAAACGGCGCGCCAGGCGGCCAATCAGCCCCTGGACGCCCCGATACTGCAGCACCAGGCGCTCCAGCTGTTCGCCACCGATACCTGGCGCCGACTCGTTGACGTGCAGGGTGGCACCGTCCAGCGCCAACGTGGTCTGGTACTGCAACAACACATCTTCGTCCTTGATGTACTGCTCTTGTTTGCCCTTCTTGACCTTATACAGCGGCGGCTGAGCGATGTAGATGTAACCACGCTCGATCAGCTCCGGCATCTGCCGGTAGAAGAAGGTCAGCAACAGGGTACGGATATGCGCGCCGTCGACGTCGGCGTCGGTCATGATGATGACGTTGTGATAACGCATCTTGTCCGGATTGTATTCGTCACGACCAATACCGCAACCGAGGGCGGTGATCAGGGTGGCGACCTCCTGCGACGACAACATCTTGTCGAAACGCGCTTTTTCGACGTTCAGGATCTTGCCCTTCAACGGCAGGATGGCCTGGTACTTACGATTACGCCCCTGTTTGGCCGAACCACCGGCCGAGTCCCCTTCCACGATATACAGTTCGGAGAGGGCCGGGTCACGCTCCTGGCAGTCCGCCAGTTTGCCGGGCAGGCCAGCCAGGTCGAGCGCCCCCTTGCGGCGGGTCATTTCACGCGCCTTACGTGCCGCTTCACGCGCACGCGCGGCATCGATGATCTTGGTGACCACCACCTTGGCATCGGCCGGGTTTTCCAGCAGGTATTCGTCCAGCTTCTCACCCATGCACTGCTCAACTGCAGTCTTCACTTCGGAAGAGACCAGCTTGTCCTTGGTCTGCGACGAGAACTTCGGATCCGGTACCTTGACCGAGACCACTGCAGTCAACCCTTCACGCGCATCGTCACCTGAAGTCGCGGTCTTGGCCTTCTTGCTATAGCCTTCCTTGTCCATGTAGGTGTTCAGGGTGCGGGTCAACGCGGCACGGAAGCCGGCGAGGTGGGTACCGCCATCACGCTGCGGAATGTTGTTGGTAAAGCAGTAGACGCTCTCCTGGTAGCCATCATTCCACTGCATGGCCACTTCGACCGAGATACCGTCCTCGCGTTCCTGGGTGAAGTAGAACACCTTGGGATGGATCGGCGTCTTGTTCTGGTTCAGGTATTCGACGAACGCGCGAATGCCGCCTTCGTAGTGGAACTGCTGGCTACGGCTATCACGCTCGTCTTCCAGATCGATCGCCACGCCGGAGTTGAGGAACGACAACTCGCGCAGGCGCTTGGCCAGGATTTCGTAATGGAACAGGGTGTCGGAGAAGATAGTCGGGCTCGGCCAGAAACGCACTTCGGTCCCGGTCTGGTCCGAATCGCCGATCTGATGCAGCGGGGCTTCCGGCTCACCCAGACGATAGATCTGTTCGTAGACATGGCCCTGACGGCGAATGGTCAGCTGCAGCTTGTCGGACAGGGCGTTAACCACCGAGACCCCGACGCCGTGCAGACCGCCAGACACCTTGTAGGAGTTGTCATCAAACTTGCCGCCAGCGTGCAGCACCGTCATGATCACTTCGGCGGCCGAGACGCCCTCTTCTTCGTGAATATCGACCGGGATACCACGACCGTTGTCGCGTACCGAGACAGAACCATCGGCATGGATCTTCACCTGGATTGCCGTACAGTAGCCAGCCAGGGCTTCGTCGATGGCATTGTCGACCACTTCGAACACCATGTGGTGCAGGCCAGAGCCATCATCCGTGTCACCGATATACATACCGGGACGCTTGCGAACGGCATCCAACCCCTTCAGAACCTTGATACTCGAAGAGTCGTAAGTGTTTTCACTCATGTCTTACTCTCGCTCTCGCGTGTTTGATATCCGGTGATTGTGCCTTGTTCCACGTGAAACAACTGACACTCCAGTTCCGACATCATGTCGGCCAACGGCGCCTCATCAATCGCGGTGATGAACACCTGGCTAGCACATTCTTTCAGGCGCTGTGCCAGCAGGCGCCGCTTTTCCGAGTCCAGCTCGGAGGCAAAATCGTCGATCAAAAACAGGCATTCGCGCCCGCTATGCCGGTGTAACCACATCCCCTGCGCCAGACGCATCGCACAGACCAGCAACTTGAGCTGACCACGCGACAGCACATCCTGCACCGGCACCCCGTTGGCACGCAGCCGCAAATCGGCACGATGCGGACCGAGGCTGGTGTGTCCCATGCTGCGGTCGCGCTCAAAGCCCTCCTGCAGCAGGGTCGCCAGTTCGCGTTCGCTGTCCCAACCGGGATACAACGTGATGCGGAACTGGTACTCCGGCAAAAATCCGGCAGCAATCTCCTGCAACAACGGCAACCAGGCCGCGCAATAGTCCGCGCGGTAGGCGGCCAGCTGGTTACCAAGCCGCGCCAGCTCCTGATCCCAATAGGCCAATGGGGCATAGTGGCTGCTTTGCCTGAGCAACGCATTGCGCTGGCGCAGTAACCGCCGCACCTTGCCCCATAACGGGAAGAAAGCCGGTTGCCAGTGGAATACACCCCAGTCAATAAAGGCGCGCCGCTGTTGCGGTCCACCCGTCAACAGGTTAAAGCCCTCCGGATGGATCAGCTGCATCGGCAGCAGTTCAGCCAGTTGCGCCAGGCGCTCGGCCGGTTTGCCATCGATCTTGAGCTGACTCTCTCCGGTGCGGCTACGAGACAGTCCGAGCGGCACCAACGGCTGTTCGGACGTGGCGATCTGGGCAAACAGAGTAAACGCCTTCTCGCCATGGGTGATAACCCGGTTGGCGAGATGGGTGCGAAACGAACGCCCCAAGCCCAGATAATGAATGGCCTCCAGCAGGCTGGTCTTGCCACTGCCATTACGCCCCAGCAGCACATTGAGTCCCCTGCCGGGCAGCAACTCAGCCTGTTGGATATTACGGAAATCGTGGATCTGTAACCTGTGCAGAGCCATGGTCAGAGCCGCATCGGCATCACCACATACAGCGCATCATCACTGGCCGCATCCTCGAGCAGCGCGCTGCTGTTGGCATCGGTCAGGCTGATTTTGATCTGCTCACATTTTAACGTATTCAGCACGTCGAGCACATAGGAGACATTGAAACCTATCTCCAATTCGGCCCCGTCATAGCTGACATCGAGCAGTTCTTCGGCTTCTTCCTGTTCCGGGTTGTTGGCGGTGATGCGCAGCAGGTTCGGTTGCAGGAACAACCGCACGCCACGCAGCTTGTCATTGGAGAGAATCGCCGCACGCGACAGCGCCTGGCGCAGCCCTTCACGGTCAGCCAGTACAATCTTGTTGGTGCTGCGCGGCAGCACACGGCGATAGTCCGGGAAACGGCCATCCACCAGTTTGGAAGTGAAGACAAAGCCCTCGGAGACGGCGCGCAGGTTGTTGCGCCCCATCTGCAGGCGGATCGGCCGCTCGTCGTTATCCAGCAGACGCACCAACTCGAGCACCCCCTTGCGCGGCAGGATCAGCTGCTGCTCCGGCAGTGCTTGTTCCACCACCTCGCGGCGGCAGGTCGCCAGACGGTGACCATCGGTGCCGACGGTACGCAGACTGTTGCCCTTGGTCTCGAACAGCATGCCGTTGAGGTAGTAGCGCACATCCTGGCTCGCCATCGAGAACTGGGTAGTCTCAATCAACCGCTTCAGCTCCAACTGGCTGATGTCGAACTCCAGCACCGACTCCCAATCCTCGATATTCGGGAACTCTTCGGCCGGCAGGGTCGACAGCGAGAAACGACTACGCCCGGAGCGCAGGATCAGCCGATCGCCCTCCTGCTGAAAGCGAATCTCGGCGGCTTCCGGCAGACCACGACAGATGTCCAGCAGCTTGCGCGCCGGCACCGTGGTACGCCCGTCGGCCGTCGCCTCGACCGGCACCCGGCCAATCATCTCGACTTCCAGATCGGTACCGGTCATCGACAGACGACCATCGGTCACATCCAGCAGCACATTGGACAGGATCGGCAGGGTCGGACGCCCGCCCAGCGAGCCAGAGACCAGTTGCAGGGGGCGCAGCAGGGTGTCGCGCGATATGACAAAGTGCATCAACATGCTCCGTTAATCAGGCCAGGATCAGGACGACAGGGTGCGGATCAGATTCGAGTAATCTTCCTTGATGTCGTGACTCTCCTCGCGCAGCGCCGCAATCTTGCGGCAGGCATGCAGCACTGTGGTATGGTCACGGCCACCAAACGCATCGCCGATCTCCGGCAGGCTATGGTTAGTCAGCTCCTTGGCCAACGCCATCGCCAGTTGGCGCGGACGGGCGACCGAGCGCGAACGGCGCTTGGACAGCAGGTCAGCCACCTTGATCTTGTAATACTCGGCCACCGTCTTCTGGATATTGTCGATGGTGACCAGTTTCTCCTGCAGGGCGAGCAGATCGCGCAGCGCCTCGCGGACGAAATCAATATTGATCGCGCGACCGGTAAAATTGGCATTGGCAATCACACGATTGAGTGCCCCTTCCAGCTCGCGCACATTCGACCGCAGACGCTTGGCGATAAAAAACGCCACTTCATCCGGCAGGTGGATTTTACTCTCTTCGGCCTTGCGCATCAGGATCGCGACGCGGGTTTCCAGCTCCGGCGGCTCGATGGCCACCGTCAGCCCCCAGCCAAAACGCGACTTCAACCGATCTTCCACACCGTCGATCTCTTTTGGATAGCGGTCGGAGGTGAGGATGATCTGCTGATTGCCTTCGAGCAGCGCATTGAAGGTGTGGAAAAACTCCTCCTGCGAACGCTCCTTGTTGGCAAAGAACTGGATATCGTCGATCAGCAGGGCATCCACGCTACGGTAATAGCGCTTGAACTCTTCGATGGCATTGGTCTGCAACGCCTTGACCATGTCCTGCACGAAACGTTCGGAGTGCATATAGACCACTCGTGCATCCGGATTACGCGCTTTGATCGCGTTACCGACTGCATGCAGCAGGTGGGTCTTACCCAGACCGGTACCGCCATACAGGAACAGCGGGTTATAGGCACTGCCCGGGTTGTCGGCCACCTGGCTGGCCGCGGCGCGCGCCAGCTGGTTGGACTTACCCTCGACAAAGTTGTCGAAGGTATAGGTCACGTTCACATTGCTCTTGTGGTTGATCTCCGGCACTGCGGAGGGTTTGCCTTCCCAGCTTGGGCCGGCCACCGCCGGGGCTGGCGCCGCCACCGGAACAGCCCGGCCCGGGGCCGGTTTATGCACAACCGGGGTCACCGGGTGGGCGCGGCTGCCGATATCAAAGCGCAGCTGCGGGGCATCCGCACCGCAGAACTCGGCAAACAGGGCATTGATCCGTAACAGGTATTTGTCGCGCACCCAGTCGAGGATGAAGCGGTTGGGCGCATACAGGGTGAGAGTTCGTTCACCGGCTTCCGCCTGTAAAGGCCTGATCCACATGCTGAATTCACCAGAAGGCAATTCATCTTGCAGCCGGTTCAGACACTGCTGCCAAAGCGAGCCTGTCACTGTTAACTCCCAGGAAGAAATGAGGCAATCGAAGATCTGGGATTCTACGTTTTCACCCGCCGGATCGCCAGATCCGCGGTCACGATCTGCAGCAAATTTGCGGCTTGACATTTCCGGCCCATGTGAATAAAGCGGATGGAAACCCCCACCTTATCCAGAAGTTATCAACAATGTGAGAACCGGCTAGTCACTATTTTATGCACGATCCGTGTTGATCCCAGCATGAGATCCACTCCGCCACACCGCTGATCAAGGCGGATCATGCCTCTTGTCTGTCAACCGGTGGTAGGTATAATGCGTCACCCGCTGATCCCGTGGATCCTGATCCCGGATCGGCAGTGGGCTGATAAAACGCAACAACGGTGCCACGTTCGGTCACACGGGTCTCGCCTGTGGATTGACGCGCGCCGTGCTTCTGTTTAGAATTCGGCCTCTTTAATGGGCCAGTCTGCCAATTACCGGCGCGTCGGTGTGCAGGTTGACCCGCAACTGTACAGTCAAAATACAACGGATATTGCTATGAAACGTACTTTCCAACCTTCTGTGCTGAAGCGCACTCGCAATCACGGTTTCCGTGCACGTATGGCTACCAAGAACGGCCGCCTGGTTCTGGCTCGTCGTCGTGCCAAGGGTCGTGCTCGCCTGACCACCGTGAATGGCTGATCACACCTTCCCGCGGGAGTTACGTCTGTTAACTCCCGACCAATTCAAGCATGTCTTCAATGAGCCCGTCCGGGCTGCTTCCCCCCATCTCACGCTACTGGCCAAACCGAACGAACTGGGACATCCACGTCTCGGCCTGACGGTGCCCAAAAAAGCCCTGAAACGTGCCGTATGGCGTAACCGCGTCAAACGTCTGGTGCGGGAAAGCTTCCGTCTTAACCGGTATAGCCTGCCGGCCATTGATATCGTGGTGATTGCCAAAGCCGGGATCGGCGAGCTGGACAACGCCGAGCTCACTCTGCTGGTAAGCAAGCTATGGCGCACCCTGTCACGCCGCTGCAATGGCTAGCCGTCAAACTGTTGCGTCTGTACCAGCTGGTGCTTAGCCCGCTGATCGGACCACGTTGCCGCTTCCATCCCAGCTGTTCGCAATACATGATTGAAGCGATCTGTCTGCACGGTCTCATAAAAGGCGTTTGGTTAGGCATCAAACGTCTATTAAAATGTCACCCCCTACATGCCGGGGGCCATGACCCGGTCCCGCAACCCAAGACGAAGAAGCGAAATTAAATATGGATTCTCAACGTAACCTACTTGTCATCGGATTGCTGGTCGTCAGCTTCCTCCTGTGGCAGCAGTGGCAGGCCGACAAGGCCCCTCGCCCGCAACAGGTCGCCACGGTCACCCAGAACGACAGCAGCGTGCCGCAGGCTTCTGCCTCTGCCGCGGGTACCGATGTGCCAGGCGAACAGGCACAGAAAGCGCAGCATGCGCTGATTAAGATTTCCTCCGACCAGCTGGCGCTGGATGTTGACACCCTGGGTGGTGACATCGTCGATGCCAAGCTGCTGCAACACAGTGTCGCCGAAGGCTCCAACGAGCCGTTCACCCTGCTGCAGAACAATCCGGGTCGGGTCTACATCGCCCAGAGCGGCCTGATTGGCCGTGATGGTCCGGACAGCCGTGCCGAAGGTCGCCCGGTGTATACCAGCGCACAGACCGAGTACAAGCTGGCCGATGGCCAGGATACCCTGGTCGTGCCGTTGACCTGGACCAACGCCGATGGCGTGGTGTTCACCAAGCAGTTCACTCTGACCCGTGGCAAGTACACCGTCAAGGTCGACTACCAGGTCAACAATACCGGCAGCAAGCCGCTGGAGTTGCAGTTCTACGGCCAGCTCAAGCAGACCGTCGATGCCCCGGCTGACCAGCAGAGCCATGCGATGATGGCCAGCGCCTACCGTGGTGGTGCCTACTCCACCAGCGAGGCCCGCTACAAGAAAGAGACCTTCGCCAACATGAAGGATACCAACCTGAACGCCACCACCGATGGCGGCTGGGTCGGTATGCTGCAGCACTACTTCGTCAGTGCCTGGGCCGGTGAGGCCAACGTCAAGAACAACCTGTATACCCGCGTGGTCAGCAATGGTCAGGAAGCGATCATCGGTCTGAAGGCCCCGCTGACCAGCGTCGCGGCAGGCGGTAAGGCTGACCTCGGTGCCACCCTGTGGGTCGGCCCGAAGCTGCAGGACGACATGGCCGCAGTGGCCAAACACCTGGATCTGACCGTCGATTACGGCTGGTTGTGGTTCATCGCCCAGCCGATGTTCAAGCTGCTGCAGTTCCTGCACAGCCTGGTCGGCAACTGGGGTGTCGCCATCATCCTGATCACCCTGATTGTGCGTGGTGCCATGTACCCGCTGACCAAGGCACAGTACACCTCGATGGCCAAGATGCGCATGCTGCAGCCGAAACTGGCCGCGCTGCGCGAACGCTTCGGCGAAGACCGCCAGAAGATGTCGCAGGCGATGATGGAGCTGTACAAGAAAGAGAAGGTCAACCCGCTCGGTGGCTGCCTGCCGATCCTGCTGCAGATGCCGATCTTCATCGCCCTTTACTGGGTACTGGTGGAGAGTGTCGAACTGCGCCAGGCACCGTTTGCCCTGTGGATCCAGGATCTGTCGGTCAAAGATCCCTACTTCGTGCTGCCATTGCTGATGGGCGCTTCCATGTGGGCGATGCAGAAGATGTCGCCGATGAACGTCACAGATCCGATGCAGCAGAAGATGATGCAGTGGATGCCAGTGATCTTCACCGCCTTCTTCCTGATGTTCCCTTCCGGCCTGGTGCTCTACTGGTTGTTCTCCAACCTGGTGTCCATGACCCAGCAATGGCTGATCAACCGCAGCATCGAAAAACAGGGCATCAAGGCAGCCAGCTAGGATGAGCAGCGAAACCATCGTCGCCCAGGCCACAGCTGCGGGACGCGGCGGCGTTGGTATCATCCGGGTTTCCGGGCCACAGGCGATAGCCGTGGCCCAGGCGCTGCTGCCACGCCTGCCGGCCATCCGTCAGGCGGAATATCTGCCCTTTATGGACAGCCAGGGGCAGCCCCTCGATCAGGGTATCGCCCTGCTGTTCAAAGCCCCCCATTCCTTTACCGGCGAAGATGTGCTGGAGCTGCAGGGGCATGGCGGCCCCGTGGTACTGGACATGCTGCTGCGCCGCATCCTGCTGCTGCCGGGGATCCGCACCGCCCGCCCCGGCGAATTTTCCGAGCGCGCCTTTCTCAACGACAAGCTGGATCTGGCCCAGGCCGAGGCGATTGCCGATCTGATCGAAGCGACCAGCGAACAGGCCGCCCGCTCTGCCCTCCACTCCCTGCAGGGCGACTTCTCGCGCCGCATCAACGACTTGGTGGAAGCGCTGATCCGCCTGCGCATCTATGTGGAGGCTGCCATCGACTTTCCCGAAGAGGAGATCGACTTCCTCTCCGATGGCAAGGTGGC
>JAYROM010000234.1:0-12074 GCA_041911695.1 Aeromonadaceae bacterium
CCTAATTCGATATCAAAGCCTTCCAGTGCCCCTTGGGCGTTCTTGCTCTCGAACGGTGGATATTCGGCTTCCAGCCCGAAACGCATGTCTTCCGCCAGTGCATTGGCAGAAGCAAACAGGCCCAAGGACAGACACAGCAGACTCAATTTATTCATGACGAGTTCCCTCTCCAATTATTAATAGCGAAGACCGTTAGTTAAATACGCGATTTTGCAATGCCGGCAGCTGTGCGCGAATTTTCATCATATGAGAAAAGTCGATCTCTGCCATCACTATTCCCTCGCCCTCTTCCAGGCAATCAAGAATATTTCCCCACGGGTCGACAATCATGCTATGACCAAAGGTCCGATTGCCAGCCGGATGTGTCCCGGTTTGCGCAGCGGCCAGTACATAACACTGGTTTTCCACCGCCCGCGCCCGCAGCAGCAGCGCCCAATGCGCCTGCCCAGTGGTATAGGTAAAGGCGGCAGGTGCCGTGATCAGCCCATAGCCCTGCTGATGACGATACAACTCCGGGAAGCGCAGGTCATAACAGACCGAGGCCCGCACATCGCCAACCGGCGTGGTCACCGTGGTGATGGTATCGCCTGCCGCCAAGGTGGCCGACTCGCGATAGCTCTCGCTGCCATTATCGAAACCGAACAGGTGGATTTTGTCATAGCGGCCGACGCAGTGACCCTGATCGTCAAACCACAAATTGCTGTTAAACACCTTGCCGGGCACAGGGCTGTGCAACGGTAGAGTGCCCGCCGACAGCCAGACCTGCTGGCTGGCCGCCAGCGAAGCGAGGAAGTGCTGGATCGGCCCGTTACCGAACGGCTCGCCCATCGCCACGCGGTCGGCGTCCTGCCTCCCCATCAGGTAGAAGTACTCCGGCAACAACACCAACTCGGCGCCAGCCTGTGCCGCCTCAGCCACCAATTCGACCGCCCGCGCCAGATTGAGCGCCACATCGGCACCGCTGTTCATCTGGATGGCGGCTACCTTATGCAACGTCCCCATCGCCGCCCCCTAGACCTTGACCTGACACAGCGCCTGCGCGCCGGCAATGATGGTGGCATCGTCCTTGGAGAAGGAGAGCCGGAACAGCCGGTTGTCGGTGCCATCGGTATAGAAGGCCGACATCGGAATGGTTGCCACACGGTAATCGGTGATCAAACGCTGCACGAACTGGCTGTCCGCTTCGTCGCTAAGATGACCATAACTGGCCACCAGGAAGAAGGAGCCGCGGCTGGGTAACAGTTTGAACGGGCTGTCCTGCAGATGACGGACCATCAGATCGCGCTTGGCCTGATACAGCGCCGCCAGATGCAGATAGGTGGCGGGGTTGAGCATGTACTCGGCAAAGGCGTACTGCATCGGCGTATCGGCCGAGAACATCATAAACTGGTGCACCTTGAGGATTTCGTCCATCAAGGCGGCGGGCGCGACGCAATAGCCGACACGCCAGCCGGTCACATGGAAGGTCTTGCCAAATGAGGAGACGATGACACTGCGCTCGGCCAGTTCAGGATGGGTGGCCATGCCATGATGGCGCTCGCCATCAAACACCATATGTTCATATACCTCATCCGACAGCACCACGATGTCGGTGCCGCGCAACAAGTCCGCCATCTGCTGCAAGTCCTGCGCACTCAGCACCTGACCACTCGGGTTATGCGGCGTATTGACGATAATCATGCGGGTGCGCGGCGTGATGGCAGCGCGCACCTCGTCCCAGTCAATACTGAACGCCGGCACCGACAGCTTGATCGCCACCGGCTTGGCGCCCTGCAAACGGACAATCGGCGCATAACTGTCAAACGACGGCTCGAAGTAGATCACCTCATCGCCCGGATGCACCAACGCTGAAATGGCTGAATAGAGCGCCTCGCTGGCGCTGGCGGTAACCGTCACCTCGCTGCCCGGATCATAGGTACGGCCATACAGGGCCTGCACCTTGGCGGCAATCGCCTCCTTGAGCGCAGGCAAACCGGTCATTGGCGCATACTGGTTACGCCCCTGTTGCATGGCTTGATTCACCAGCGCCACCAGCGCCGGATCGCACGGAAAGTTCGGCGCCCCCTGCGATAGGTTGATCGCCTGATACTGACTGGATAACTGGCCAATCACAGTGAAGATGGTGGTGCCGACATCAGGAAGTTTGGAGCGCAGTTGGACCGGGGTTTGCATTCTGTCGTTGTCCGTTCAAACGTCATCACGGGAATGGTTGAATTGAACGCGAGAACGCCGACAGTCACTAGCGATAAATTTTCATGGCAGGCATGAGTTTTACGCATATCTATGCTAGCTGCGTAACTGATTATGCTTTTGGTGCACGCAAGCGTCGATAGCGCAGCGATCGCCCCGAAACGGTGCGCAACGGCTCACATCTCGGACGCCAACGCACGGATTCGCCCTCAGTTGGCGCGCGCCAAGGCCACCATGTCGAGCTGTTCCAGGTTGCATTGTCTTCAGCAATGCCAACCGTGGCGGCGTGGCAAAGCGGTACAGCCGGCCGATAGGCAACGCCGTTTAAAACGGCCCAAGGCTGGGTTATCCGTGACGCTGTACCGCTTGCTATCGTCGCCGCTAGTCGCTGGGTGACAGCGCCGGTTGCGGGCAGGACAGGTGCAGAACTTGATACCGGTCGGTGTCAGCCGACCACGCCGGCCGCTCAGCCAGTAAACGGAAGCGCAGCAATGTCCAGTGCGCAGGCTCCAACACGGTGAGCGCGAGCAGTGCCTGACGCTGTGCAATATCCTGTGCCGCACGTTGCCGCTCCTCTCGGGCCAGTTGAGCCAGATCCGTGAACGGCGCTAACGCCACCGACTGACAGGTGGCATGACCTGCCTGGAGAAAACCTGCCTGATGTTGTAGGGCAAGGAGCGCAGGCCAACTGCGCACCACTGGCCAGCCAAAACTCTGGGTCAGACCGCTAAAACCGGGCGACAACAGAAAGTCGCGCAATCCTTCTGGTTGATGCCACAGATAGAAGGGGGCATAGCGGTTTTCCTGATCCCCCTGCTCCCGTGCCGATACCAGATAGGCCTTGAAGCCGAGCGGTGAATGCTGATCCAGTGCATGCCCCTTCTCAGCAACCCGTTGGCGGATGATGCCCATGTCATAATCGGCGGGCAGGGTAAAACGATATTGCATGGCTAACATGATGAGGTCTCCTCGCGGGGTAACATTGATGCGATGCTAGCCTGGTGTGATTGTTTAAAAAATCAGATAGTATTTCACCAACCATCCTGATATTTGGGACGATTATCGATGCAGCATCTGGATCTCGACGTACTGCGCAGCTTTGTCACTGGCATTGAACTGGGCAGTTTTGCCAAGGCCGCAGATCGGTTGGGCCGTTCAACCTCAGCGATCAGCGCACAGCTTAAAAAGCTCGAGGAGCAGTGCGGCACGCCGATATTGAGTAAAGCCGGTCGCGGGCTGGCACTGACCCCGAGTGGAGAGCTGCTGTTAAGTCACGCCCGTCGGCTACTGGCACTGAACGATGCCACGCTGCTGGCCGTGCGTGGTACACCACTTCACGGAACGCTACGCATCGGCTTTCAGGAAGATTTTGGTGATGGTCTCCTCACCGAGGTTCTGGGCAGCCTGACCCAGACGCACCCACAGCTACAACTGGAGGCCCGCATTGCTCGCAATCAGGCGCTGGAGCAGGCGATCGCCGAGGCTGATCTCGACCTGGCCTTGTTATGGCAGGCGGCAATAGAGCCAAGCCCGGCATTACTCGGTACGCTACCGATGCAGTGGATCGGACAGCCAGAGGTATTGGCGACACATCAACACCGCGGCGCACCACTCCCCTTGGTGGTCTTTGATGCCCCCTGTCTGATGCGCTCACGTGCGATAGCGGCGTTGGATCATGCCGGCATGCCGTGGCGCGTCGCCTTCACCAGCAGTAGCCTGAATGGCATCTGGTCGGCCGTTCAAGCGGGACTCGGCATCACAGTCCGCACGGCGGTCGGCATGCCGGCCTCCCTACAGTGTCTGACCGACCTGCCACGCCTGCCCCCCATCGGTATTGCTTTACTCAGTCCGCCCGACCCACCCTCACCGCCCCTCCTTCATCTCAGCGGGTTAATCCGCAGTCAACTGCAAGCGCGCGGCATGACGCCAATGCAGACCAGACACGCCGCCCTCGACGTCGAGGCGGGTGAGGGTCCGCGTCCGAGCTAATCATCCGATGCGGTGCGCAATGAACGAGCCGCGAGGTGATTCCGGGGATAGATAAGTTCCGAGGATAGGTAAGCACTGAGGTTAGCCGCACTCTGTGAGGCCCAACTGCGCAACCAAGGTCTGCCGTGCATGCGCAACGCGCGGCTGGCGTAGTGCGCTGGCCGACCAGATCAGGCTATAGCGGATCCCGGTGTCGGCAACCGGCGCGTTAATGGCGACCAACGCCCCTTGGGCGATATGTTGGGTACAGAGAAACGCCGGCAGCACTGACCAGCCGAACCCCTTGATCAGCAAGGTACGCAGGGCACGCAGATCCTGCCCGACCACCGCTGGCAGTTGTTGTTGCCACGGAATGCGGTTTTTCTCCAGCCAGTGGTCAATCAGTGACAATTCCAGGTCATAGGCCAATAACGGCGCCTGACGTAATGCGCTGGCCACTTCACTCGCCTGATTAATCGCCGCCGCCACCGTCGGAGAGGCCACCGCGAGGACACGATCGGTGAATACTACCTCGCTTTTTAAGCGCTGATCGGTCACCGGATGGGCGGTAATGCCCAGATCACAATGCCCTTCCAGCACCATCTGCGTCACCAGCGGCCCATCGCCGGCATGTAGATGGACGCGCATCCCGTTGTGCAGTAACGGCAAGACGGCACCGGCCAGCTTCTCGGCGACAAAGTCAGCGTGGCTGATGATCTGCAGGGTACCGGCCACATCCATGGAACGCGCGCGCGCCGAGGCCAATGCCGATTCGGCGGCATCCAGCTTGTTACCAATATCGGCGGCCAAATCGTCGGCCACAGCGGTTGGCACCACCCCCTGCGGCTGGCGCTCAAACAACGGGCGACCAATCGCCACCTCCAGGCCGCTGATATGCTGCGACACCGCCGGTTGGGTCAGATTCAGCGAGCGTGCAGCACCCGAGATCGAGCGCTGCCGGTAGACCTCGATAAAAGTGCGTAACCGTACCAGTGACATGACCACCCCATAAATTAATTTATACCCCCACCAAAATAGGCTTGTTGGCGCCACAAATCCACGCTGATTTAAGCTCTCTTCATCGAAACCGGACCCACGGATACGCCAGATGAATACTGAACACGCTACCGAACTGCTCCATACCCTGCGCCAGCTACAGCAAGCCCATCTGCAGGCCGGCCCGGCCTCAGCCGCCCTGCGCCGCGACCGCCTGCTGCGCAGTGCTGCCCTGCTGCGTGACAACCATCAAGAGATTTGCGACGCCATCCGTCGCGATTTCGGCCAGCGCAGTGCCTACCAGACCATGGTGGCGGATCTGGCCTCTACCCTGCACCTGCTGCAGCATGCAGCCGATCACGTTGAACAATGGATGCAGCCGGAAGCCGCTGAGGTACCGGTCGCCGGCATGCAGGCGAGCATTGTGCCCCAGCCGCTTGGCGTGGTCGGCATCATCAGCCCGTGGAACTTCCCGATCAATCTGGCCTTCGGCCCGCTGGCCAGCGTGTTCGCGGCCGGCAATACCGCCATGCTCAAACCTTCTGAACTGACACCGCACACCGCACAGTTGCTGGTCGAATTGGCAGCCCGTTACTTCGCTGCCGAAGAACTCACCGTGATCACTGGCGATGCCAGTGTTGGCCAGGCGTTCAGCGCCCTGCCGTTTGATCACCTGATCTTCACCGGCAGCAGTGCGGTCGGCCGCCAGGTGATGCGCGCCGCCGCCGACAACCTGGTGCCGGTCACGCTGGAGCTGGGTGGCAAATCACCGGTAGTCGTGGATGCCAGCGCTGATCTGCGCCGCGTGGTCGAGCGCACCTTGACGGTGAAGACCTTCAACGCCGGCCAGATCTGTGTCGCCCCCGACTATCTGCTGTTACCGGCAGCTGCCAGCCACGATCTGGAGACCTTGGCGCGCACCTTCGTCGCCCACAGCTTCCCGACCATCCAGCACAACCCGGATTACAGCGCGATCATCAACGAACGCCACTACCTGCGCCTGATCAGTCTGCTTGATGATGCCCAAGCGCAAGGGGCCCGTGTGATCAGCCTGGCGCCGGCCGGGGAACCGGCGTTCAACTCGGTCACCCGCCAGATCGCGCCGCACCTGGTGCTCGGCGTTACCGACCAGATGCGCATCATGCAGGAGGAGATCTTCGGCCCACTGCTGCCGGTCAAGACCTACAGCGGCGACCTGCATGAGGCGATCCGCTATATCAACCAGCGGCCGCGACCATTGGCGCTCTACTATTTTGGTGACGATGCCGCACAGCAGCAGCTGATCGCCGAGCGCACCACCTCCGGGGCGCTCGTGTTTAACGATGTGATGACCCATGTGTCGATGACCAGCTTGCCATTTGGCGGGGTCGGCGCCTCCGGCACCGGCGCCTATCATGGTATTCATGGCTTCCGCCGTTTCAGCCATTTCAAACCTGTGGTCACTCAGGATCAGGCCGGTACCACCAACCTGCGCCTGCGTGCCCCGTATCAGGACAAGACCGCCGCCGTGCGCGCCTTCCTGAGTAGCAATCATTAATTAACCCGATAACACGGCGCCCGCCGCGCAGGCGGCGCCATCCCGACACCAAGATTGAGGATCGACAACATGAAAATTCTGATGGTACTGACTTCGCACGCTGATCTGGGCAACACCGGCAAAAAGACCGGCTTCTGGTTAGAAGAGTTCGCCGCCCCCTACTATGTGTTTAAGGATGCGGGTGCCGAGATCGTGCTGGCCTCGCCGGCCGGTGGCCAGCCGCCGCTGGATCCGAAGAGTGATCTGCCCGAGTTCCAGACCGAGCTGACCCACCGCTTCAAGGCCGACCCGGCCGCGCAGCAGGCGTTGGCGACCACCTTGCCACTGGCCGGCATTCAGCAAGCCGACTTTGATGCCGTGTTCTACCCGGGTGGCCATGGTCCGCTGTGGGATCTGGCGGTGTCAACCGACTCGATCAACCTGATTGAAGCCTTTGACCGTGCCGGCAAGCCGATCGGCTTTGTCTGCCACGCCCCGGGCGCGCTGATCAACGTCAAGGCCGCCAATGGCGCGCCACTGGTGCAGGGTCGTCAGGTGACCGGCTTTAGCAACAGCGAAGAGGGCGCCGTCGAGTTGACCGATGTGGTGCCGTTCCTGATTGAAGATGCCTTTCAATCGCTGGGCGGCCACTATCAGAAGGGGGCTGACTGGGTACCGTTTGTACTCGAAGATGGCCACCTGATCACCGGCCAGAACCCGGCCAGCTCGGAAGCGGTGGCTCAGGTCATCCTCAAGCAGCTGGCCTGATCAACGCGACACCGCCCCGGCCATCACCTGTCCGGCCGGGGCGGCATGCCGCCAGTCCGGCCCTCAAGCGTGCCCACCGTCCCTGCCGATATGGCCATCTCCTGCATCTGCCGTTGAGCCGGCGGGCCGGCTTCGGACATCGACCCACATAACCGCCAGCAGTCCGGTGGCCAGCGACAGCAAAACGGCAAGAATCCAGACGAAATACCACATGATATGTCTCCTTATGCTTAATAGAGGCCGTGACTGTTGGCGTTCACCTGTTGCGTGGTCACCCGGCCGCGCATGACCCGGTATACCCAGGTGGTATAGAGCAGGTTGATTGGCATGATGACCAGCACGATGCCCAGCATGATGAGCAGGGTGCGTTTGCTGGAGGTACCATCCCACAGCGTGATGCTGCTGGCCGGATCCAGTGATGACGGCAACACGAACGGGAACAGGGCCACGGCGACACTCAGCA
This sequence comes from Aeromonadaceae bacterium, assembly GCA_041911695.1. GTDB lineage: Bacteria > Pseudomonadota > Gammaproteobacteria > Enterobacterales > Aeromonadaceae > Pseudaeromonas. The sequence continues at coordinate 7,902 of JAYROM010000234.1, forward strand.
GCATCAGGGCACAGGTCGCGCCGGTAGCCAGAAACGTAGTGACCGCGTGCCCTCGACCGTTGCACCACAGCGCGCAGCACGGCATTAGCAGGGCCAGCAGCGGGATCAGCCCTAATGCCGGGTGCCGGGAGTAATTGTCCAGCCAGCCATGATCGGCAAGCACCACGGTTTTCATCAGCGGCGTCAGCACCGAGTCAGGCGACGGTTGCGCGGTGATGCGGTAGCCTGCCACCGTGGTCACGGCTACCACGGCGGTGATCACCATGCTGACCACCACCAGCGGGGCAAACAGGGCGATGGTGCGCCGGGCCCGTTCGCGCAACACCCCTTCGGTTTTGGTCTGCAAAAAAGCCGCGCCGTGTAACACCAGTAGGATGACCGCGAGCAGCATGGTGCTGGCCAATAGCCCGATATTCAGCTGAAACGCGCCGTAGAAGAGTTGCATCTCCTGATCAAAGCGGAACGGCACCCCCTGAATCATAAAACCCAGCGTGCAGCCCAGCATCAGGGTGGGTAACAGGCCGCCGACGAACAGTGCCCGATCCCAGTTGCGGCGCCATCTGGCCGAGGGCAGTTTGCTGCGATAATCAAACCCCACCGGTCGCAGGAACAGGCCGAACAACAGACACATAAATGGCACATACAAGACCGAGAAGGCAGCGGCATAGACAACCGGCCAGGCGGCAAACAGCGCCCCCGCGCCGGCAATCAGCCACACCTGGTTGCCCTCCCAGGTGGGACCGACGGCATTGAGCAATACCCGCCGCTCGTCATCGGTTTTCGCCAGAAACGGCAGCAATATGCCGATGCCCAGATCAAAACCGTCCATGATGACAAAACCAATCACCATAAAGGCAACCAGTCCCCACCAGATCAGTTTCAGCAATTCGTAATCCATCGCGGGCTCCTGTTAATGGGCGATTTCGTTGTGATAGCGGCCGGTATGCAGGCTCGCCGGGCCTTTACGGATAAAGTGGCGCAACAACCCCATCTCGATGACCAGCAACGAGCTGTAGATCATGAAGATCGAGACCAGGCTGAAGGTCAGTTGTCCGACGGTCAAATTGGAAACTGAGGCAACGCTTGGTAACACATGTGTGATGGTCCAGGGCTGGCGGCCAAACTCGGCAACAAACCAGCCGGATTCAATCGCTAGCCACGGCAAGGGGATGGCATAAAACAGGGCACGCAACAACCAGCGGCGCCCCGCTAAGTTGCCACTGAGCAGCGACCACAGCGCCAGCCCGAAGAGCACGGTCATGGCGACGCCGGCGCCGACCATCAGACGGAAGGCCCAGAACAGCGGCGCCACTTGCGGAATGGTATCCTGCGCCGCCTGTCTGATTTGGGCATCGGTCGCGTCGATCACGTTTGCCGTATAGGCCTTGAGCAGCAAGCCGTACCCCAAATCCCCTTTATGCGCCTGGAAGGTGGTTTCCGCCGAGGCGTCCCCTGCACGCACGCGCTGCAAGGCGTCATAAGCCAGCATGCCGCGACGGATCCGGGCTTCATTTTCTGCCTTGATGTCCACCAATCCTTGCACCGGGGTATCCAGGGAACGGGTGGCGATCAGCCCCATCAGATAAGGGATCTTGAGCGCGAGATGGGTGGTTTCCGCAGCCTGATCAGGCAAACCGACCAGGGTAAACGCCGCCGGCGCCGCTTCGGTATGCCACTCGGCCTCAATGGCTGCCAATTTCGCCGGTTGGGTTTTACCGACCTCCACACCGGACTCGTCGCCGAGCAACACCAGGAAGAACAGCGCGGCACAGCCGAATCCGGCCCCGGTAGCAAACGAGCGTTTGGCAAATTCCATATCGCGCTGTTTGAGCAGATACCAGGAGGAAATGCCCAGCACGAACATCGATGCGGCGACATAACCCGCCGTCACGGTATGCACAAATTTCACCTGGGCCATGGGATTGAGAATCACCGCCGCGATATCGGTCAACTCCATACGCGAGGTCAGGCGATTGAACTCGGCACCCACGGGGTGCTGCATCCAGCCATTGGCGACCAGGATCCACAAGGCCGAGAGGTTCGAGCCCAGTGACACCAGCGCCGTGACCAGCAGATGCTTGCGTGGCGAGAGCCGTTCCCAGCCAAAGAAGAACAGCCCCACCAGCGTGGATTCGAGGAAAAACGCCATCAGCCCTTCGACCGCCAGCGGCGTGCCGAAAATATCGCCGACATAGTGCGAGTAATAGGCCCAGTTGGTGCCAAACTGGAACTCGAGAGTGATCCCGGTGGTCACCCCCATCACAAAGTTGATGCCGAATAACTTGCCCCAGAACCTGGTCATGTCCCGATAAATCAGGTTGCGGGTCATGACATAGGCCGCCTCCATGATCACCAGCAACCAGGAGAGACCCAGGGTCAGCGGAACAAAAATAAAATGGAACATTGCCGTCGCACCAAATTGCAGGCGCGAGAGGCTGACAACGTCATCGGGTAAGAACATGCCACATCCTTCACATAGAGACAGACCGACCGGCAGAGCCGTGATCCAGGCTGAGAAGGCTATTTGAGCATGCTATGCTCTCACTGTTACAGATACAGATGATGAGATAACAAGGTATAACAGATGGTGGTTTATGGGGCGATATGAGTTGCTGGCGGAACAGATCAAGGCCCGGATCCAGCAGAAGGTCTGGCGGCCCGGTGAGCGGATCCCCTCCATCCGCCAGTGCTGTAAAACGGCCAACCTCAGTCCGATGACCGTCCTGCAGGCGTACCAGTTGCTGGAGAGTCAGGGCTGGATCTACGCACGCCCCAAGTCCGGCTATTTTGTCGTGCAGCAGACACTGGCGTTGCCGGAGCCCGCCAGCCAACCGGTGACACTGCGCTCCACCAGGGTGGACATCAATGACCTCGTCTTCGATGTGTTGCAGAACAGCAAGGACAGTTCGCTCACCCAGCTCGGTTCGGCCTTTCCTGACCCGCAGCTATTTCCCTTGCAGGCGCTGACCCGCGCACTGGCCAGCAGCAGTCGCAAGATGTCCCCTTTTAGCGCCATCGCCAATCTGCCGCCGGGCAACGAATCCTTGCGCCAAATCATTGCACGGCGCTACGCCCAGCAAGGGATGCAGATCACCCCGGACGATATCGTCATCACCTCCGGCGGCATGGAGTCATTGAATTTGAGCCTGCAAGCAGTGACCCAACCCGGAGATCTGGTAGCCATCGAATCACCGACGTTTTATGGCGCGTTACAAGCCATCGAACGGTTGAAATTGAAAGCGGTAGAGATCCCCACCCATCCGCGCACCGGTGTGGATCTTGACCAGCTGGCGCAATCCTTGGAGCAATTACCGATTAAGGCCTGCTGGTTGATGACCTCGTTTCAAAACCCGCTGGGCTTTTGTATGTCTCGGCAAGACAAACGGGCATTGGTCACCCTGCTGGCGAACCACCAGGTACCGCTGATTGAAGACGATGTCTACGGTGAGCTCTATTTCGGACAGGAAGCGCCGTTACCGGCCAAAGCCTATGACAGCCACAGCCTGGTACTACACTGCGCTTCTTTTTCCAAATGCCTGTCACCCGGATTTCGCGTCGGCTGGGTGGCGGCCGGCGCGCAGGCGGAGAAGATTCAACGCTTGCAGTTGATGTCCACCCTGTCGGCATCGATTCCCACGCAATTGGCCCTGAATGAATATCTACGTACAGGCGGGTTCGATGCCCACCTTCGCCGCCTGCGAAAAACCCTAGAGCAGCGCCAGCACCAGATGCTACAGGCCATCCAGTACTACCTACCGGACACGGTGAAAGTCACACAACCGGCAGGCGGTTATTTCCTGTGGCTGGAGTTGCCCGCGGAGGTCAACAGCTTTGCCTTGTACCAGCAACTGTTGACCGAAAAAGTAGCGATTGCACCCGGCCTGCTCTTCTCCAGCCAGAAGCAATATACCCATCACCTGCGCATCAATTATGCCCAACCCTGGACTAGCCAGGTCGAGCAAGCCATCGCCACGCTGGGGCAATTACTGGTGGCGGCGGCCAATATAAGGCGGTAGTGGCCTAGGGAAGGTGCGAATAAGCGGGGAAATTCTTCTCGGCTGACTCAGTAATTTCATTTTTTCCTGTTTTAGCCGATTTGTTCTCCCGTAAATGCCTTCAACCAGCCCATTTAGATCGTTTTTTCGCCGTTTCAGGCGTTATTTCCGGTTTTTA